>CAZEPK010000312.1:0-5999 GCA_964514085.1 uncultured Nocardioides sp.
CCGATGGCCATCCAGATGAAGAACCGGACCCAGGTCGCGGTGGGCAGGTTGAGCATCAGGTAGATCGACGCGAGCGCCGCCAGCACCGGGACCACGGGGACGCCGGGGCACCGGAAGGCGCGCTCGAGGTCGGGGCGGGTGCGGCGCAGGACGAGCACGCCGATGGCCACGAGCACGAAGGCGAACAGGGTGCCGATGTTGACCAGCTCGGCCAGCTCGGTCAGCGGCACGAACGTCGAGATCACCGCGACCGCGATGCCGGTCAGGAGCGTGGTCCGCACCGGGGTGCCGAAGCGCGGGCTGACCTTGCCGAACACCGCCGGGAGCAGCCGGTCGCGGCTCATGGCGAAGAAGACCCGGCTCTGGCCGAGCATGAGGATCATCATCACCGTGGTCAGGCCGATCAGCGCGCCGACCGAGATTAGCGTGGCGAAGCCGGGATGGCCCACCGACCGGAAGGCCTCGGCCAAGGGCGCCTCGACCGAGATCTCGTCGTACTTGACCATGCCGGTGACCACCAGCGAGACCGCCACGTAGAGCGTCGTGCAGATGGCGAGCGAGGCCAGGATGCCGATCGGCATGTCGCGCTGCGGCTTCTTGGTCTCCTCGGCGGCCGTGGCCACCACGTCGAAGCCGATGTAGGCGAAGAAGACCAGCGCGGCGCCGGTGAAGATCCCGCTGATCCCGAAGGCGCCGGGGGAGAAGCCGAGGTCCTGCAGCAGCGACGGGACGGCCTCGCCGCCACCCGCGGGCTCGGAGCCCGACGGCGGGATGAACGGCGACCAGTTGGCCGTCTTGATGAAGAACAGCCCGGCGATGATGACGAACAGGACGATGCCGACCTTGATCATCACGAAGACGAAGTTGACCTGCGCGGAGATCTTGATGCCGGTGACGATCACGGCGGTGAGGATCAGCACGATGGCGGCGGCGACCAGGTTGTGACCCTCGCCGTAGGCCCAGCCCGGGATGGTGATGCCGGCCTCGCCCATCACGTCGGCGAAGTACGTCGACCAGCCCACGGCGACCGTGCTCGCGCCCAGGGCCAGCTCGAGGATCAGGTCCCAGCCGATGATCCAGGCGACCAGCTCACCGAGGCTGGCGTAGGAGAACGTGTACGCCGAGCCGGCCACGGGGACGGTGCTGGCGAACTCGGCGTAGCAGAGCGCGGCCAGCGCGCAGGCCAGTCCGGAGAACACGAAGGACAGCGCCACCGCGGGTCCGGCCTTCTCGCCGGCCGCCTCGCCGGTGAGCACGAAGATGCCGGTGCCGATGACCACGCCGACGCCGAAGACGGTCAGCTGGACGGCGCCCAGCTCTTTGCGCAGCTGGTGGTCGGACTCCTCGGTGTCGGAGATCGACTGCTCGATGGTCTTGGTGCGGGTGAGGTTCATGCCGTTGCCCCTTCTCCGGGGCGCGTCCGAGTGCACCCGTTCGGGTGGTACCCACCACCTCAGCGGCTGACACCGCCGGTTCCGAGCCGCCGAGACCGGGCGAGCCCTACAGTGCACGGCGTGGCGCGCTACGACATGACGCTGACCGGCGACGTGGACCGCTTCCTGGGCCACCTCGACGGCACGATCCTCAGCGGGAGCATCAGCGCCAACCTCGAGGACTCGGCCGACCACCGGCTGGGTGACGCCCGGATGGTGCTGCGGGTCTACGAGCGCTACAGCGCCTTCGGCGGCAGCCGGGTCAGCCTGTCCATCAGCGTGCTGGCGGTGGGGGAGCAGATGTCGGTGACGGCGATCCCGAGCGGTGGCAGCCAGGCCATGTTCTGGAAGGTCAACCGGCTCGGCGAGGAGAGCTTCCTCAACAAGGCCATCGATGCGATCCAGATGTGGAAGCGCGTGAGCGAGCGCTAGGCCCGTGGGCCGTCAGTGCCGGGTGACGACGCCGCGGGTGTCGACGGTGCAGCGCTCGCCGAACGGGCTGGTCCAGGTGTAGCTGCCGTCGCCGTTGCGCCGGTAGGTCCAGCCGTGGTGGGTCTTGGCGCGGTGGTGTCGTCGACACAACGGAGCGAGGTTGTCGGGCCGCGTCTGGCCCGGCGGTCCGCCGTCGTCCATCTCGACGTAGGGCTCGATGTGGTCGAGGTCGCAGTCGCGAGCCGGCTTGTCGCAGTGGGGATGGACGCAGGTCCGGTCGCGGAGGACGACCAGCTCGCGCATCCACGCGGGCGGGTCGTGCTCGTCGACGGCGTCCGCGCGGGCGAGGTCGAGGACCGGTCGGACGGTGAAGCGCGTCGTGCCGAGCAGGTGCTGGAGGCGGGCGACGGTGAGCGGCCCGAGCCGCTCGACCTGGCCCAGGTTGGCCAGCGGGTGCTCGAGGTCGTCGGCGCCGACGTGGAGGTAGAGCCTGGTGTGGCTGCTGGCCCCGGCACCCGCCGCGATGCGGCGGAGGGCGGCCACCTTGCGGTGCGCCAGTGAGCTCTGCTGGTCGGGTGGCAGGTCGGGGTCGAGCAGCTCGTGCGCGGTCGCGTTGATCAGGTCGTAGAGGGTGCGCAGGGTCGGGGTGTCGCCGATGACCTCCAATCGGGAGGTGCCGTCCCAGACCGGTCCCCGGTAGTCCTCGAGCCTGACGCCCCACGCGGCTTCGGCCTCGTCCTCGGACTCGGCCTGCTCCACGGTGTCGAACCGGGCGATCGCCTCGGCGACCTCCCGCTCGATCCGGACCACACCGCAGGAGTCGGCGACCGGCGCGATCCGCGCGTCGACGTACGCCGCGGCCTCTTGGCTCAGCCCGTGGGTCAGCTTGGCGATGCGCCGGGCACGCCACGGCGCGATCTGCAGGGCCTCGACGCCGGCGTCGATGCGGGGCAGCCGGTGGGTCAGGTCGAGCGCGTCGGACAGCAGCTGCGCGCCTGTCTGGGCCGAGACACCGAGGGCGGTCGCGAGGGGGGTCACCGCACGCTCGGACACCGCTGGCGTCCCCTCGCCTCCGATCGCCTCCGCGACCTCGCGCTCGTCCCTCGCGGGGTGCCGCTCCGCCCAGGCCCGGGCCAGGCGCAGCTGGCGGCGGTCGGCGATGCGCTTCTGCTGCTCCGACTCGCGCAGGAGCGCGAGCAGGAACGCGTCGTCCAGGTCGTCGACCACGACCGGACTTCCCGAGAGCTGCACGTCCACCAACATCGTGGTTCCCACGCTAGGGGCGACCACCGACAGTCGGTCCCGTGCGGACCTCGGGCCTGGGGAGAACCTGATCGGGCGGGCCCGGACGGGCGCGGCTCAGGGCTGCGGCGGCGTGGCCGGGTAGTCCTCGTCGGTCACGTGCTCGAGCCAGGTCACCACCTCGCCGTGGTCGTCCGCCTCCTGGATGGCGACGTGCGCCATGAACCGGTGAGCCGTGGCGCCGTGCCAGTGCTCCTCGCCGGGCTCGATGTAGACGACGTCCCCGGGGCGGATCTCCTGCGGCTCGCCGCCTCGGCGGGCGACGTAGCCGATGCCGTCGGTGACGTAGAGGGTCTGGCCACGGGGGTGGGAATGCCAGGCCGTCCGGGCGCCGGGGGTGAATCGGACGTGGGCGCAGCCGACGTCGGACTGGTCGTCGGGGTTGCGGATGCCGTCGATGTACACGGCGCCGGTGAACCAGTCGCTGGGGCCGGGAGCGGTCTGGCCTCCGCTGCGGGTGAGCTTCACGGGTGGGTCCTCCTGTTGCGATCGTTGTGGGGTGAGGTGGGAGGTTCAGGGCGCGTCGGTGGCGCTGACAGCGGCGGTGATGTCGCCGGCCATCGCAGCCAGCCGGGAGGGCGCTCCGTCGTCGAGGCGGCCGAGGATGACGATGCCGTCGTAGTAGCCCTGGTCGCCGTAGTAGAGGACCAGATCACTGCCGGGCGCGTAGTAGCCGAGGTCGCCCACGTCGGGGTCGGCACCACCGGGTTGCCCGTCGAGGCTGAGTGGCACCTGGAGGGTGCCGGTCTTCTCCACGCCGCCGTGGTCTCGCATCTCGATGGTCTGCGGCAGCTGGGCGAGCAGGTCTCGTCCGGCGGGGGTGTCGTCGAGGTCGGCGGTGAACCGCTCGTCCCCGACGTGGATCACGATCTGCACGTTCCTGACTCCTTCTGTAGCGGCGGTCGGGGTCGTCACCCGGGCGCTTGCTCCGTCTGGTCTGGGCCTGTCGACCGGGGCCTGGCCCACGCGGCTCGGGTCGGTGCGCGTGGTGCTGCACCCGGCGAGCGCCGCGACGGCCAGGACCGTCGCAGCCACCACCAGGGCGCTCGTGGAGCCGGAGGTGCGCTGGCCGGTCACGGGCGCAGGAGGACCTTGATCGCACGACGCTCGTCCATGGCCGAGTAGCCCGCCGCCGCTTCGGCGAGGGGCAGCTCGAGGTCGAAGACCTTGCCGGGGTCGATCTGCCTGGTCCAGATGCGCTCGATGAGGTCGGGCAGGAACCGTCGTACGGGGGCCGGGCCGCCGTGGAGGTGGACCTGGGAGAAGAAGAGCTCGTCGCCGGGGAGCTGGACGTCGTGGGAGACCCCGACGTACCCGACGTGGCCGCCGGGACGGGTGGACCGGATGGCCTGCATCATCGACTCCTGCGTGCCGACGGCCTCGATGACCGAGTGCGCACCGAGGCCGGCGGTCAGCTCCTTGACGCGCGCGACGCCGTCCTGGCCGCGCTCCTCGACGATGTCGGTCGCGCCGAGCTCCCGGGCCAGGGCCTGCCTGTCGGCATGGCGGCTCATGGCGATGATCCGCTCGGCGCCCAGCTCGCGCGCGGCGAGGATGCCGAGGAGGCCGACCGCGCCGTCGCCGACCACCGCAACCGTCTTGCCGGGGCCCGCCTCGGCGGCGACCGCGGCGAACCAGCCGGTGCCGAGGACGTCGGAGGCGGCCAGCAGGCTGGGGACCAGGTCGTCCTCCGGCATCCCCGGGGTGGCGACCAGAGTGCCGTCGGCGTAGGGGATCCGGGCTCGTTCGGACTGGGTGCCGATGGTGCCGTGCACGAACTCGGCGTGGACGCAGCGCGAGGGGTAGCCGGCGCGGCAGATGTCGCAGGTGCCGTCGGAGATGACGAAGGAGCCGATGACGAAGTCGCCGGGCTTGACCGTCTCCACGCCGGAGCCGACCTCCTCGACCACGCCGACGTACTCGTGGCCCATGAGCAGGCCGTCGGCGGGTTCGGCGCCCCGGTAGGGCCACAGGTCGGACCCGCAGATGCAGGTGGCGGTCAGGCGGATGACTGCGTCGGTCGGTTCGACGATGCGGGGCTCGTCGCGGTCGACGACGCGCACGTCGCCGGGGCCGTACATCACTACTCCACGCATGGTGGGTTCCTTTCGTGAGGGTGTCAGTTCGTTGGTTCGGTGGTGCCGGCGATGAGGAGCGCGCCGGCGGAGGCGGCGGTGAGGGCCAGGACGATGGCGGCCATGGGGACGGCGGTGTGCTCTCCGCCCAGACCGGCCAGGGGCGCGATGGTGCCGGCCATCACCCACTGCAAGAAGCCCAGCAGCGCCGACCCGGTGCCGGGGTGGTCGGGGACCGCGCCGGAGGCGAGCGCGCCGGCGTTGGGCCCGACCAGCCCCTGGGCGGTCATGAGGACGAAGAAGCCCGCCAGAGCGACAGCGAGCGGCATCGAGAACCACACGGCGCCGACGGCCAGCACGGCGCCGGCGACGCCGGTCGCAGCGAGTCCCACCTCGACGAGCACGCGTGCGGGTACCCGGTCGGCGTAGCGGGCGGCGACAAGGGCGGCGACCGTCATCCCGGCGGCATTGAGGGCGAAGTCGACGGAGTACTGCACCGGCGTCAGGCCGTTCATCGACTGCAGCACGTACGCCGAGGTGGCCACGTAGGCGAACGTCGTGCCCATCGAGAAGGCGAACACCACCAGGTGCCCGCTGAACACGCGCGAGGACAGCACCTCACCCGTCGCGCCGAGGAGACGGCCGAGGCCACCCGCGTGACGTCGTTCGATCGGGAGCGACTCCGGCAGCGCGAGCGCCACCGCGGCGAGCATCACCGCAGCGAGGGCAGCAACCACCCAGAACGACACCCGCCAGT
>CAZEPK010000313.1:0-5996 GCA_964514085.1 uncultured Nocardioides sp.
CCCGTCGCAGGCGCCCTTGGTGCCGCCGCCGGAGGCCGCGTTGTCACCGTCGCCGCTGGCGCCGCCCGTGTCGCCCGATCCGCCGCCGCCCGTCGTGCCGCCGCCGGACGTGGTGGTCCCGCCACCGGTGGTGGTGGTGCCGCCGCCCGTGGTGGTGCCGCCGCCCGTGGTGGTGCCGCCGCCGGTCGTGGTGGTGGTGTCGCTGCCACCGGTGGTGGTCCCGGGGTCGGTGCCCGGCACGACCTCGCCGCTCTGCACCGTGGTGCCGGAGCCGCTGCTGGCGCCCGCGACCTGGTTGGGGTCGAGCTGCGAGCCGCAGGCCGCGAGGCCCAGGGAGAGGGTCAGGGCCAGCGCGAGCGCACCGCCGGCGGACGCGGTGCGGGCCCTGCCGGCGCGCGCAGCGAGACGTGTCACGGGGCCCTCCCAGGCGCAGAACTAGAACGTGTACCAGTCAGAGAACGAGCGCCCGGGAGAAAGGTGACGCCGACCACAGCCGTTGAACATTTGACCGGTTGTCAGCGCGCGAGCCCGCCTCAGCCGTCGGAGGGGTCGAGCTCGGAGTAGTCGCCGACGGTGAAGACCCCGGTCGTGTCCAGGGTGACCGGCTGGACGCCGACCGGGCGGCCGTCGCGGTAGGTGAGCAGCGTGAGACCGGCCGGGCGGCGCACCGCGGCGCCCACCGCGATGGCGTACGCCGCCCCGCCGGCGGTGCCGGTGGTGTAGCTGTAGCCGACCGCGCCGTTCTCCCCCGTCACCTCGGTCGGGCCGCCCTGCACGTGCAGGTGGCCACCGATGACCAGGTCGGTGCAGCCGCGAGCGAGGGCCTCGTCGCCCATGTTGGCGTCGTGGACCAGGATCGTGGTGACCCGGTCCCCCTGCTCGTCGGCCTGGCAGGCGGCGTCGGCCAGGCGGTCCGCCACCTCGTCGAAGCTCAGCCCGCTCTCGTCGCGCCAGCTGCCCAGACCGCTGGAGCGCGGATCCCCCACCCCAAGCAGCCGCACCCCGGCCGGGCCGTCGACGGCCTCGCCGTCCAGCACGGTCCAGCCGTGGTCGCCGAGGTAGCGCCCGACGAAGTCGCCGTGGTCGTGGTTGCCGGTCACCGCCCACTTGCTGTCGGCGTAGGGGCCGTCGTCGAACGCCGCGTCGAGCGAGTCGAGGGAGAAGGCCTCCCAGGTGCTGCCGGTCGAGGTGTCGTCACCGCCGTCGAAGACGGCCTCCGCGCCGGCTGCGTCGCCGACCGCCCGGGCCACGCGGTCCATGCCGATGTTGTCGTGGCGGTCGGCGAGGAACAGCACGACGGTCTCGCCGTCCTCGGGCTGCCGCAGGTCGAGGTCCGCCGCCGCCTCCGCGGCGTCGCGGTAGAAGGTCTGGCCCGACTGGTAGGTGCCGACGGCGCTCTCGATCAGGCGCCGGGTCTGGCTGGTGGTGACGTCGCCGCGCACCTCCACGCCGTCGAGCTCCGCGGGCAGGGGCACGTCGGGGCCGAGGAACGTCGCCAGCGACTGCCACTGCTCCTCGCTGTCGAGGGTCTCCTCGTCGTCCGCCCAGGGCTGGGCGACCAGCACGGCCACCACGCCGAGGACGGCGATGAGGGCCACGCTGCGGCGGCTGCGGCGGCGCCGGAAGAGCGCGTGCCGGCGCTCCGTGCCGATCAGGACCCAGATGACGATCGGGACCAGCGCCAGCGCCGCGCCACGGACCAGGGAGTCGACGACCAGGTCGGCCAGCACCTCCTTGACCCGGGCCTCCGGACCCTCGGGCTGGCTGGCGATGAGCGCGTAGCGGTCGACGAGGTCGGCGGTGCTCGCCGCGTCGGTCTTGCCCAGCGTCACCGAGACGCCGAGCCGCTCGCCGGAGGGCACCCGGACGTCGGGCAGCACTGGCCCGGTGAGCAGGACGACGTGCCCGGACAGGTCGGGCCGGAGCACCGCGTCGTGGCTGGCCAGCGTGGTCTCCCGGCTGCTGTGCAGGAAGACCGCGACCGCGCAGGCCAGCGTGAGCAGCACCCACGTGGCGACGTACGCCGTCCCGACCAGGGCACGGCGCGTCCGGACGCTCATCGCCCTATCCGCGGGCCTGCGCCACCGCGTAGAGGGCCACCGAGGCGGCGACGCCGGCGTTCAGGGACTCGACCTGGTTGACCATCGGGATGGAGACCAGCTGGTCACAGGTCTCGGCCACCAGGCGGGACAGGCCGTCCCCCTCGGAGCCGACGACCACGACCAGCGGCCCGTCGGCCAGGTCGAGGTCGGGCAGCGCCACGTCGCCGTCGGCGGCCAGGCCGATGACCATGCAGCCGGCCTCCTGGTAGCTCTTCAGCTGCCGCACGAGGTTGACGGTCTGGGCCACCGGGATGCGGGCCGCGGCCCCGGCGCTGGTCTTCCAGGCCGAGGCGGTCATGCCGGCCGCGCGCCGCTCGGGGACCACCACGCCGTGCGCTCCGAAGGCCGCGGCGCTGCGGATGGCGGCGCCGAGGTTGCGGGGGTCGGTGACCTGGTCGAGCGCCACGATGAGCGGCTGCTCGCCCTGCTCGGTCGCGCGGTCGAGCAGGTCGTCGGGGTGGGCGTACTCGTACGCCGGGATCCGTGCGGCCAGGCCCTGGTGGACCGCGCCGCTGGTCATCCGGTCCAGCTCGGCCTTGGTGACCTCGAGCAGGCTGACCCCGCGCTCGCTGGCGAGCCGGAAGGCCTCACGGAGCCGACCGTCGCGCTCGGCGCCCTCGGCCACGTAGACGCCGTTGATCGGCACGCCCTCACGCAGCGACTCCACCACGGAGTTGCGCCCGGCGATCCACTCGGCCTCGCCGGTGCCCCGCCGCTTCGGGCGCGCGGAGGCCGACTTGGCCGCCTTCTTCTTGGCGGCCTTGTGCGCCTGGTGGTAGGGGCGGTCCTTGGCCTTGGGCGTGGGCCCGCGGCCCTCGAGGCCGCGCTTGACCCGGCCTCCCGAGCCCGCGGTGGGCTTTTTGGCGGTCTTGCGGATCGAGCCCTTGCGTTGGCTGTTACCGGGCATGTCGAGCTCCTTCGCCCACGGTGGTTGAGGTGCGAGCGCAGCGAGCCTCGGGACCTGGCGACGAGGTGCTGGGACGTGCGTGAGCACCAGCACCACGGGCAGTGGCTTCGAGGCTCGTCGCCGGGGCTCCTCGCACCTCAGCCACCGAGGGTCCACTTCGGTCCGGTCGGGGTGTCCTCGACCTCGATGCCCGCGGCCTTGATCTGGTCGCGGATGGCGTCGGCGGCGGCGAAGTCCTTGGCCGCGCGGGCCTCGGCCCGCCGCTCCAGCAGCCCGGCGACGAGGGCGTCGACCGCGCTGGTCAGCTTGGCGTCGGCCGCGCCGGTGCTCGGCCAGGCCGGGTCGGCGGGGTCGAGGCCGAGCACGCCGAGCATGGCCCGGACCTGCCCGGCCGTGGCCGTGGCGTCCTCGCCGGCCGCGAGCTGGCGGTTGCCCTCGCGCACGGCGTCGTAGAGCACCGCGACAGCCGCGGGCGTGCCGAGGTCGTCGTCCATCGCTGCGCTGAACGCGTCGGGCAGGTCGCCCGGTGCGCCGGCACCGGCCCGGTCGAGGAAGTTCTCGATGCGCTGGAAGCCGGCCGCGGCCTCGTCGAGGGCGTCGAAGCTGAACTCCACGTGGCTGCGGTAGTGCGCCGCGACCAGGTAGTAGCGCAGCTCGATGCCGCGCACCCGCTCGAGCACAGCCGGGATCAGCAGGCTGTTGCCGAGCGACTTGCTCATCTTCTCGCCGGCGGTGGTGATCCAGGCGTTGTGCATCCAGTACGACGCGAACGGGTGGCCGGCCGCACGCGACTGGGCCTGCTCGTTCTCGTGGTGAGGGAAGCGCAGGTCCACGCCGCCGCCGTGGATGTCGAAGGCGGTGCCGAGGTACTTCCCCGCCATCGCGGAGCACTCGATGTGCCACCCGGGCCGGCCGGGACCCCACGGGCTGGGCCAGGCGGCGGTCTCGGGCTCGCTCTCCTTCTTCCAGCCCTTCCAGAGCGCGAAGTCACGGGCGTCGCGCTTGCCGCGCGGGTCGGCGTCCTCGGCCGCCTCCATGTCCTCGATGCGCTGGTGCGTCAGCTCGCCGTACGACGGCCAGGAGCGCACGTCGAAGTAGACGTCGCCCGACCCGTCGGCCGCGGGGTAGGCGTGGCCCTTCTCGATGAGCTGGGCGATGAGCTCGACCATCTCCGGGATGTGGCCGGTGGCGGCGGGCTCGTAGGTCGGCGGTGCGACGTTGAGCGCCTCGTAGGCGCGGTCGAGCTCGCGCTTCATCGCGAAGGCCAGGTTGTACCAGGGCCGGCCCTGCTCGGCCGCCTTGACCAGGATCTTGTCGTCGATGTCGGTGGTGTTGCGGATGAAGGTGACCTCGTAGCCGCTGTGCCGCAGCCAGCGCTGCAGGACGTCGAAGTTCACCGCCGAGCGCACGTGCCCCACGTGCGGCTCCGACTGCACCGTCAGGCCGCACACGTACAGACCGGCCTTCCCCTCCTCGAGGGGCGCGAAGTCACTGACCTCGCGGGTCTGGGTGTCGTAGAGCCTGAGCACCGGCCAAGTCTAGGGAAGGGAGCGGCACGGTCCTGCTTTCCCGCTGGTCACGCTGTTCATGTGACGCAAGTGAAGGGAGTGACCTAGCCTCGACAGATGCGTCTCGTGCTGCTGTCCGGTGTCCTCGCGCTCGGCGCGGGGCTCCTGGTGTCTGTCCCCGCCCCCTCGCTCGCCGCCGCGGCGCGCAGCGCGCCCGCGCAGGTCTCGTTCGCGCGCTGGGAGGGCGGACCGGCCTTCCGCGGCGGGCAGTCCAAGGGGCTGCGCCTGCGCCACGGCGCCCTGGTGCTGAAGGACGCCTCCCAGCGGCGGGCCTACCAGGGCACGTCGTACGACGTGGGCAGCTGGACCTCCGGCCCGGTCGCACCGGGCTTCGGCTTCACCCAGCTGGTGGCCTCGTGGTCCGCGCAGACGCCCAAGAACAGCTGGGTCGAGGTGCGGGTCCGGGTCACCTCGGCCGCCTCGGCCTCGCGCTGGATGGTGCTCGGCCGCTGGGCCTCCTCCGACAAGCACGTCCGACGGACCTCGGTCACGGGCCAGTCCGACGCCCTCGGCCGCGTCGAGGTGGACACCTGGAAGGCCGCGTCGTCCGCCGAGTCCTACCAGCTGCAGGTGCGGCTGATGCGCCGCGCCGGGGCGTCCTCCCCCTCCCCGTCGATCTCCTCCCTCGGGGCCGTGGCCTCGCAGGTGCCGGCCTCGGCGCCGTCCGTGTCGGCGTCCGGCCCGGGCAACGGCGTCACGCTCGCGGTCCCGACGTACTCACAGATGGTGCACCGCGGCGAGTTCCCCCAGTACGGCGGTGGCGGCGAGGCCTGGTGCTCCCCCACCTCCACCGCGATGGTCCTCGGCTACTACGGCAAGCTGCCCGCCGCCGGCTCCTACGGCTGGGTCGGCGCCCGCCCCGACCCCTGGGTGGACGAGGTGGCCCGCCGGACCTACGACGCGTCGTACGAAGGCACCGGCAACTGGCCGTTCAACACCGCCTACGCCGCCTCCCGCGGGCTGCACGCCTTCGTCACCCGGCTGCGCTCCCTCAGCGAGGCCGGCACGCTGGTCGCGGCCGGCATCCCGGTGATCGCGTCCATCTCCTTCTCCTCCGGCGCCCTCACCGGCGCCCCGATCTCCGCGACCGCCGGGCACCTGCTGGTCATCGTCGGCTTCACCGCCTCCGGCGACGTGGTCGTCAACGACCCGGCCGCGTCCTCCTCCTCGGGCGTCCGTCGGACCTACGACCGCGCGCAGTTCGAGAAGGCCTGGCTCGGCGGCTCGGGCGGCACGGCGTACGTCATCCACGACGACGCCCACCCCCTGCCGGCTTCACCCGGCAACTGGTGACGAAGGACCGAAGCTGTCGGTCGACGTCGGCCTAGGTCCGGCGGTGGAAGGTGTAGGTCCCGGTAGGTAGCCGCGTCATCGTGTACGTCGGGTCGTGGGCGCAGGTGTGGTGTCGGGGGCAGAGGC
>CAZEPK010000314.1:0-5978 GCA_964514085.1 uncultured Nocardioides sp.
CGGGTGGGCCACCCCGAGGACGTGGCGCCGCTCTACGTCTTCCTGGGCAGCGACGAGTCGTCGTACATCAACGGCGCCGAGATCGCCGTCGACGGCGGCGTCACCGCGACGCACGCGTTCGGCGGCTGACCGGTGGCCAACCAGCGCGCCCAGATCGTGATGAGCCACGACGAGGTCGTGGACTTCCTCCACCAGCAGCGGTCCTCGACCGTCGCCACCTACGGGCCGCAGGGCCAGATCCACCTCGTCGGCATGTGGTACGCCGTGAAGGACGACACCGTCTGGATCGAGACCAAGGCCAAGGCCCAGAAGGTGGTCAACCTGCGCCGCGACCCGAGAATGTCGTTCCTGGTCGAGGCGGGCCAGACCTACGACCAGCTGCGCGGGGTCTCCCTGGAGGGCACCGGGGTGGTCATCGAGGACCCCCAGGTGGCGTGGGACGTCTGCGTCGACATCTTCGGCCGCTACCACGGTGAGTACACCGAGGAGATGAGGCCGTTCGTGGAGTTCATGGCCAAGAACCGCGTCGTCGTCCGGCTGGACGTCGAGCGCACCCGGTCCTGGGACCACCGCAAGCTGGGCATGGCGCCGATGGAGCTGGGCGGCAGCACGGCGGCCTACGTCGAGTAGCGCACGCCTGCCCTTTCCTCGCGTCTTCCGCCACCATGGCCACCATGACCGCCGGCCACCTCCAGACCGCCGAGGCGGGGTGGCGCTGGGTCCTCGACCAGGTGCGCCACGACGAGGGCGGGGTCTGGATCCCGCTCTCGACCGACAGCTCCGAGCCGGCGTGGGACCGGGACGGGATCCACAGCGGCATCGGCGGGCTGGCCCTGGTGCTGGACCGGGTCCGGCGGGTGCGGCCCTGGACGGCGGAGGAGCAGGCGCTGGCCGACGCGGTCGGCGCGCGGCTCGAGTCCCGGGCGGCCGAGGAGGGCGACGCCACCTGGTTCGACGGGCTGGCCGGGTTCGTCGACGTGCTCCTCCTCCTCGGCCGCCCCGTCGACGGCTGCGTCGACCGGTTGCTGGCCATGGGTCCGGCGGACTGGGAGCACCGCAACGACGTCACCCTCGGGACCGCCGGGGTGCTCCGTGCGGGGGTGGCGGCGGCGGACGCGGGCGCTGCCCGGGGTGCCGAGCTGGCTGCGTACGCCGCGGAGCTGCTCCTGGCCGAGGCCGAGGAGACGCCGGTGGGGCTCAACTGGCTCTTCGTCCCGCGCCGCCTCGTGCCCCCGGACAAGCTCAAGGGTGGTCGCCCGGTCGAGATGCCGAACTGGTCCCACGGGCTGGCCGGCGTGGTCGGCGCGCTGGCCGAGGCCGGCGCTGCCCTGGGGAGGGAGGACCTGGTCGAGGCGGCCCGGCTCGGGGCGGAGCACCTGGTCACCCTGGCCTCAGCCGCGTCACTGGAGGCCGGCGGCTTCGCCGTACCGCGTGAGGTCCCGCACTGGAAGCCCGGCCAGGACGAGTTCGCCTGGAACTGGTGCCACGGGCCTGCCGGCCTGCTCGGCACCTTCGAGGCGCTGGGCCGGGCCGGGGTGACCGCGGTGGCGGGGGAGGCACTCGACGCGTGGCTCGGGCGCTGCCTGCACTCGCTGGAGACCTCGGGGATCCCCGAACGCCGCTACCCGGGCTTCTGGGACAACGACGGCCGGTGCTGCGGCACCGCCGGCGTGGGCTCGGCACTCCTGCCCCACGACCCCGAGCGCGCGCGGGCGCTGGCCGACGTCGTGGTCGAGCGCGCCCGGACCGAGGGCGACCGCGCCTGCTGGCGGTTCCTCGAGCACCGCAACGAGGAACCGCTGCTGCCGCCCGGGGTCGGCTGGATGCAGGGCGCCGCCGGGATCGCGGGCTTCCTCTTCGAGGTCGCGGCGCCCACCTCCCGGCCCGGACCCGACGGTGGCTGAGGTGTGAAGGCGCCCTGCGCCTGAGCCTCGAAGCCTGGTGAGCCGGTGCTGGGGGGTGGTCGGTCCCAGCACCGGGTTGCGGGGCTTCGAGGCTCGGCCGTGGCCGGCCTCGCACCTCAGCCACCGCGGTGCCGTGGCTGGCCTCGCACCCATCCATCGTGGTGCCGACTCCGGGGCGCCGGCTCAGTCGCGGAGCAGCAGGTGGACGGCCTTCTCCATCTGGGCGGCCGTGTCGGCGGCCGAGGTGCGACCGGTGACCCAGCCGACCAGCGCGGAGAGCCACACGTCGCCGATCACGCGGGCGATGGCGATGTCGTCGTCGGTCAGCTCGTGCTGGCCCGGGTGCATGGCCTGGGTCAGCATCCGGCTGAGCAGCATCCCGACGTTGTGGATCTCGGCCTGCACCGAGGCGTCGGCGAACATGAACGCCCGGGTCAGCGCCTCGGTGAGGTGCGGGTCGCCCTGGAGGCCGCGGGTGGTCTTGCGGAGCACGAAGATGACCCGCTCCGAGGCGGTGTCACCCGGGATCGGCTTGTCGGCGATCGAGGCGTTGGCCTTCTCGAACTCCCGGCCCAGGGCCGAGACCAGGAGGTGGATCTTCGAGGGGAAGTAGCGGTAGAGCGTCCCGAGGGCCACGTCGGCCTGCTCGGCCACGGCCCGCATCTGGACGGCGTCGAAGCCGCCCTGCGTGGCCAGCGCGATGGTCGCGTCGAGGATCCGCTTGCGGCGGTCCCGTTGGGCTGCGGACCCGAGGTCCTCGACCGTCAGGGAGTTGGTGCTGCTCACTGTGGAACCTTCCAGGAGGTGACCGCTGCCCGGGTTGGGCCCCTCGTAGGGTCTGGTCATTAGGCTAGCAACGAGTGGTCCATAATAGGAACACGTTCCAGTTTCACGCGTGTTTCACCGACCATCCAGTACGTCGCAGGCCCGGCCCGCCGGATTGCGTTCGCCGAGCAGCAGGGAGGTCCGCCTCGTGCGGATAGCGATGTTGTCGTACCGGTCCAAGCCGCACTGCGGCGGCCAGGGGATCTACCTGCGCCACCTCAGCCGCGAGCTGACCGCCCTCGGCCACACCGTCGAGGTGTTCTCCGGGCAGCCCTACCCCGAGCTCGACGAGGGCGTGGCGCTGACCAAGGTCCCGAGCCTCGACCTCTACCGCGAGCCGGACCCCTTCCGGGTGCCCAAGCTCCACGAGTTCCGCGACCGGGTCGACGTGGAGGAGTTCGCCACCATGTGCGCGGCCGGCTTCCCCGAGCCGAAGACCTTCAGCACCCGGGTGGCGCGCCTGCTCGCGGAGCGGACCGACGACTTCGACGTCGCCCACGACAACCAGGTGCTCGGCTACGGCATGCTCAAGATCGAGGAGCAGGGCCTGCCGCTGGTCACCACGATCCACCACCCGATCACCTTCGACCGGCGCATCGACATCGCGCAGACCCGCAACCCGTGGCGCAAGTTCACCCTCAGCCGCTGGTACGGCTTCCTGCGGATGCAGGGCCGGGTGGCGCGCCAGGCCCGCCGGGTCATGACGCCCTCGGAGACCTCCAAGCGCGACATCGCCAAGGACTTCGGCGTCGACCCGGCCCGGATGCAGGTGATCCTGCTCGGCGTCGACGACGGGTTCCAGCCGCCCACCGCGCCGCGCGTGCCCGGCCGGATCCTGGCCATGGCCAGCGCCGACGCGCCGATGAAGGGCATCGCGACCCTGCTGGAGGCCTTCGCCAAGCTCCGCACCGAGCGCGACGTCGAGCTGATCCTGGTCACCCAGCCCAAGCCCGGCGGCCGCACCGAGAAGCTCATCGACAAGCTCTCGATCACCGACTCCGTGCGCTTCGTCAACGGCATCAGCGACGCCGAGCTGGTCGAGCTGATGGGCTCGGCCGAGATCGCCTGCGTGCCGAGCCTCTACGAGGGGTTCTCGCTGCCGACCGCCGAGCTGATGGCCTGCGCCACCCCGCTCATCGCCTCGCGGGCCGGCGCCATCCCCGAGGTCGTCGGCCCCGACGGCTTCTGCGCCGACCTGGTGACGCCGGGTGACGTCGGCGAGCTCGAGGCGGCCCTGGCGGCGCTGCTCGACGACCCCGAGCGGCGGGCGGCGTACGGCGCCAACGGACGGAAGCGGGTCGACGAGCTGTTCAGCTGGCGGGCCGTCGCGGCCAAGGTGGCGAAGGTCTACGAGGAGACCATCGCCGAGTTCCACGAGGAGAAGAAGACACGTGCTGACCGTTGACTTCGAGCGGCTGGGGCTGCGCCCCGGCGACCGGGTGCTCGACATGGGCTGCGGGGCTGGGCGCCACGCGTTCGAGATGTACCGGCGTGGCGCCGACGTCATCGCCTTCGACATGGACGCCGACGAGCTGGCCGGCGTCAGCGACCTCTTCCACGCGATGAAGCAGGCCGGCGAGGTGCCCGCGGGCGCGGAGGCCGACGTCAAGCAGGGCGATGCGCTGCAGCTGCCCTTCGCCGACGGCGAGTTCGACCGCGTCGTGGCCGCGGAGGTGCTCGAGCACATCCACGCCGACGTGGAGGCCATCAAGGAGCTGGTCCGCGTCCTGCGGCCGGGCGGGACCCTGGCCATCTCGGTGCCGCGCTGGCTGCCGGAGGTCATCAACTGGAAGCTCTCCGACGACTACCACAACGCCGAGGGCGGCCACATCCGCATCTACACCGACCACGAGCTGGTCGACAAGGTGACCAAGGCGGGCCGCTTCAACGACGGCACGCCCGGCGACGCGATGGTCTTCGAGGGCAAGGACTACGCGCACGGCCTGCACGCGCCGTACTGGTGGATCAAGTGCGCGGTCGGCGTGGAGAACGACGAGCACCCGCTGGCCAAGGCGTACCACAAGCTCCTGGTCTGGGAGATCATGGAGCAGCCCAAGGTCCTCCAGCTGGCCGGCCGGGTCCTCGACCCGCTCATCGGCAAGAGCCTCGTCCTCTACTTCCGCAAGCCGGCGAGCGGCGCCGCGTGACCCCGGTCCCCGACGTGCCCCTGGCGCAGCTGCCCAGCGTCGACGGCGTGCTCTCGGCGGCCCAGGTGGCCGACAGCGCAGCTGCGATCGCGGCGATGCAGGAGCCCTGGGGCGCGGTGCCCTGGACCACCGGCGAGCACGTCGACATCTGGAACCACGTCGAGGCCGCCATGGCCATGCTGGTCGGCGGCCAGGTCGAGGCGGCCGAGGCGGCGTACGCCTGGGTGCCGACGCTGCAGCACCCCGACGGCTCCTGGCCCATGAAGATCGTGGCCGGCGTGGCCGACGACGACCGCCCCGACGTCAACATGTCCGCCTACTTCGCCGTGGGGCTCTGGCACCACTGGCTGGTCCGGCGCGACCTGCCCTTCCTCCAGCGCTACTGGGGGTCGGTCCGGGCCGGGCTGGACTGGGTGGTCTCCCAGCAGCTGCCGTTCGGCGGGATCCGCTACACCCCCGGCGAGGACTTCGCGCTGCTGACCGGCTCCTCGTCGATCTACCAGTCGCTGCGGGCCGGTGTGGCGCTGGCCGACCTGCTGGACGCCGCGCAGCCTGAGTGGGAGCTGGCCGGCGGCCGGCTGGGCCACGCCCTGCGCGAGCACCGCGACCTCTTCGAGGACAAGTCGACCCACTCCATGGACTGGTACTACCCGGTCCTCGGCGGGGCGGTCCGGGGCCGCGCGGCCCACGACCTGCTCGCCTCGCGCTGGGAGGACTTCGTCGTGCCGGGCCTGGGCATCCGGTGCGTCGACACCAACCCGTGGGTCACCGGCGCCGAGACGTGCGAGCTGGTGATGGCTCTCGACGCGATCGGGGACCACCGGCGCGCCCTGGCGCTGCTCGGGGACATGCAGCACCTGCGCGAGCCCGACGGGCGGTACTGGACCGGCTGGGTCTACGACGACGGGCGGCCAGCAGACGGCGAGCTGCGCGACGTCCACTGGCCGGTCGAGCACACCACCTACACCGCGGCCGCGGTCATCCTGGCCGTCGACGCGCTGGGCGAGGTCGCCGGGCACAGCACGGCCGGGTCCGGCATCATGCGCGGCACCTCGCTGGGCCCGCACTTCGGCGAGCTGGCCCTGGAGTGCGGCTGCGAGCC
>CAZEPK010000315.1:0-5937 GCA_964514085.1 uncultured Nocardioides sp.
GCCAATTGCGCGAGGCCGGCGGCGAGTGGCGCCCGCTCGAGACGGGCGAGGTGCGGCCCTGGTCCGACGACTTCGCCTCCGTGCTGCCGCTCCTGAAGTGAGCCCGGCGCTGCGGTCCGGATGGGCCGATCGGTCAGGCCGCCTAGTCACGACGGGCTGTTCTGGAGGGAGTTCCCGGCACTGGGGTAGCCCGCTCCCTAGCCTCGTGCGTGGGAGAAGGAGACACACGTGACCACCACCCTGGAACCGACCGCGCCGGAGGTCCGGCCCGAGCCGCAGCAGGCGACCTCGCCGGTCGTGGTGATGACGCGCGTGGTGGTGCCGCTCGCGATGGTGGCCGCCGCCTTCCTGGTGATGGTCCGCACCGCCGCGACGCCGCTGTCCAATCCCGACACCTACTTCCACCTGCGCTTCGGCCGCGAGTTCCTCGACGGCTGGTCGCTGCGCCACCCCGGGCACGTCACCTCGTGGGCGACCGCCGACTGGGTGCCGACCCAGTGGCTGCCGCAGGAGGTGATGGCCCGGCTGGAGGAGTCGTTCGGTCTGGCCGGCGTCGCGTGGTTCGCCGGGCTGCTCTTCGTGGGGCTGGCGCTGACCTTCTACCTCGCGGCCCGCCGGTGGGCCGACCGCGTGGTCGCCGCCCCCATCCTCATAGTGGCCCTGCTGGCCTGCGCGCCGAGCACCTCGATGCGCCCCCAGGTCTTCAGCTACATCGCCACCACGCTGCTCGTCTGCCTCTGGATGGCCATCCGGCAGGGCGCCCGGGTCTCACCGTGGTGGGCCGTCCCGCTCATGTGGGTGTGGGCGATGTGCCACGGCATGTGGCCGCTCGGCGTGATCATCAGCGTCGTGGCCGTCGTCGGGCTGCGCCTCGACGGACGGATCCGCGGGCGGCAGGCCGCCGGCTTCGCCGCCGTGCCCGTGGTGGCCGGCCTGGCCGGCGGGCTGCTGACCCCGGTGGGGGCCTCGCTGCTGCCGGCGGTGCTGCTGGTCAACTCGCGCGGCCAGTACTTCTCGGAGTGGAAGCCGCCGGACTTCACGATGCCCAACTGCCTCGCGCTCCTCGCGGTGCTGCTGGTCACCGTCCTGGTCATGGTCAAGCGCGGCGCCGACTGGTCCACCATCGCGCTGGTGGGCCTGGCCGCGGGCTTCGCGGTCTACTCCTCGCGCACCGTGCCGGTCGCGGCGAGCATGCTCGTCCCGCTCGCCGCCGCCCAGCTGCAGCTCCCGCTCGGGTCGGTCCAGCGGCTGCGCCGGGCCGAGCGGTCCTTCGTGCTCGGCTGCGCGGCGGTCTCGCTGGCGGTCCTGGCCGTGCTGGTCCCCAGCACCAGCGACCACTCCCCGCCGCAGCCCTCGTGGGTGGAGCCGACGTTCGAGGCGATGCCCGAGGGGACGCGGATCCTCAACGAGTCGGTCTTCGGCGGCTACCTGATGTGGCGCTACCCGGACCTGGACTTCATGTTCAGCGGGTACGGCGACATCTACACCACCGACGAGCTGCAGACGATGTCGGACATCAACGACCTGAAGCCGCACTGGGACGACATGGTGCGCGACGCCGCTCCGGCGTACGCGTTCGTCGACCCGGAGTCGGCCCTGGCGTACGCGCTCTCGCACGGGGAGGGCTGGACCGTGGTCCACGCCGACAAGGACGTCGAGCTCCTCGCGCCGCCGCCGGGCTGGATGGGCCAGAGCGGCTGACCCGTCGCCGGTGCTGCCCTCGCGGTCACTCCAGGCCGAGGGAGAACGCGGCCTCGAGGTCGTGGCGGGAGTAGGCCCGGAAGGCGATGTGGGTCTCGGTCGAGGTGACGCCGGGGACCTTGTTGAGCCGGTCGGCGACCACGTCGGCGACGTCCTCGTGGGCGCGCACGCGCACCAGCACGATGAGGTCGACCTCCCCGGTCACCGAGTAGACCTCGCTGACCCCGTCGAGCGCGGCGATCGCCTCGGCCACCTCGGGGATCCGGGCCACCTCGGCCTTGACGAAGACGATGGCGGTGATCACGCGGCCCAAACTATCGGCTGTGTCCACCGCGGCGGCTACCGCGCGGGCTGGTGCACCGTGCTGAGGTCGCGGCGGTCGGCGAAGGGCACCAGCGAGCGCCGGGACTCCGAGACCGCGTCGTGGACCGCCAGGTGACGGGTGGCCCCGGCGACCGGGCAGGCCCACTCGCCCTCGACGTCGACGAGGCGGACCCCGTCGGACTCCAGCCAGCGCAGCACCTTCTCGGACTCCTCGGCGCTGGCGGCCGGCACCGGCCCGGGCGCGTCGCCCACGGTCTCGGCGGAGAGCCGGAGCTCGGCGACGTACTGGTGGGCGTCGGCCCCGCCCGGGATCACCCCGGCCGCGGCCAGCCGGCCGTGGCGCACCACGTGCACGGCCCAGCGACCGTCGGTCTCGCGACGGGTGGCCACGATCTCAGGGCAGCTGGAGAGGGCGGTGAGCCGCTGGGTCCGGGCCGCGGCCCGGACGAAGGCGGCCAGGCGGTCGCGGTGGACGCCGGCCTCCTCGAAGCGCTCGTCGGCGGCCAGCGCCTCCATCCGGCGGTTGATCGCGTCGACCACCTCGTCGGGCCGGCGCAGCAGGGTGTCCTGCAGCAGCCTCACCACGGCGGCGTAGGTCGTGGCGTCGACGCTCCCGTCGCAGGGCGCGAGGCAGCGGCCCAGCTCGGCCAGGACGCAGGGGGCGCGGGAGGGCACCTTGCCGAAGCGGTCGCTGCACTGGCGCACCGGGAAGGTGTCGTGGAGGGCGGCCAGGCACTTCTCGGCGCCCTTGCGGGAGGAGAAGGGCCCGAGGTAGTCGGCGTCGTCGCCCAGCACCTTGGTCACCAGCGAGAGCCGTGGCCAGGGCTCGCGCGTGAGCTTGACGAAGTGCATCCGCTCGGGGAAGCGGGAGCGGCGGTTGTAGCGCGGCTTGTGCTCGGCGATCAGCCGCAGCTCGCGCACCTGCGCCTCCAGCGCCGTGCTGCACACGATCCCCTCGACGGTGGTGGCCAGCCCCACCATCTCGCCCATCCGGGACCGGGTCTCGGAGGCGGTGAAGTAGGAGCGCACCCGCGTGCGCAGGTCGCGGGAGGTGCCGACGTAGAGGACGCGGCGGGAGTCGTCGCAGAAGAGGTAGACCCCCGGCGAGTGCGGCAGCCCCTCGGCCAGGTGGCGCTTGCGGCGCTGGGCGGTCGAGACCCGGGCGGAGAAGGTCTGCAGCTCCTCGAGCGTGTGCACGCCCAGCCCGCCGAGCCGCTCCATCAGGCCGTGCAGGACGTCGACCGTGGCCCGGGCGTCGGAGAGGGCACGGTGGTTGGGCGTGGTGGTCGAGCGGAAGGCGCGGGCCAGGGAGGACAGCTTGCAGTTGGGAGCGTCGTCGCGGGTGATCACCCGGCGCGCCAGCTTGGCGGTGTCGACCACCTCGAAGGCGGGCCAGGCCCGGCCCTGCCGCTCGTTGAAGTGCTTGAGGAAGCCGACGTCGAACGGCGCGTTGTGGGCCACCAGCACGGTGCCGGCCGCGAACTCCAGGAAGGCCGGGAGCGCCGACTCGATCGACGGGGCGTCGGAGACCATGGCGTTGCTGATGCCGGTGAGGACCGCGATGAACGGCGGGATCTCGGTGCGGGGGTTGACCAGGGTCTGGAACTCGCCGAGCACCTCGCCGCCGCGGACCTTGACCGCGCCGATCTCGGTGATCATCGAGCCGGCCTCGGCCGAGCCGCCCGTGGTCTCGAGGTCGACGACGGTGAAGGTGATGTCGCGCAGCGGGCGGCCCAGCTCGTCGAAGCTGCGCTGCAGCTCCCACCGGGAGGTGGGTCCGGCCGCCGTCGTGCTCACACCACGGACGGTAGGTGCGCTCGCCGACACTCCGGTGGACCACACGCCCGTGACCGGCGTCCCGTCGGGCCTGAGTAGGGTTCGAAGAGTGCCGCAGTACGACGAAGAGCCACCTCCCCTCACCCCTGGCTTCCTCCGGGTCGTCCCGCTGGGCGGCGTGGGTGAGATCGGGCGCAACATGGCGGTGCTGGAGTACGAGGGCCGGCTGCTCATCATCGACTGCGGCGTGCTCTTCCCCGAGGAGCACCAGCCGGGCGTCGACCTCGTGCTGCCGGACTTCACCCACCTGCAGGACCGCTGGGACGACATCGAGGCGGTGATCCTCACCCACGGGCACGAGGACCACATCGGCGGCGTCCCGTACCTCATCCAGGCCGGGCTCAAGGCCCCCCTGGTCGGCTCCCGGTTCACCCTCGGGCTGCTCGACGCCAAGCTCACCGAGCGGCGCCTCGACTCCGAGGAGCACGAGGTCGCCAGCGGCCAGACCGTCCAGTACGGCCCCTTCACCTGCGAGTTCGTCGCGGTCAACCACTCCATCCCCGACGCGCTCGCGGTGGCGGTGAGCACCGGCGCGGGGACGTTGTTCCACACCGGTGACTTCAAGGCCGACATGACGCCGCTGGACGGCCGCCTGACCGACATGGCCGCCTTCTACCGCCTCGGCGACCGCGGGGTGGACCTGCTGCTCAGCGACTCGACGAACGCCGACGTGCCGGGGTTCGTCGCGACCGAGCGCGACATCGGCCCGGTCCTCGACCGGGTCATCGGCGACGCGTCCGGCCGGGTCTTCGTGGTGTGCACCTCCAGCTACGTGCACCGCATCCAGCAGGTCCTTAACGCGGCCCGCAACCGGCAGCGGCACGTCGCGATCATCGGCCGCTCCATGATCCGCAACGTCCGGATCGCCGACGAGCTCGGCTACCTCAACGTCCCGCCCGGCCTGGTCCTCTCGGTGGAGGAGGTCGACAAGCTGCCCGACGACGGGATGCTCGTCCTGTGCACCGGCTCGCAGGGTGAGCCGGCCGCCGCGCTGAGCAGGATGGCGACGGGCCAGCACAAGGACTTCACGCTGGGGGAGGGCGACCAGGTCGTCTTCGCCAGCTCGCTGATCCCCGGCAACGAGAGCGCGGTCTACCGGCTCATCGACCGCATGGCCTACGCCGGCGTCGACGTCACCACGCGCCAGCAGGCGCCGATCCACGTCAGCGGCCACGCCGCGGCCGGTGAGCTCACCGGCGTGCTGAACGCGCTCCGGCCGCGCAACTTCATGCCCGTCCACGGCGAGGGGCGGCACCTGCTGGCCCACGCCAAGCTCGCGATGCGCACCGGGGTGCCCAAGGACCGGATCATCGTGGCCCGCGACGGGTTCGTGGTCGACCTCGGCGACGGCAAGGCATCGGTCGTGGGGCGGGTCTCGGCCGGCTTCACCTACGTCGACGGGACCGGCGTGGGCGACGTGGGCGAGGAGAGCCTGCGCGACCGCGTGATCCTCGGCGAGGAGGGCTTCATCTCCGCGGTGGTGGTGGTCGACGAGCGCTCCGGCAAGGTCGTGGCCGGGCCCGAGATCTCGGCCCGCGGGTTCGCCGACGAGGACGCGCTGCTCGACGGCATCCGCAAGCGGGTCACCGACGACATCGCCAGTGCTCCGCTCTCGCAGCCCGTCGACGCCGACGAGCTGCGCCGGATCATCCGCCGCTCCATCGGCTCCCAGGTCAACCGGGTGCACCGGCGCCGGCCGATGATCCTGGTGTACGTCGTGGAAACGTGATGGTCCACTCGCTCGAGCTGTACTGAATACCCCCGCGGCACCGGATACCCCCGCGAGCTTCGGCCCCCCGTCCACGACGGACAGCTCGCTGCGCTCGCCCGCTTCGCGGGGCTTCGCCGGTCCGTCGTGGCCGCGAGGCCGATCGCGGGGCGCGCTCGCTGCGCTCGCAAAACCGGGTCGCTGCGCTCCCTCCGCTCCCATTGCGTGCCGGGGCGGGTGGCGTGCGTCACGGCCAGTGGCGGTTGTGAGAGCGGTCGGTGACTTATCTACCCCCGCGAGCTTCGGCTCTCCATCTACCCCCGCGAGCTTCGGCCCCCCGTCCACGACGGACAGCTCGCTCCGCTCGC
>CAZEPK010000316.1:0-5884 GCA_964514085.1 uncultured Nocardioides sp.
ACCACGTGGGGGACCAGCAGCTGGACCAGGCCTTCGAGGAGCTGGCCGACTTCGAGTGCCAGTTCGACGTCGACGACTTCCACCTCTACGTCCACGACGAGGAGCGGGGCTGGACCCCGACGCGCTACTTCCCCCTCGGCTCGGGTACCTGAGTCGCGTGCCTGCCTTCGTCGACCGGATCAAGGCACGCGTCCACGAGGTGCGGGAGGACCGGCCCGCGGTCGACCACGTCCTGAGGATGCAGGCGCACTACGGCGGCACCAAGGCCGGCCAGCAGGCCGGGGCGGTGACCTACTTCGGCTTCCTGTCCGTCTTCCCGGTCCTGGCCCTGGCCTTCTTCGTCGTGGGCTACGTCGCCGAGGTCTACCCGGACGCCCAGGACACGCTGGTGGACGCGATCAAGTCGATGTTCCCCGGGCTGATCGGGTCGGGCCCGAACAAGCTCAACATCACCGACATCCAGGACTCCGCCGCCACCGCCGGGATCCTCGGTCTGGTCGGTGTCCTCTACTCCGGCCTCGGGTGGCTCTCGGCGCTGCGTGACGCGCTCATCACGGTCTTCGAGCTGCCCGACCGGGAGCAGCCCAGCTTCGTCATGGGCAAGCTCCGCGACCTGATCACGCTGGCCATCATCGGCGCGGTGCTGCTCTTCGCCGTGGCGTTCACGGGCCTGGTCTCCGGGTTCTCTTCGGACCTGCTCGGCTGGCTCCACCTGAGCAGCACCCTGGGCTGGCTGGTCCAGCTGGTCACGATCGGTCTCGGCCTGCTGGCCAACGCCGTGCTGTTCTTCGCCATGTTCCGGCTGCTCGCCGCGCCCGACCTGCCGCTGCGGGCCATGTGGTCGGGGGCGCTCCTCGGTGCCGTCGGCTTCGAGATCCTCAAGCAGGTCTCGAACCTCCTGATCAGGTCCACGCAGGGCAACCCGGCCTTCCAGGTCTTCGGCCTGGCGCTGATCCTCATCGTCTGGATCAACTACTTCTCGCGCGTGATCCTGTACGCCGCCTCGTGGGCCTGGACGCACCCGCTGGCCCGCGAGCAGCGCGTCGCCGAGCCGGCCGCGCCGGTCGAGGGGCCCCGCTCCCCGAGAGCGGACGAGGTGCCGGGCACCGCCGAGGAGGGCGGGAAGCTCAAGAAGGGCGCCTTCGCCGCCGGTGCCGCCGTGGGGGCCGCCGCGGCGACGGCGGTGGCGCGGGCCGGCCGCGGCGACGACGCCTGACCCACGGGTCAATGGCCCGGCCGCACCATTCCGGTCGCGAACCGGTCGGGCCAGGCTGGCGTCGGACCAGGCACCACCCGTCCGACCTCGGAGACCCCATGACCAGGCTCGCGCTCGCCCTCACCCTCGCTGCCGCGCCGGTCGCGGTGCTGCTCGCCGCACCGGCACCCGCCCCTGCCGCGGACGCGCCGACCTGCCAGTTCCAGAGCGCGACCATCGTGGCCCCGGCCGGGACGGCCGTCACCGGCACGCCGGGGGCCGACGTGATCGTGGGCCTGGGTGACAACACCGTCGACTCCGGCGGCGGTGACGACGTCGTCTGCATCGTGAGCGGGCACGTCACGACGGGGGAGGGCAGCGACAGCGTCGAGGTCCAGCCGGGTGGTCCTCAACCGACGGTGGTCGACCTCGGCGGCGGCCGCGACCGCGTCCGGCTCACCGCCGGTGCCGCCAGCAACCTCACGCTCACCGCCGACGCCGGCCTCGACGACGACCTCACGCTGACGACCACCGATGCGGCGTACGTCGCCGACCTGGCGGCCGGCACCCTGGTCCGCGAGGGCGTCACCGTCGGGCACTTCAGCGGCTTCGACACCTACGTCAGCGCCACGGGCGCCGCCGGGCGGGTCGACCTGCGCGGCACCGAGGGCACCGACGACCTGCTCGTCTTCGGCAACCACGTCGACGCCGACCTGCGCGGCGGCGACGACCGCCTCGAGCTCGTCTCGCAGTTCGCCGGCGGCGACGGCTCCCTGCAGGGCGGCAGCGGTGCGGACACCTTCCGGCTCTTCACCCTCCGCTCGATCGCCCTGGACCTCCGGGTCGGCACGGTCGCCGTCCGCAACAAGGCCGGCCGGGGGAGTTACCGCCTGGCCGGCTTCGAGTCGTACGGCGGCGTCTCGCGCCAGGCGCACGTCGACGGCTCCTCCGCCGACGACCACGTCTCGATCTACGGCTGCCGGGTCACCATGAGGGGTGCGGGCGGCGACGACGAGCTCGAGCTGTCGCCCGACAACGAGGACGCGGGCGGCGAGCTGGACTGCCACGGCTTCCACGCCTTCTTCCGCGGCGGCCCCGGCGACGACCTCCTGGTCGGCCGCCGGCTCCGCGACGTCCTGCTCGGCGGCCAGGGACGCGACAAGGCGATCGGCCACGGCGGCGGCGACCTCTGCCGGGCCGAGAAGCAGAAGAGCTGCTGACGGCCTCGTCACGACGGTGGTTGAGGAGGGCGTTCTGCGCCCGTCTCGAAACCTCGGGAGACGTGGCTGGGACCGCACCGAGTTCGGACGTCCGTGACGGGGTTCCGCGTCGTTCCAGCACCGGGTTGCGCGGTTTCGAGACGGTCGCTGCGCGACCTCCTCAACCACCGACGGTGACCGCGGACGGCCTGGGCACGACGGTGGTTGAGGAGGGCGTTCTGCGCCCGTCTCGAAACCTCGCAAGAGGGTGCTGGGACCGCACCACCGCTCGGCCCTCGTCGAGATCTCTCTCCGCGACGCGAGTCTGGGTAGCCCCAGCACCGTGTTGCGAGGTCCCGAGACGGTCGTTGCGCGACCTCCTCAACCACCGAGGGGGCGAGTGCCAGCACCGGGTCGCGAGGTTTCGAGACGGTCGCTGCGCGACCTCCTCAACCACCGAGGGGGGCGAGTGCCAGCGCCGTGTTGCGAGGTTTCGAGACGGTCGCTGCGCGACCTCCTCAACCACCGATCGAGCCGGCCCCAGCCTCGGCGTGCGGGGCTTCGAGGCTCGGCCGTGGACGGCCTCGCACCTCAGCCACCGTCGGCCCATGGGCGGGCTCACACGGGCGCGGTGCTGAGGGAGGCAGGCTCAGTGCGGCGACGGCCCGCCTCGTAATCTCGGGGCATGGTCCTGGGACGCAAGCACGGCTGGCTCCTGCTGGCGGTGGCGGCGTGGAACGTCGTCATCTGGCTGACCTTCGCCAAGAACCTGCATGCGGCGTGGGCCGACGGGGAGGACCGGGCCACCGGCTACTGGGTGGCCCACTCGGTCCTGATCGTGGTGGACCTGGTCATCGCAGTGGTGCTGGCCCGCCTGGGGCTGCGGCTGCTGAGGCCGGCGCCGGTCAGGACCGAGGAGCCGGTGAGCCCACGACCCTGAGGCCGTCGCCCTCGACCACGACGGCCTCGCCGTCGCGGAGCGCGATGAACGGGATGTGCTGCTCGACGAAGAGGTCGCGCAGGCCGTCCGCGCGGTCCGAGCCGTGGTGGGGGAGGACCGTGAAGGGGATGACGCCCAGGCCGGCGCTGCCGTCCGGCTCGGGCAGCGGGAGGTGCGGACCGAGGACGCAGGCGCCGGCGCTGTAGCCCGCGTAGACCAGGGAGTCCTCGGCCAGCCGTCGGCGGACCACGTCGTCCGCCCCGGTGTCGACGAGCGCGGCACGCAGGGCCAGCACGTCACCGCCCAGGACCCAGAGGGCGTCGACGTCGTCGCCGAGCTCGGCCAGGTCCAGCTCGACCGGCTCCAGCCTCAGGGCGCGGAGGTCGGTCAGGTCCGCACGGATGCGTGCGGCGCGCCGGACCGGGTCGTGCCGGTACGCCGCGTCGGCGACCACGCCGACCCTGGTCCGTCCGCGCAGCAGCCGGACCAGCTCCTGGGGCGCGCTGCCCAGCCGCTCGGAGGAGAGGTAGAGGCGCACCGGGTCCGGCCGCGGCCCTCAGTGCCCGTGGCGCAGCGCGGCGTGCAGGTCCCAGTTGAGGCGGGAGATCACGTCGAGCGGGATCTCCTTGGGGCAGGCAGCGGTGCACTCGCCGATGTTGGTGCAGCCCCCGAAGCCCTCGGCGTCGTGCTGGGCCACCATGTTGACGACGCGGCGGTCCCGCTCGGCCTGGCCCTGCGGCAGCTCGCCGAGGTGGGTGATCTTGGCGCCGACGAACAGCGAGGCCGAGCCGTTGGGGCAGGCCGCGACGCAGGCGCCGCAGCCGATGCAGGTGGCGGCGTCGAAGGCGCGGTCGGCCTTGTCCTTGGGCACCGGCAGGGCGTGCGCGTCCGGGGCAGCGCCGGTGTTGACCGACACGTAGCCGCCCGAGGCGATGATCCGGTCGAAGGCCCGCCGGTCGACCACGAGGTCCTTGAGCACCGGGAACGGGTCGGCCCGCCAGGGCTCTATGACGATCTCGTCGCCGTCCTTGAACGAGCGCATGTGCAGCTGGCAGGTCGTGGTGACCTCCGGGCCGTGTGCCTGCCCGTTGATCATCAGCCCGCACATCCCGCAGATGCCCTCGCGGCAGTCGGAGTCGAAGGCGACGGGGTCCTCGCCCCTGCCGATGAGCTCCTCGTTGAGGACGTCGAGCATCTCCAGGAACGACATGTCCTCGGAGACGTCGTCCAGGGGGTAGGTGACCATCTCGCCCGGCGACGCCGAGTCGGGCTGGCGCCAGACCTTGAGGAGGATCTTCACTTGTAGCTCCGCTGCTTCATCTCGACGAACTCGTAGGTGAGGTGCTCCTTGTGCAGGATCGGCGTCCTGCTGCCTCCGTCGGGGTCCTGGCCGGGCCACTCCCACGCGGAGACGTAGGCGTACTGGTCGTCGTGGCGCAGCGCCTCGCCGTCCTCGGTCTGCGACTCGGCCCGGAAGTGGCCGCCGCACGACTCGCGCCGGTTGAGGGCGTCGATGCACATCAGCTCGCCGAGCTCGAAGAAGTCGGCCACGCGGCCGGCCTTCTCCAGCGACTGGTTGAGGCTCTCGGCGCTGCCGAGCACCCGCACGTTGCGCCTGAAGTCGTCGCGCAGCGTGCGGATCAGGTCGATCGCCTTGCGCAGGCCGTCCTCGGTGCGCTCCATCCCGCAGTACTCCCACATGATGTTGCCGAGCTCGCGGTGGTAGGAGTCGACGCTGCGGGTGCCGTTGGTGGTGAGGAAGGCGTCGATGCGGTCCTTGACCGACTGCTGCGCCTCCACCACCGCGGGGTGGTCCTCCGGCACGCGGTCGAAGGGGCCGTCGGCCAGGTAGTCGCGGATGGTGTTGGGCAGCACGAAGTAGCCGTCGGCCAGGCCCTGCATCAGGGCGGAGGCGCCGAGCCGGTTGGCGCCGTGGTCGGAGAAGTTGGCCTCGCCGGTCACGAACAGCCCCGGGATCGTGGACTGCAGGTCGTAGTCGACCCAGAGCCCGCCCATGACGTAGTGCACGGCGGGGTAGATCCGCATGGGGACCTCGTAGGGGTCCTCGCCCGTGATCCGGGCGTACATGTCGAACAGGTTGCCGTACTTGCCCTCGATGGCCTCGCGACCGAGCCGGTCGATGGCGTCGGCGAAGTCGAGGTACACGCCGCGACGCACGCCCTCGACCTCGGGACCCACGCCCCGGCCCTCGTCGCACATGTTCTTGGCCTGGCGGGAGGCGATGTCGCGGGGGACCAGGTTGCCGAACGCCGGGTAGATCCGCTCCAGGTAGTAGTCGCGGTCCTCCTCCGGGATGTCGCGGGGGTCCTTGGTGCAGTCCGCCTTCTTCTTCGGCACCCAGATGCGGCCATCGTTGCGCAGCGACTCCGACATCAGGGTCAGCTTCGACTGGTGGTGGCCGGTGACCGGGATGCAGGTCGGGTGGATCTGCGTGTAGCAGGGGTTGGCCATGTAGGCGCCCTTGCGGTGCGCGCGCCACGACGCCGTGACGTTGCAGCCCATCGCGTTGGTGGAGAGGAAGAAGACGTT
>CAZEPK010000317.1:0-5868 GCA_964514085.1 uncultured Nocardioides sp.
GCAGGTACCCCCGCATGAGCGCCGTCACCGTCCCCGCGTCCCAGTCCCTGTGGGGACGGGTGAAGGGCTACAGCCCTCCGACCCGCTTCCTCCCGGTGATCGCGACGCTCGCCCTCTTCGTCGGCATGTTCGGTGCCGGCAGCCTCCGCTACGAGGGTTTCGGTGACCCGCAGGTCCTGCTGAGCTTGCTCATCGACAACGCGTTCCTCATCGTCCTGGCCGTCGGCATGACCTTCGTCATCCTCACCGGCGGCATCGACCTCTCGGTCGGTTCGGTGGTGGCCCTGTCCACGATGATCGCGGCGAAGACGCTCCAGATGGGCTGGCCGCCGTACCTGTCCATGGCCGCCGTCCTGGCCACCGGCACCCTGCTGGGCCTGCTGATGGGCCTGCTCATCCACTACTTCGACATCCAGCCCTTCATCGCCACCCTGGCGGGGCTGTTCCTGGCTCGGGGCCTGACCTACCTCATCAGCGTCGAGTCCATCTCGATCAGCGACGACACCTTCACCCAGCTCGCCTTCAGGACCGTCTACCTCGGTGACTACTACATCCGCTGGACCGCGATCATCGCCCTGGTGGCCGTGGCGGTCGCGACCTACGTCCTGGCCCGGACCCGCTTCGGCCGCACGGTGTACGCGATCGGCGGCAGCGAGAGCTCGGCGATGCTGATGGGGCTCCGGGTCGCCTCCACCAAGGTGGGCGTCTACGTCATCAGCGGGTTCTGCGCCTCGCTGGGCGGGCTGCTCTTCTCGCTCTACATCCTGTCGGGCAACAGCCTGCACGCCATCGGCATGGAGCTCGACGCGATCGCTGCGGTCGTCATCGGCGGCACGCTGCTGACCGGCGGCCGGGGCTACGTGTTCGGGTCGCTGGTCGGCGTCATGGTGCTCGGCATCATCAAGACCCTCATCTCTTTCGACGGGACCTTGAGCTCCTACTGGATCCGCATCTTCACCGGGGTGCTGGTCCTGGTCTTCGTGGTCGTCCAGCGGCTGGCCACGCGGCGGCAGACATGACGCAGACCGCTCCGCGCCCGCAGGCCGAGCGCACCCCGGTCATGGCCGACGTGGCCCGGCTCGCCGGTGTCTCGCACCAGACCGTCTCGCGCGTCGTCAACGGCCACGACAACCTGCGGCCGGCGACACGCGACCGGGTGCTGGAGGCGATCCGGCAGCTCGGCTACCGGCCCAACACCGCAGCGCGGGCGCTGGTCACCAGGCGCTCGGCCACGTTCGGGGTCATCGGCTCCCGAGGCGGGTTCTGGGGACCCAGCACCGTGCACCGCACCGTCCAGGCCGCCGGCCGCGAGGCCGGCTACTTCGTCAGCTCGGTCAACCTCCCGGCCCTGACCCGCGACGACCTCCTCGACGCCATCGACCACCTCCGGGACCAGAGCGTGGAGGGCATCGTCCTCATCGCGGCCACCGACGAGGCGCTCGAGGTGGCGCGCGCCCAGGAGGACCTGGGGCTGCCCGTCGTGGTGGTGGAGGGGGACGACACCAAGACCCGCTGGACCGTGGGCGTCGACCAGGTCGAGGGCGCGGCCCTCGCGACCCACCACCTCATCGGCCTCGGGCACACCGAGATCGTCCACCTGGCCGGCCCGCAGTCGTGGACCGAGGGCCGAGCCCGCCTGGCCGGCCACCAGCAGGCGATGTACGCCGCCGGCCTGCGGCCCTCCCCGCCGGTCGAGGGCGACTGGACCGCGCGCTGCGGGCACGACCTCGGTCGCGAGCTGGCCCGGCGGCCCGAGGTCACCGGCATCTTCTGCGCCAACGACCACATGGCCATCGGCCTGCTGCGCGCGCTGCACGAGGCGGGCCGCTCGGTCCCCGGCGACGTGAGCGTCGTCGGCTTCGACGACATCCCGGAGTCGCCCTACCTCATCCCGCCGCTGACCACCGTCCGGCAGGACTTCACCGCCGTCGGGCGGCGCGCCATCGAGATCCTCCAGACCGCGATCGCCGGCACCGCGTCGCCGGACCGCCTCATCAGTCCCGAGCTCGTCGTCCGCGCGAGCTCGGCCCCCGCCCGAGACGAGAAGTGAGCCCGATGCACCCGCAGGAGCAGTACGTCGTCGGCGTCGACTACGGCACGCTGTCCGGCCGCGCCGTCGTGGTCCGGGTCGGCGACGGAGCCGTGCTCGGCTCGGCCGTGCACGACTACCCCCACGCGGTCCTCGAGGACCACCTCCCCGCGACCGGTCGCCGGCTGCCGCCGGACTGGGCGCTGCAGTTGCCCGAGGACTACCGCGAGGTGCTGCGCCTCGCGGTGCCGGCGGCGGTCGCGGCGGCCGGGGTCCGGCCCGAGGACGTGGTGGGGATCGCGACCGACTTCACGGCCTGCACGATGGTGCCCACCAGGGCCGACGGGACGCCGCTGTGCGAGGTGCCGGGGCGCGAGGACCGGCCCCACGCCTACGTGAAGCTGTGGAAGCACCACGCCGCCCAGGCCCAGGCGGACCGGATCAACCGGCTGGCCCGGGAGCGGGAGGAGGCGTGGCTGCCCCGCTACGGCGGGCTGATCTCCTCCGAGTGGGAGTTCGCCAAGGGCCTGCAGCTGTTCGAGGAGGACCGCGAGCTCTACGAGGAGATGGACCACTGGGTGGAGGCGGCCGACTGGATCGTCTGGCAGTTGTGCGGTCGCTACGTCCGCAACGCCTGCACCGCCGGCTACAAGGGCATCCTCCAGGACGGCAGCTACCCCTCGCCTGCGTTCCTGGAGGCGCTGGCCCCCGGCTTCTCGGCGTTCGTGCCCGACAAGCTCGAGCGCGAGATCGGCCGGCTGGGCCACGCGGCCGGGCGGCTCACCGCCCAGGCCGCCGCGTGGACGGGTCTCCCCGAGGGCATCGCGGTCGCGGTCGGCAACGTCGACGCCCACGTCACCGCGCCGGCGGCCCAGGCCACGGCGTCCGGCCAGATGGTCGCCATCATGGGGACCTCGACCTGCCACGTGATGAGTGCCGACGTGCTCCGGGAGGTCCCGGGGATGTGCGGGGTGGTCGACGGGGGCATCGTCGAGGGCAGCTACGGCTACGAGGCCGGCCAGAGCGGCGTGGGGGACATCTTCGGCTGGTTCACCCGCACCTCGGTCCCCTCCGCGTACGCCGACGCGGCGGCGGCCGCGGGGGAGTCGCTGCACGAGCACCTGACGCGACTGGCCGCCGGGCAGGAGGTCGGGGAGCACGGGCTGGTGGCGCTGGACTGGCACAACGGCAACCGCTCGGTGCTCGTCGACCACGAGCTCAGCGGCCTGGTGCTCGGGCAGACGCTGGCCACCCGGCCCGAGGACGTCTACCGGGCGCTGCTCGAGGCCACGGCCTTCGGCACCAGGGTGATCGTCGAGACCTTCGGGCAGAGCGGCGTCCCGGTCCGGGAGCTGGTGGTCGCGGGCGGGCTGGCCCAGAACCCGCTCCTCATGCAGATCTACGCCGACGTCACCCGCCTCCCGCTGTCGGTCATCGACTCCGACCAGGGCCCGGCGCTCGGCTCGGCCATCCACGCCGCGGTCGCCGCCGGCGCCTACCCGGACGTGCCGACCGCGGCCAAGTCGATGGGCAGGGTCCGCAAGGGCGTCCACCTCCCCGACGAGGGCCGCGCGCAGGCCTACGACCGGCTCTTCGCGATCTACGTCGAGCTGCACGACCACTTCGGCCGGGGCGACGACACCATGCGCCGGCTCAAGGCGCTCCGACGAGAGGCCCTGGCATGACCGTGGTGCAGGAGGTGGCGCAGACGATCCTCGCCCTGCGTCGTGAGGTGTGCGCGCTCCACGCGCAGCTGACGGGCTACCAGCTGGTCGTCTGGACCGCCGGCAACGTCTCCGCGCGGGTGCCGGGTCAGGATCTGCTGGTCATCAAGCCCAGCGGGGTCGCCTACGACGACCTCACCCCGGAGAACACGTTCGTCTGCGACCTCGGGGGCCGCGTGGTCGAGGGCGAGCACGCGCCGTCCTCCGACACCGAGGCGCAGGCCTACGTCTACCGCGAGATGCCCGAGGTCGGCGGCGTGGTGCACACCCACTCGACCTACGCCTCGGCCTGGGCCGTCCGCGGCGAGCCGGTGCCCTGCGTGCTGACGATGGGAGCCGACGAGTTCGGCGGCGAGATCCCCGTCGGTCCGTTCGCGATGATCGGCGACGAGTCGATCGGCCGGGGCATCGTCGAGACCCTGCGCGGGTCACGCTCGCCCGCCGTCCTGATGCAGAACCACGGCGTCTTCACGATCGGGCCCACGGCCAGGGCTGCGGTCAAGGCCGCCGTGTTGTGCGAGGACGTCGCCCGGACCGTGCACATCTCGTGCCAGCTCGGCGCGCCGATCCCGCTCGAGCAGCAGCACGTCGACGCGCTGTTCCACCGCTACCAGAACGTCTACGGCCAGCGCTGACCGGCGCTCGACCACCCACGACCCCGCGACCGCACCCGGTCGAGATCCACGGAGGCCCACCGATGACCACCACCGCCACCCCCGCTCCCGAGGTCTGGTTCCTGACCGGGAGCCAGAGCCTCTACGGGCCGGAGACCCTCGACCAGGTCGCCGCCCAGTCCCAGGGCATCGTCGAGCGGCTGCTGGCCGACGCGGGCCTGCCCGTGGACGTGGTCTGGAAGCCGGTGCTGCTCGACAGCCCCTCGATCCACCGCCAGGTCCTGGAGGCCAACAGCGCGCCCGAGTGCGTCGGCGTCATCACCTGGATGCACACCTTCTCCCCGGCGAAGATGTGGATCGCGGGCCTCGACGCGCTGCAGAAGCCGCTGCTGCACCTGCACACGCAGGCCGGCATGGAGCTGCCGTGGTCGACCATCGACATGGACTTCATGAACCTCAACCAGGCCGCGCACGGCGACCGGGAGTTCGGCTACGTCCAGACCCGGCTGGGCATCGCCCGCAAGACCATCGCGGGTCACGTCGACTCACCGGCGGTCCGGCGGCGGATCGCCGCCTGGACGCGCGCGGCGGTGGGCCGCCACGAGGCCCGCAACCTCCGCCTGGCCCGCTTCGGCGACACCATGCGTGACGTGGCCGTCACCGAGGGCGACAAGGTGGAGGCCCAGCGCCGGTTCGGGGTCTCGGTCAACACCTACGCCGTCAACGACCTCGTCGCGGTCGTGGACCAGGTCGACGACGGCGACATCGACAAGCTGGTGCAGGAGTACGCCGACACCTACGCCGTGGCGCCCGCGCTGCTCAAGGGCGGCGAGCGCCACGAGTCGTTGCGCTACGGCGCCCGGACCGAGCTGGGCCTGCGCACCTTCCTCACCCAGGGCGGGTTCGGGGCCTTCACCACCAACTTCGAGGACCTCGGCGGCCTGCGGCAGCTGCCCGGGCTGGCCGTCCAACGGCTGATGGCCGACGGCTTCGGCTTCGGCGGCGAGGGCGACTGGAAGACCTCGGTGCTGCTGCGGACCATGAAGGTGATGGCCGACGGCCTGCCCGGCGGGACGTCCTTCATGGAGGACTACACCTACCACCTGGTCCCGGACCGCGAGAAGGTCCTCGGCGCGCACATGCTCGAGGTCTGCCCCAGCATCACCACGGCCCGGCCGACGCTGGAGATCCACCCCCTGTCCATCGGTGGCCGCGAGGACCCGGTGCGGCTCCGCTTCACCGCCGACCCCGGGCCGGGGATCGTGGCGGGTCTCTCGGACCTGGGGGACCGGCTCCGGCTCACCGTGAACGAGATCGACGTCGTCGAGCCCGACGAGGAGCTGCCCCGCCTGCCCGTCGCCTGTGCCGTGTGGGAGCCGCGCCCCTCCTTGTCGACCTCGGCGGAGGCGTGGCTGATGGCCGGTGCGCCGCACCACACGGTCCTCTCCAAGGCCATCGGCGTGGAGGTGCTGGAAGACTTCGCCGAGATGACGCGGGTCGA
>CAZEPK010000318.1:0-5859 GCA_964514085.1 uncultured Nocardioides sp.
AGGCCCAGCTTGGCGTCCTTGCGGCTGGCCACCGCGCCGGCCTCGACCATGCCCTGGTAGAGGTCGGCCCCGCGCGCGGCCTCGGCCAGCGCGCGGTCGCGGCTCATCCCCGCCAGCACCCGCGGCTCGAGCTGGGCCACGTCGGCGACGACCAGCACCCAGCCGTCGTCGGCGACCGCCGCCGGGCGGACGAGCGCCGGGACCGACAGCGCGCCGCCGCCGTTGGACGACCACCGGCCCGTGGTCGAGCCGGCCGGCTGGTAGGACGGGCGGAACCGGCCCCCGCTCACCCACTGGTCGAGCCAGGACCAGCCGTTGGTGGCCAGCAGCTGGGCCAGCTGCTTGTAGTGCAGCAGCGGGCCGATCGCGGGGTGGTCGACCGCGCGGAGCGTCGAGGAGCGGACGTCGGGGACGTCGCAGCCGACGCGGCGCAGCGCCTCCATCAGCTCGGGCCGCGAGTCGGGGTTGAGCGTCGGCGCGCCCAGGGCCGCCCGGACCTCGGCCACCAGCTCGTCCAGCTTCTCGGGCCGGACACCCCGGGGAGGGCGCGGGCCCAGCAGCTCGGACAGCAGGGCCTCGTGCACGTCGGCCCGCCACGGCACGCCCGCCCAGGTCATCTCGGCCGCGGCCAGCGCGCCCGACGACTCCGCCGCCAGCAGCAGGCCCAGGCGGGCGGCTTCGGGCGAGGCCTCGACGGCGGCGAGCTGACGAGCGTCCTCCAGGTCGGCGCGGAGGTGCTCCGTCGCGTCGTCGACCACGAACAGGGCCGCCTCGGTCGGCGCACTCGGGCCGAGCCGGTCCCAGGCCGCCGAGTCCTCGCCGTCCAGCAGCCGCCCGTCGACCGCCGGCGCCCGGCGCAGGAGGTGGTGGCCCAGCCGGAGGTCGTGGCAGCGCTCGACCCGCACGCCGGCGGCCAGGAGGGACGGGTACCACCGCGCCGTGTCGTCCCACACCCACCGCGTGGCGTCGTCGCGGGCGCGAACGTACGCCGGCAGCGCGGCCAGCTCGACCGTCTCCTCCGTCGCGCCGTCACGGACCACCGCGCGCTCGCCGGGCAGTCGCGAGAGCGAGATCCGGGCCACGGGGACACCTTGGCACCCGGTGCTGACAGCGGTGCCTCAGGGCGCCGTGGCGGGACCCGTCCCGTTGCGGAGCAGGTTGCCCCGTCCGGTGGGCCAGGGCAGGCAGCCGGTGCCGGAGCCGGGCACCGTGTAGACGTCCAGGCCGTGGTCGAAGGTGCTGAGCACGATCTCGAGCGTGCCGTCCCCGGTCAGGTCGCCGATCGAGGGGGCAGCGGCGACGCCGATGCCGTTGCCGTCGCGGCCCTGGTGGGTCAACCGGGTGTCGGACAGCTGCCGTCCCTGGGCGGAGAGCACGAGCAGGTGACCGGCGCGGCGGTGCAGGGCGTAGGTGCCGAGGACGAGCTCGGGGACGCCGTCCTTGTTGAGGTCGGCGGCGACCACCTCCGAGGCGAAGGTCTTGGCGCGCTTCGGGGCGTACGTCGAGGTCCACAGCCGCCGGCCGTCCGGCCCGACGGCGTAGACCCGACCCCCGGGGAGCGCCGCGACGATCTCGGGACGGCCGTCGCCGGTGAGGTCGACCAGGGTGGGGGCGGGGATGCCGGACGGCGGGTACCAGTCGCCGTCGGGGCGGTGCACCGGACGGTTCGAGACCACGAGGTGCTCGAAGCCCGGGTGGCGCATGGCCGAGCGGCTGCCGTCGCCGTACGCGCCGTCGAGCGCCATGAACGCGTAGCCCTGGGTGCGGTAGGGGATGTGCTTCTCGACGTTGGGCAGGCCGACCACCTCGTTGCGGCCGTCGCCGTCGAGGTCGGCGACGGAGGGCGGTGAGGCGGTCCACTGCAGCCACGGCTGCCGCGCCGGGCTGGGCCACGCGCCCCGGTGGAGGTGGTAGTGGCGCCGCTCGACCTGCGGGCTGGCCCAGCGGATGAAGTCGCCCCAGGCCAGCCGCCGGCCCTCCGAGCCGGACTCGGGGTCGGTGAACCAGGGCGAGGCGAGGATCGAGGTGCCGTCGGGGTCCAGGGCGTCGATCTGGTGGTTGTCGAAGGTGGCGAGGATCTCGAGCTGCGGGTCGTCGTCGATGTTGCCGATGCCGACGTTCTCGCCGTAGGCGCCGTAGCCGCGGTTGCGGGGCCAGGCGTGCGGGTGCCCGGCGGGCGCGTAGAGCCGCCCGTCGGCCCGGAACACGAAGACCTGGGCGCCCTTGCGGGCGGTGTTCGTCGTGGTCGCGACGACCTCCACGGTCCCGTCGCCGTCGAGGTCGGCGGCGGCCAGGCCACGGACCTCCGGCGACTGGCCACCGCTGTCGGTCGACGCCGGCCAACCGGCCTTGGACCGCAGGCGACCGCCGCGCAGCTCGTAGGCCGCCACCGTGCCCTCGTTGCCGCCGACCACGATGTCGGGGACGCCGTCGCCCTCGAGGTCGGCGACCACGGAGGGCGCGTAGACCCGACCCTTGCTGGACCGGCCCTTGCCGAGCAGGCGTCCGCTCGCGTCGAAGACGAACGTCGAGTAGAACGGCGCCACGATCTCGAGCCGTCCGTCACCGTCGAGGTCGACCAGGCCCGGGGAGGAGAACCAGCCGGTCTCCCCCGTCGGGATCTGCCGCTGGAGCTCGGGACGCCGGACGGCGGCCGTCCCGCCCTCGGACACGCAGCCCGAGGTGGCCCGGTCCGGGGCCGCGCGCTCCGCGACCGGGGCCGGCTCCGCGGAGCCCGGCCCGGGGACGAGCAGGGCGAGCAGGAGCGCCCCCGCAGCCCCGTGGACGTGACGTGGTCGCCGCACGCCCCGGACCCTACTCACCCGGGACGCCGGACGCCGCCCTCAGGACTCCAGCTGCGCCAGCAGGCGGTCGTCACGGTCGGCGCCGCGCAGGTCGACCAGCCAGTCGCCGTCGTCGGTGGGCTGACCGCACGGGCGGGGGGTGGCGTCGAAGTCCTCGCTGGGCCGCAGGCAGGCCACGTTGAGCACGGTGCCGGGCGCGGTGACCAGGCGGCGCACCACACCGGCGGCGCCCTCGTAGTCGACGTCCATGGCCAGCACGCGGGCCAGCGAACGACCCTGCACCGTGGAGGAGGCGTCGTCCATGCCGCCGTCGACGGTGTAGCTGAACCACAGCTCCGTCGCCGGCTCGCGGAGCCGGATGCGCTGGGGGTTGGTGCCGACGGTGTCGCGGTGGGCGACGAGCTTGCCGTCCATGGTCCGCACGATGAGGTCGAGCGACTCGACGGAGCCGGGGAGCAGGTCCGGGTCGGTCGTGGTGAGGTCGAGCTGGCTGACCGGCGTGGCCGAGCGGAGCCAGGTCTGCACCTGCACGTCGCCGTCGGCGGTGACGTCGCTGACGACGTACATCCCCTCGGTGGGCACCTCGGGCGGGGTGGCGGGCGGGGTCACCCTGCTGCGCGGTGTGCTGGTCCCGGAGGCAGGCGCCGGGTCGTCGTCCTTGGCCAGTGCCCGGAACCCGAGGACCACGAGGACCGCCACCACCAGGACGGCCCCGAGGGCCGTGAGCCCGCGGCTCACGACCGGCTCCGGGCCACGTCGAGCGGCTCCGCGGTGATGACGGCGAGGTTCTGGTAGCCGCCCCGGGCCGCGTCGTACGGCCCGGCGCACGTGACCAGCGTGAGGCGGCGCGGGCCGTCGGGTGAGTGCAGCCGCGACGTCGCGCCGATGCTGCCCTGGGGCCGCAGGCTCAGCGACCTGACCGCGAAGACCTGGCGCAGGCCCCGCGACCAGACGGTGACGCGGTCACCGGGGCGAACGCTCAGCAGGCTCGAGAACGGCCCCAGCCCCTGGGTCCGGGAGTCGACGTGCGCGGCGACGAGGGTGCTCCCGAAGGGGTCGCCGAGCCGGGAGCCGCCACTCCACCAGCCCGCCACCTCGATGTCGGACGGCACGTCGAGCATCCCGTTGCTGGTCGTGCCGACGGCACGGATCGGCACCCGACGACCGTCGGGCAACCGGATCGCGCGCGGCGGCTCGGGCACCGCGGCGCCCACCCGCTGGGCCACCGCGGCCGGCGAGGCGGAGGCCGAGGCCGAGGGCGCGGGCGTGGTGGCCTCGGAGGACGGCGACGCCGCAGGCGGCGCGGCCTCGCCGACAGCGCACCCCGTGGTCCCCGCGACCGCGAGGACGGCCGCCAGTGCAGCCACCGCGCGTCGCCCGGTCAGCGCGTCGAGAACGTCCACACGGGCACCCCGCTCACGAGGCCCGCCGAGCCGGTGTCGATCTGGCTCGGCGGCTGCTCCGCGGACGCCGTCCCGCCCGTGGTCCGCACGATGACGTTCATCGAGCCGTCCTTCGGGTTGCCGACGGCGTAGACGGCGGTGATCGTGCCGGGCGCGAGGTCGACGTCGAGCGGGCCGAGGATCGGCTTGCCCGTCACCCCCGCGGGGAGCAGCGAGACCTCGTGCGCCCCGGCGGCCACGTCGGCCTGGGCGAACTCGCCGTTGGCGATGTTGGTGAACACGGTCTGCCCGTCGACGACCACGTCGGCGGGTGCGGTGGTGGCGGTGTGGGCCAGCAGCACGCGCGCCTTGCCGGCCTCGATCGGGTCGCTCGGCGTCAGGTAGACGCTGACGACCGGCGAGCCGCCCACCTCGGCGGGCCGGTGCACCACGACGTCGCTGGACTGCCCCGCCGTCACGTCGACCGTCGACGTGATGTCGTCGGTGCCGCCGCTGGCGTCGCTGAAGGTGATCTCGTGGCTGCCGGCGGGCAGGTCCAGCGGGCCCACGACGGTGCCCTCGGCCACGGCCTGCTGGACGGCGTCGCCGTCGACGGTGACCGTGAGGTCGACCTTCGGCACCGCCTGGACGATCGCGATCTTGCCGGACGTCTTCGCGGCGGCGGCGGGTGGCGCCTCCGAGGCGTTCCCGGCGAAGCTGGTGCCGGCGATGCCGCCGGAGACCACCAGCGCTGCGGCCGCTGCCGCGGCCCGGACGGTGCGTGCGTTCATGACGAAACTCCCCCCGCGGACGCCCGAGCGGCGCCCGTCCCCGCGTTCAGGCTAACCCGCGGAGCCCTCATCGGACAGGGAGGAGGCGAGCCGGTCCCGGTGCTGGTGCAGCTGCCGACGCTCGTGGTCGGTCGGCGCCAGCGCGATCGCGAGCTCCAGCTGGGGCAGGGCCTCGGCCACCCGGCCGGCGCGGACCAGCAGGTCGGCCCGGGTCGCGGGCAGCAGGTGGAGTCCCTGGAGCGCGGGGTGGTCGGCCAGCAGGTCGAGGGCCTGGAGCCCGACGGCCGGGCTCTCGGCCATGCCGACCGCGACGGCGCGGTTGAGGGAGACCACGGGTGAGGGCTGCAGCTCCAGGAGCCGGTCGTAGAGGCGGACGATCCGGCGCCAGTCGGTGTCGACGGCATCGGTGGCGCGCAGGTGGGTCAGGGCCAGCTCCGCCTGGAGCCGGTATCCACCCGGCACCCGACCCGGCGGCATGCCGAGCGCCAGCGCCTCCTCCACCTCGGCGCGGTCCCAGCGGGACCGGTCCTGGTGCTCGAGGGTGACCAGCTCGCCCTCCACCAGCCGCGCGTCGCGACGGGCGTGCTGGGCCAGCATCAGGGCCAGGAGCGCGGTGACCTCGTCCTCGTCGGGCAGCAGCCCGGCCAGGAGCCTGCCGAGCCGGATCGCCTCCTCCGCCAGCTCGGGCGCGGCCGCCCCGGCGTACCCCTGCGTGAAGACCAGGTAGACGACCGCCAGGACGCCGTCGAGGCGCTCGGCCAGGTCGGCGGCCTCGGGCACGCGGTAGGGGATGCCGGCGTGGGCGATCCGGTTCTTGGCCCGCAGCAGCCGCTGGCCCATGGTCGGCTCCGGCACGAGGAACACCCGGGCCACGTCCGCCGT
>CAZEPK010000319.1:0-5790 GCA_964514085.1 uncultured Nocardioides sp.
GCGCCGAGCTCGATCACGTGGGACACGATGCGGGCGCCGACCGCCTGCTCCAGGAAGTTGGAGGCGACCCGGCCCAGGGCCACGCGGGCCGCGGTCTCGCGGGCCGAGGCCCGCTCGAGCACCGGTCGGGCCTCGTCGAAGGCGTACTTCTGCATCCCGGCCAGGTCGGCGTGCCCGGGCCGGGGCCGGGTCAGCGGCGCGTTGCGGGCCGAACCCTCCAGCAGGGCCGGGTCGACGGGGTCCGCCGACATCACGGTCTCCCACTTGGGCCACTCGGTGTTGCCGACCTGGATGGCGACCGGGCCGCCCTGGGTGCGGCCGTGCCGGACGCCGCCGACCAGGGTCACCTCGTCCTGCTCGAACTTCATGCGGGCGCCGCGGCCGTAGCCGAGCCGCCGTCGGGCCAGCGCCTCGCGCACGTCGTCGGAGGTCACCAGGACGTGCGCGGGCAGCCCCTCGAGGATGGCCACCAGGGACGGGCCGTGGGACTCACCCGCGGTCAGCCAGCGCAACGTCACAGGGGGAAGTGTGTCAGCCGGCGTAGCCGGAGGAGACGAGCGGGCCGAGGACGAGACCGACGAGCGCGCCGAGCAGCATGAACGGGCCGAAGGGGTTGTCGCGGCGCCGGGTCACCAGCGCCACCACCGCGCCGAGGACGCCGCCGAGCAGCAGGCCGAACCAGATCCCCAGCAGCAGCTCGGCCCACCCGACCCACCCGAGCGCCAGTCCGAGCACCCCGGAGAGGCGGACGTCGCCGTACCCGAGCCCGCGCGGGTAGATGAACCACAGCAGGAAGAACATGCCGCCGTAGACCAGCCAGCCCAGCCCGGTGCGCTCCAGGTCCTGGAGGTCGCGGTCCCCGACCAGCCAGGCCACGAGGACCAGCACCACGGTGAGGGCGTACGACGGCGCGATCAGCCGCGTGGGCAGCAGCCTGGTCCGCCAGTCGATGACGGCCAGGGCCACGCCGACGGGCACCAGCGGGAGCACCACGAGCAGGTCGACGCTGCGCCCGAGCACCAGCCCAATCACCGCGGCACTCAGCGCCGAGGCCAGCGCGGCCTTCCAGAGCAGGCCGGGCCGGGCCGCGACGTCGGCGTACAGCTCCTTCGGCGGCTCGGGCTCGCGCTCCGGGGCCGCGTCGTCCGGTTCGTCGGCGGCCAGGTCCTCGAGGCTCGCAGGTTCCTCGGCGTCCTCCGGCTCCGGCTCGGGGAGCCAGGCGATCAGCCGCGGCACCAGGGTCCCGGCGGCGAGCCCGACCACGCCGGCCGCCGCGGCGGCCAGCGGGTGGAGGTCGGTCACCGCAGCGACCTCTGGGCCAGCGCCTCTTCCGCAGCTCGACGCATGGCACCGACCGGTGCGTCGAAGCGTCCGGTCATGGCGGCCACCTGGTGCACCGCCTGCGCGACGACGAGGTCCAGCCCGCTCAGCACCGCGTGACCCATTCGCTCGGCCGCGGCCCCCAGCGGGGTGGGCCACGGCTCGTAGACCACGTCGAAGACCAGCGGGATGCCGGCCACCGCGGCCAGGAGGTCCGGCACCTGGGCCGACGCGGGCACCGTGGAGACCAGCACGTCGGCGTCCAGGTCCAGCGCCTCGTCGAGGCGGACCACCTCGACCGACGGTGCGCCGGGGTGCGTCGCGACGGCACGGACGGTCTCCGCCGCCCGCTCGGGCTCGCGGACCACCAGGGTGGCGCTCCGCATGCCGCGCTCGGCCAAGGCCAGCAGCAGCGAGGTCGCGGTGGCTCCCCCGCCGAGCACGACCGCGCGCTCCACGGGGACGTCGTGCTCGCCGAGGAGCATCAGCGCGCCCGTGACGTCGGTGTTGAGGCCGTGCCGGCAGTCGTCGGGCTCGAGCAGGACGGTGTTGCACGCCCCGGAGGCCGCCACCCACTCGTCGTGCGACCCGAGCAGCGACAGCGCCTCGCGCTTGAGCGGCATGGTCAGGGACAGGCCCCGCCACTCGTCGTCCAGCCCGCCCAGGAAGCCGGCCAGCCCGCCGGCGGGGACCAGCACGGCGTCGTATGACCAGTCGGTGAGGCCCAGCGCCTCGTAGGCGGCCGTGTGGATGGCCGGGGACAGCGAGTGCTCGACGGGGTCACCCAGCACTGCGCACCTCATGCGACGGCCCTCAGCACGCTTCCGAGGTCTCGCAGTAGGTGTTGAGCTCCGCCTTGTAGTCCAAGAACGTGTCGTAGTCGTCGGTGAACTTCGTCTCGCCGGTCTTGAGGTTGGTCGTGACGTACCAGAGCCACGGTCCCTCGGTCGGGTTGAGGGCGGCCTGGATGGAGTCGTCGCCGGGTGAGTCGATCGGCCCCGGCGGCAGCCCCGGGTTCTTCCGCGTGTTGTACGGCGAGTCGACGTCGAGGTCCTCGGAGGTCAGCGCCACGCCGATGTCGTCGCGGCCCAGGGCGTAGTTGACCGTCGCGTCGATCTCGAGCAGGCCGTTGGTGAGCCCGTTGTCGGGGTTCTCGAGGCGGTTGTAGATGACCCGCGCGATCTTGGTCTTGTACTTCCCGCGGCCCTCGGCCTCGATGAGGCTGGCGATGGTCATGATGTCGTGCGGGGTGTAGCCCAGCGCCTCGGCGCTGGCCTCGAGGTCGTTGTCCTGGGCGGCCTGCTGCCACCGCGCGACCATGTCGTGCAGCATGTCGGCAGGCTGCTCCTCGGGTCCGAAGGAGTACGTCGCCGGGAACAGGTAGCCCTCGGCGTTGCCGTCGGCGTAGTCCGGGAGGCCGAGCGCGGCCGGGTCCTTCAGCGCGGCCTGGAAGTCGGCCTTCTTGAAGTCGGTCTCCTTGACCAGGCGCTCGACGATCTGCTTGACGGTGAACCCCTCGGGGATCGTCACCGCCGTCGTGACGATGTTGTCGGGGTCCACCAGGAGGCTGACGACGTCGGAGGCCTTCATCTCCTTCTGCACCCCGTAGAACCCCGCCTGGATCTTGTTGGAGTCGGGGTTGGCGCTCGCGGCGCCGGTGAACGCCTCGACCGAGGCCACCACGCCCGCCGCCTTCAGCCCGCGGCCCATCTCGGCGATGCTGTCGCCGGGCTTGACCTCGAAGCTGAACTCCTCGCCCGTGCCGGGGCCTGGGTAGTCCTCGGCCGAGCTGAACTGGTCCTTGATCTTCTGCACGCCGGTCGTCACGCCCCAGTAGGCGCCGCCCGCCAGCACCGCCACGATGACCAGCGCGATGAGGCAGCCGGGGCCACGGCGCCGGCCCTTCTCGGCCCGCCGGCCGCCGGCGGGGGTCGGGCTCTGGTCGCCGAGGAGGCTCTCCATGTCAGTCATGGCGTCGATCCGTCTCCTCGATGATCTCTCCCGGCGCGGTGCCGCTGGCTCGTTCGGTGTCCAGCACGTGCTGCAGGATCACCACGGCGGCCGCCTGGTCCACCACCGCCCGGCGTCTGGCGCCCTTGCGGCCTCGGTCGCGCAGCATAGCCTCCGCGCTCACCGTGGTGAGCCGCTCGTCGGCCAGCCGCACCGGGATCGGGGCGACGGAGCGGGCCAGCCGGCCCGCCCACTCGCGCACCTTGGCGGCGGCCGGCCCCTCCCGGCCCGACAGCGACCGGGGCAGCCCCACGACGACCTCGACCACCCGCTCCGGGTCGCCGTCCTGCTCGGCGACGATGATCTCGGCGATCCGCAGCAGGTCGCCGCGCCCGCGCTGGACCGTCTCCACCGGGGTGGCCAGCAGCCCGGACGGGTCGCTGCGCGCCACCCCGATCCGGGCGTCCCCCGGGTCGAGACCGAGCCGGACCCCCGGCCTCACGCCACCCCGCCCCGCCGACCTGTCGTTACTGATGAGCAGTAACGACGGGTCGGCAGCGAGCGATGTATCGGTAGGGCCGAACGACCGGTCGCCCGACGCCGACCCGTCGTTACTGCTGAGCAGTAACGACGGGTCGGCGGGGAGGTCAGGACGCCACCTGAGCTGCGACCTCGGAGCGGACCAGGGCCAGCGCCTCGTCGAGGCGGGAGGCGTCGGTGCCGCCGCCCTGGGCCACGTCGTCCTTGCCGCCGCCCTTGCCGCCGACGAGCGGGCCGACCGCGCGGACCAGCGCGTTGGCGCTGGCCCCCCGGGCGCGCGCCTCGTCGTTGACCGCAGCCACCACGGAGACCTTGCCGTCGGCGTCGCCGATGACGACCACCACGCCGGGCTGTCCGGCGGGCAGCCGGCCGCGCACGTCGAGGGCCAGCGTGCGGACGTCGCCGCCGGAGGCTCCGGGCGCGGACGTGGCGACCAGGGCCACGCCGCCCACCTGCTCCGCGCCGGCCGCCAGCTCGCCGGCGCGGGCCAGCAGCTGGCCGACCCGGACCTTCTCGAGCTCCTTCTCGGCCACCCGCAGCTTCTCGACGATGTCGTTGACCCGCTCCGGCAGCTCCTCCGGGCGCGCCTTGAGCGCCTCGGCCAGCTGCGCGAGCAGGACGTGCTCGCGGGCCAAGAAGCGGTAGGCGTCGGCCCCGACCAGCGCCTCCACCCGGCGTACGCCGGAGCCGATCGAGGACTCCCCGAGCAGCTTGATCACGCCGAGCTTGCCGGAGCTGCCGGCGTGGGTGCCGCCGCAGAGCTCACGGGCCCAGTCGCCCACCGAGACCACGCGGACCCGGTCGCCGTACTTCTCGCCGAACAGCGCCATGGCCCCCGAGCGCACGGCCTCGGCCTGGCTCATGATCTCGGCCTCGACGGCGAGGTCGTCGAGGATCACGTCGTTGACCCGCGCCTCGACGTCGGCCATCACCGAGGCCGGCACGGAGCCGGTGGCGGAGAAGTCGAAGCGGAAGCGGCCGGGCGCGTTCTCCGAGCCGGCCTGGGTCGCGGTCTCCCCCAGCGCCTCGCGGAAGGCCTTGTGCACCATGTGCGTGGCGGTGTGGGCGCGGGAGATGGCCAGGCGGCGCTCCAGGTCGACCAGCGAGTGGGCCTCGAGGCCGGGCGTGACCTCGCCGTCGAGGACGGTGGCCTGGTGCACGACCAGGCCCGTGATCGGCGACTGCACGTCGTTGACCCGCAGGCGGGCGCCGTTGGCGAGCTGGATGACGCCCTGGTCGGCCAGCTGGCCGCCGCCCTCGGCGTAGAACGGCGTGCGGTCGAGGACCAGCTCGACCTCGTCGCCCTCGCGGGCGCTCTGGACCACGCCGTCGGTCGTGACCAGGCCCCGGACCGTGCCGTCGCTGACGGTCTCGCGGTAGCCGGTGAACTCCACCGGCGCGCCCAGGACGTCGGCCACGGCGCGGTAGGCAGTGGCGTCGCGGTGCGCGCCCTTCTTGGCGCGCGCGTCGGCCTTGGCGCGGTCGCGCTGCTCCTGCATGAGGCGGCGGAAGCCGACCTCGTCGACCTCCAGGCCCTGCTCGGCGGCCATCTCCAGGGTCAGGTCGATGGGGAAGCCGTAGGTGTCGTGGAGGGCGAAGGCCCGGTCGCCGGAGAGCTCGCTCCCGCCCGACTTCTTCACCTCGGCCGCGGCGTTGTCGAAGATCGTCGTGCCCGAGCGCAGGGTCTGCCGGAAGGCGTCCTCCTCGGCGTACGCGACGGTCGAGATGCGCTCCCAGTCGCGGTGCAGCCCGTCGTAGGTCTCGCCCATCTTGTCGCGGCTGACGGGGAGCAGCTCGGGCAGCACCGGGTCCTCGCAGCCCAGGAGCCGCATCGAGCGGATCGCGCGGCGCATCAGCCGGCTGCTGTGCCGCGGCCGGGGCGGCGATCACCACGCTCACCGCCACGAGGGCGATGAGGGCGTGGACTACTTGGGCTGGAACGCGGTATCCGGGCACAGGCTCTCTCTTGTCGGGTCGCTG
>CAZEPK010000320.1:0-5789 GCA_964514085.1 uncultured Nocardioides sp.
ACGGCATCCGCGTCGTCACGATGGACGCTCCCCCGGTCAACGCGCTGACGGTGCAGGGCTGGTTCGACGTCGCCGCGGCCATGGACCAGGCCAGCAGTGACACCGGCACCAGGGTCGTGGTGCTCCGCGCCGAGGGCCGGGGGTTCAACGCGGGCGTGGACATCAAGGAGATGCAGCACACCGAGGGCTTCGAGGCGCTGCTCGGCGCCAACCGGGGCTGCCACGCGGCGTTCAAGGCGGTCTACGAGTGCGCGGTGCCGGTCATCGCCGCCGTCCACGGCTTCTGCCTCGGCGGCGGGGTCGGCCTGGTCGGCAACTGCGACGTCGTGGTGGCCAGCGACGACGCCTACTTCGGCGTGCCGGAGGTCAAGCAGGGCGCCCTGGGCGCGGCCACCCACCTGGCCCGCCTGGTCCCCCAGCACCTGATGCGCACCCTCTACTTCACCGCGCGCACCATCACCGCCGCGGAGCTGGTCCAGCACGGCTCGGTCTTCGAGGTGGTCCCGCGCGAGGGGCTGGACGACGCGGCCCTGCGCCTGGCCGCCGACATCGCCGACAAGGACACCCGGGTGATCCGGGCCGCCAAGGAGGCGCTCAACGGCATCGACCCGGTCGACGTCAACACCAGCTACCGCTTCGAGCAGGGCTTCACCTACGAGCTCAACCTCATGGGCGTCAGCGACGAGCTGCGGGACCACTTCGCCGGGACGGACAAGAGCACGCAGTGACCACGGGACCGCGCGACAAGCAGATGACGATCGACGAGGTCGTCGCGACGCTCGAGGACGGCATCACCCTCGGCATCGGCGGCTGGGGGCCCCGGCGCAAGCCGATGGCCTTCGTGCGCGCCATCCTCCGCTCGGACTTGAAGGACCTCACGCTGGTCAGCTGGGGCGGCGCCGACGTCGGCCTGCTGGTCCGGGCCGGCAAGGTCCGCAAGCTGGTCTACGCCTTCGTCTCCCTCGACTCCGTCCCGCTCGAGCCGAACTTCCAGAGGGCGCGCCAGGCGGGCAGCATCCCCGAGGTCGTCGAGCTCGACGAGGGCATGTTCCAGACCGGACTGCGCGCGGCCGCCCAGCGGCTGCCGTTCCTGCCCATGCGGGCGGGGCTCGGCTCCGACGTGCTGGTCCACAACCCGTGGATCAGGACCGTGACCAGCCCGTACGCCGACGGCCAGGAGCTGGTGGCGGTGCCCGCCCTCGAGCTCGACGTCGCGCTGGTGCACCTCGACCGCGCCGACCGGCACGGCAATGCGACCTACCTCGGACCGGACCCGTACTTCGACGACCTCTTCTGCATGGCGGCCGAGCGCGCCTACGTCTCGTGCGAGCAGATCGTCGACACCGCGGGCCTGACCGTCGACGCCCCGGTCCAGCGCCTGCTGGTCCACCGCATGATGGTCGACGGCGTGGTCGAGACCCCGCACGGCGCCCACTTCACCACCTGCACCCCCGACTACGAGCGGGACGAGAGGTTCCAGCGGGCCTACGCCGCCGCGGCGAGCGGCAGCGACGAGGACTGGGTGGCGTTCGAGGAGCGGTTCCTGTCCGGCGACGAGGCGGCCTACCAGGCCGCGGTCGCGGCGTTCGCGGAGGAGCAGGCATGATGGACGTGACCCGCGCGGACGTCTGCGCCGCCGCCATCGCGGACGCCTTCGCCGACGACGGCGAGATCTTCGCCAGCCCCATGGGCATGCTGCCGATGCTGGGGGTCCGCCTGTGCCGGCTCACCCAGAACCCCGACCTGGTCATCTCGGACGGCGAGTCGCTGTTCCTGGCCAGCCCTCCCCCGCTCTTCGCCCAGCACTCGCCGGAGCGCGACGTGGTCGAGGGCTGGATCCCGTTCCGCCGGGTCTTCGACGTGGTGGCCTACGGCAAGAGGCACGTGATGATGGGCGCCACCCAGGTCGACCGGCACGGCAACCAGAACATCTCGGCCATCGGCGACTTCGCCCGTCCGAAGCGCCAGCTGCTCGGCTCGCGCGGCGCTCCGGGCAACACGGTCAACAACCGCACCTCCTACTGGGTGCCGAAGCACTCGACCCGCGTCTTCGTCGAGCAGGTCGACGTCGTCTCCGGCGTGGGACCGGCCCGCGCCCGGGCCGCCGGCCACGGGGCCTCCCGCTACAACGACATCCACCGCGTCGTCTCCGACCTCGCCGTCCTCGACCTGCACGGGCCCGGCGACACCCTTCGCGTCCTGAGCCTCCACCCCGGCGTGACGCTCGACCAGGTCCGCGAGGCCTCCGGGTGCGACCTGCACGTCGACGGCGACGGGCCCATCCCCGAGACCCGGCAGCCGACCGCCGAGGAGCTGGTGCTGATCAACGAGGTGCTCGACCCGAAGGGGCTGCGCTTCAAGGAGGTGCCGAACCCGTGACGCCGCAGGTGCTCCGCACGCCCTTCACCGACCTGGTCGGCGTCCGGCACCCGGTCGTGCAGACCGGCATGGGCTGGGTCTCCGGAGCCCGCCTGGTCAGCGGCACGGCCAACGCCGGCGGGCTCGGCATCCTGGCCAGCGCCACCATGACCTGCGAGGAGCTCGAGAAGGCGATCCTCGAGGTCAAGAGCCGCACCGACCAGCCCTTCGGCGTCAACCTGCGCGCCGACGCCGGTGACGCCGCCGACCGGTGCGACCTCCTGGTGAAGCACGGGGTCAAGGTGGCCTCGTTCGCGCTGGCCCCCAAGCCCGAGCTGATCACCAGGCTGAAGGACCACGGGGTGGTGGTCATGCCGTCCATCGGTGCGGCCAAGCACGCGGTCAAGGTGGCCGGGTGGGGCGCCGACGCCGTGATGGTGCAGGGCGGCGAGGGTGGCGGCCACACCGGGCCGGTCCCCACCACGCTGCTGCTGCCCAGCGTCCTCGACGCCCTGCGAGGTGCGGGGAGTGACATCCCGGTGGTGGCGGCGGGCGGCTTGTTCGACGGCCGCGGCCTGGCGGCGGCGCTGTCGTACGGCGCGGCCGCGGTCGGCATGGGCACCCGCTTCCTCCTGACGCGGGACTCCGCGGTGCCCGACGCGGTCAAGCAGCTGTACCTGGCCACCGAGCTCACGGGCACCGTGGTGACCGCCAAGGTCGACGGCATGCCGCACCGGATGCTGCGCACGCCGTTCGTCGAGGAGGTCGAGGAGTCGAGCCGCCTCAAGCGGCTGGGCCCCACGCTCCGGCGGACGCTGGAGTTCAAGGAGGACAGCGGGATGGGCTGGCTCCAGCTCGCCCGCGACGGCCGGGCGATGCGCAAGGCCCAGGGCCGCACCCTGGCCCAGATGACGCTCGCGGCCAACACCCCGACCCTGCTCAAGGCGGGACTCGTGGACGGCCAGACCGACGCCGGCATCCTCGCCTCCGGGCAGGTCGTCGGGCTCATCGACGACCTGCCCGGCTGCGAGGAGCTGATCGACCGCATCGTGGCCGGCGCGGTCGAGGAGCTGCGCCGCGCCTCGTCCTACGCGCTCTGAGCGAAGAAGGTCCGCAGGTCCTCGGCGACGAGCTCCGGCACCTCCAGCACGGCGAAGTGGCCGCCGCGGTCGTGCTCCGACCAGTGCACGATGCCGGCGTTGTCGCGCTCGGCCAGCGGCCGGATGGTCTGGAAGTCGTCCTTGAAGACCGCCACCCCGATCCGGCCCCGGCTCACGACCGTCTCGCGGGCCGGGTGCTGCTCGGCGTAGTGGTAGCGCACCGCGGTGGCCGAGGTGTTGGTCAGCCAGTAGAGCGAGACCTGGGTGAGGACCTGCTCCGGGGAGACCAGGCTGGTGCCGTTGCCGAAGTTCTCGAACAGCTCGTTGTAGGCCAGCTGTCCGACCGGTGAGTCGGAGAGGGCGGCCGCGATGGTCTGCGGGCGGGTGCCGTTCATCGCGTTGTAGCCACCGACCGACTGGAACCACCCCATGAACTCCAGCGCGGCGTACTCCTCCGGGCCGAACGCCTCGAACTCGCTCGGGTCGCCCGAGGGGAAGGAGAAGAGCTGCAGCACGTGCGCGCCCAGGAAGCCCTCGGGGTCGAGGACCGCGAGCTCGCGGCCGACCATCGCGCCGCCGTCGCTGCCGTGGGCGCCGTACGACGAGTAGCCGAGACGGCGCATCAGGACGTCGTAGGCCCGGGCGACGCGGTCCATGGTCCAGCCGGCGTCGGCGACCGGCGTGCTGAAGCCGAAGCCCGGCATAGACGGGATCACGAGGTGGATGTCGTCGGTCAGCAGCGGCACCAGGTCCAGGAACTCCGCGAACGAGCCCGGGTAGGTGTGCAGGAGCAGCAGGGGTGTGGCGTCCTCGCGGGCCGAGCGGACGTGCACGAAGTGGATGGTCTGGCCCTCGACCTCGGTGGTGAACTGCGGCACGGCGTTGATGCGGGCCTCCTGGGCCCGCCAGTCGAAGGACTGCCACCGCTCGACCATGTCGCGCAGGTAGGAGACCGGGGTGCCGTAGTCCCAGGAGTCTCCGGGGGCGGGCTCGGGGAACCGGGTCGCGGCCAGCCGGGCCTGCAGGTCCTCGAGCGCGGCGTCCGGGATCGCGACGGTGAAGGGGCGGATGTCGGGGTTCTGGTGAGTGGTCATGCGGCTACGCCAGGAGCGTTTCAGGAACGTTTCGTTCCTGAACTTCCGGCGTCTTTCAAGGAGTTTCCGTGGCGGACACCGCGGCCCGCATGCTGGCCCTCCTCGGCCTGCTGCAGGCCCGCGCCGGCTGGACCGGCGCCGAGCTGGCCGCGCGCCTCGGCGTCACGGATCGCACCGTGCGCAACGACATCGAGCGGCTCCGCGGCCTGGGCTACCCGGTCGACGCGGTCCGCGGTCCGGGCGGCCGCTACCGGCTCGGGGTCGGCACCAAGCTGCCGCCGCTGCTGCTCGACGAGGACGAGGCCGTCGCGGTCGCCGTCGGGCTGCGGGCCGGCACGGCGGTGCGCGGCACCGAGGAGACCAGCGCCCGCGCGCTGGCCAAGCTCGAGCACGTGCTCCCCCACCGCCTGCGGCGCCGGGTCAACGCCCTGCGCGACGCGGTCAGCGCCGGCCCGGAGAACACCGGCTCCAACGTCGAGGACCCCGAGGTCGACGCCTCGCTGCTGACCGAGGTGGCCGCCGCGGTCCGCGACCACGTCGAGCTGCGCTTCGACTACCAGGGCCAGCGGCTCCAGCTCGAGCCCTACCGGCTGGTCAGCTGGCAGCGGAGGTGGTTCGTGGTGGCCCGCGACCCGCGCACCGGCGGCTGGGCGCCGTACCGCCTGGACTGGGTGGAGCTGCGCACGCCCGGCGGACGACGCTTCGACCCGCAGCCCCTGGCCGGTGAGGACTACACCTCCTTCGTCCTGCGCGAGGTGGCCTTCTCGGGGTGGCTGGTCCACACCCGCATCGCGGTCGACGCGCCGGCCGAGGAGGTGCTCGCCCGCATCAACCCGACCGTCGGCGTGGTCGAGAGCGTGGACCCCGACCACTGCGTGCTCGTCACCGGCGGCGACAGCGTGGAGATCATCGCGGTCTACATCGGCATGCTCGGGCTGGACTTCCACGTCACCGAGCCGCCCGCCCTGGTCGAGGCCGTGGCCCGGGTGGGTGAGCGCTACCGCAGGGCCGTGCCTCCGGCGTCCTAGGGTCAGAGCGACTTCTGGAGCTCCAGCTCCCGCCCCTTGACGCGGTAGCCGATCGCCTCGTTGACGCCGATCATGTGGTCGTTCGACTCGGCGTTCCAGGTGGTGATCTCGGCCAGCTGCGGCTCGGCGTCGCGCAGCCAGAGGTTCATCTCGGTCTTGAGCAGCAGGCCCAGCCGGTGCCCGCGGTGGGCGGCGACCACCGAGGTGTC
>CAZEPK010000321.1:0-5774 GCA_964514085.1 uncultured Nocardioides sp.
CCGCGTGTCGAGAACGTCTGAGACTATCCGGACCTGGGTGGGCACCCCGCGAGCCGTTGTGCACAAACAGAAGCGACCTACTACAGTTACGGGATGCTCCAGCCCGAGGTCCACGCCGCCGCCCCACCTGCCGCCACGACGGGGCTGGGGACCGGGACGGAGCCGGCCCGGACCGACGTGGCGGTCGTCGGCGGGGGCGCCAGCGGGACGCTGACCGCCATCCACCTGATGGCCTCGCGGGCCCACGACCTGACCACCACTGTCTACGACGCCTCGGGCGAGCTGGGCCACGGGCTGGCCTACGGCACCACCGACCGCCGCCACCTGCTCAACGTCCGGTCGCGGCACATGAGCGCCTTCCCCGACATCCCCGGCGACCTCGTCGAGTGGGCCCGCCGCACCGGGCGCCAGCCGGACGCCGCCGCCTTCCTGCCCCGCAGCGACTACGCCGTCTACCTGCGCGAGACGCTCGACCGGCTGCGCGACGACCGGTTCGCCTTCCGGCCCGAGCGCGTGGTCGACGTGGCGCCGGTGGCCGGCGGCTTCGAGCTGCAGACCGCCAGCGGCTCGGTCGAGCGCGCCTCGAGCGTGGTGCTGGCCCACGGCAACCACCGGCCCGAGCCCCTCGCCGTCGACGGCCAGCGGCTCCCCGACGCGCCCTGGCACCTGGGTGACCCCTGGGACCTCGACCGCCTGACGTCCATCGCGCCCGACGCCGTGGTGGTGCTGGTCGGCACCGGCCTGACCGCGGTCGACGCCGCGGTCACCCTGCTCGGTGACGCTCCCGGTCGCCGCGTGGTCATGGTGAGCCGCCACGGCCTGCTCCCCGCCGCCCACATCGAGCAGAGCTCGACCGCCTGGCTGAGCCCGGTCCCGACCGGGCCGGTCACCGCGGACCAGCTGGCCGCGCTGGTGCGCGACCAGGTGGCCGCCGCCCGCCACCAGGGGGTCGACTGGCGGGCCGTGGTCGACGGCCTGCGGGCGCCGACCCAGGGCCTGTGGCAGCGGCTCGACCTCCAGGAGCGGCGGCGCTTCCTCGCGGCGTACGGCCGCGCCTGGGAGGTACGCCGCCACCGCATGGCCACTGACGTGGCCGCCGCGCTCGAGGGCTACCGGGACGAGGGCCGGCTCACGGTCGTGGAGGGCGGCATCGGCGCCGTCACCGACCACGGCCTGCGCTGCGAGGTCACACTGTCGGCCCTGCCCGACAGCCTCTTCGCCGACGCGGTCGTCAACTGCACCGGTCCGATGACCGACGTCTCCCGCAGCACCGACCCGCTCCTCGCCTCGCTGGTCGCGCGCGGCCTGGCCGCGCCCGACCCGCTGCGCCTCGGCGTGGCCTGCACGCCCGGGGGCGAGGTGCTCGACGTGTCCGGCCAGGTGGTGCCCGGGCTGTTCGTGGTCGGGCCTCCGCGCAAGGGCACGCTGTTCGAGACCACCGCCGTCCCCGAGATCCGCGGGCAGGCCGCGGAGCTGGCCCAGCGGCTGCCGGAGCAGGTGCGCGCACTGGTCTGACCCCTTCCGGTCCGGCTGTGGTCGGATGGGACCGTGCGCGTCGCGGTCTTCCTGGGGTCCTCACCGGGCACCGAGGCGCACCGCGACTGTGTCGTGGCCCTCGCCGACGCACTGGTCGCCGCGGGCACCGGCATCGTCTACGGCGGTGCGCAGGTCGGGTTGATGGGCCTGCTGGCCGACCGCGCGGTCCGGGCGGGCGGCGAGGTGGTCGGCGTGATCCCTCGGGGGCTGTTCTCCCGCGAGGTGCCGCACACCGGCCTGACCCGGCTGGTCGAGGTCGGCTCGATGCACGAGCGCAAGGCGCGGATGGCCGAGCTGGCCGACGCCTTCGTGGCCCTGCCCGGTGGGGTGGGCACCCTGGAGGAGCTGTTCGAGGTGTTCACCTGGCAGCTGCTCGGCATCCACGACAAGCCGGTGGCGCTGCTCGACCCGGACGGGTTCTACGCGCCGCTGGTCGAGCAGCTGGACCGCATCGTCTCCGCCGGCTACCTCAGCGCTGAGAAGCGGGCCCGGCTGCCCGCCTTCACCGCGGTGGACGCGCTGCTGGAGTGGCTGCCGGGCTGATCGCCGCCGGGCCGGTCAGAGCCCGAAGGTCGCGGTGCAGGCCTTGTCCGCCGCCGGCGCGGTGAACGTCATGGTGTTCGCGGCCGCCACGCCGTCGCAGGTCGCGCCCGACCAGCTCTTGAAGGGCAGGAGGAGGGCCGTGCCCGTCAGCGCGACGGTGCCCACCCCGGCGTCCACCACGCACGAGCCGCTGCCGGTGAGCGGGTTCGTCGCGCACGTGCCGTTGCTGGCCACGCCGGACACCGTGCCCACGAGGGCGACCTGCACCGGTGCCACCGCGAAGCTGACCGTGACCTGCTTGACGAACGTCGCGGTGCAGGCCCGGGCCGAGGTCGGGCCGGTGAAGGTGATGGCGCCGCCGGGTCCCGCCGTGTAGCCGGTGCAGGTCGCACCGGTCCAGGCGCCGAAGCGGTACGTCGCAGCCGGCGTCGGGGTGAAGGTCACGGTGCCGGTGCCGGGCGTCGGGAAGGTGCAGACGCCGGCGCTGCAGCTGCCTCCGGTGACGGCGCTGGACGCGACGGTGCCGCCGGCGCCCGCCGTGGCGGAGACGGTGACCGGGCCGGTCGCCGTACCGTTGAGGACCACGCTCCCCGCGGCCGGCTTGCAGTTGTTGGTCTCCTTGCGCTCCTTGACGGTGCCGGCGCTGTCCGCGCAGGCCAGGACGCGGTACGTGCCGGACGGCACGGTGGCCGGCACCGGGTAGGCGCCCGAGGCCGCCCGGGACCCCTTCGGCGCGATCCGGGCCGTGTGCGCGGTGCCCAGGGCCAGGTCGTCGGCGCTGCGCACGGCGTCGGTGGAGAGGTAGAAGCCGGTGGTGCTGGCCGGTGCCTTGGCGGTGCCCTTGTTCTTCACCGTGGCCCGGGCCGTGACCCGGCCGCCGGCCAGCGTGGCGCTCACCTGCTTGCTGACCAGCTCGGCCCGCGGCTTGGCGGGCGCTGCGTGGACCGGCGCGGCGGCGACGAGGGAGGGCGCGGCGGTCGCCAGCGCGGCGACGGCGAGGACGGTCAGCGTGCGCATGGCCGGCACCGTACTCCCGCCGGCGGCGTCGCGTCGCCGGATCGGCGCACGTCGTCGGCCGGGTCAGGCCGCCGGCAGGAAGACCCGGAAGGTGCTGCCCGCGCCGAGCTCGGAGTCGACCTCGATCCGGCCCAGGTGCCGGGTGATGATGCGGTCGACGATGGTCAGCCCCAGCCCGGTCCCGGGCTGCGCCTTGACCTCGGGGGAGTCGGACCGGAAGAACTCGCGGAACAGCTGGGCCCGGTCCCGCGGCGCGATCCCGATGCCCCGGTCCACGCAGCTGAGGACCACCCAGTCGCCCTCGCGGGCCAGGCGCACCGTGACCGTCGAGCCGGAGGGGGAGTACTTCACCGCGTTGGTGACGAGGTTGGTCACCAGGATGTCGAGCTCCGCGGGGTCCCCGACCGCGATGACGTCCTCGAGGTCGCTCTGGACCTGCACCTCGAAGCGGCCCTGGTCCGCGATGGAGGTGAGGTTGATGACGTCGTCGACCACGTCGCGCAGGTTGACCGGCCGGGTCAGCAGCGGCAGGTGCGGGTCGCCCACCTTGGCCAGCAGCAGGAGGTCCTCGACCACCCGGACCAGCCGGCCGGCCCCGCGGTCCACGGCGGCGAGCACGCGCAGGGCACCGGGGTCGAGGTCCACGGTCTCGGTGAGGAACTCGATGTTGGCCAGCATGGCCGCAAGCGGGCTCTTGAGCTCGTGGGACAGCGTGGCGATGAGCTTGCTCTTGTAGTCGTCGAGGGCCTTGAGCTCCCGCACCAGCTCGCGCTCGCGCTCCAAGGCACGGGCGTTGAGCACCGCGCGGCCCAGGTCCCGGCCCACCTCGAGGGCCGCGTCGACCTCGGCCGGGCTCCACTCCTGGTCACCCAGCGCCCGGGTGAGGACCAGGCTGCCCAGGCACTCGCGACCGGCGCCCATCGGCACGAACAGCAGCGAGCCCACACCGATCCCGGCGAGGAAGTCCAGGATCTGCTGGAACTCCTCGCTCGAGATGGGGGAGAGCCGCACCTGCTGCGGGACGAGCCGGGAGACCAGGCCGACCCGCTGGACGCGCCAGGAGTCCTCGGCCGCCCGCTCGGCGATGTCCACCAGGTGCGCGGGCATCTGGATGCGGGCGCCGTCTCCGGCGTAGATCGCGCCCAGCCCGTGGCCGTCCTCGTCGAAGGTGTGGATCCAGGCGCCGAGGGAGCGGAAGCCCTCGATGAGGCTGGGCTGGATCTTCTCCAGCATGGCGCCGATGTTCCGCTCGCGGGCGGCGTTGCGGACCACCTCGCGGGTGGCGGAGAGGACCCGGATCTGTTCGGCGAAGGCCTCGCGCTCCACGGCGATGTAGAGGGCGCGGGCGGCCTGCTCGGCGTACCGGTTCAGGATCCGGCGGTGCCCCTCGTCGGGCCGCTTGCCGTCGCTGGGGCAGTCGATCGAGAGGGAGCCGCGCAGCTCGCCGCTCGGGCCGTACAGCGGCGCGACCAGGAGGTCCATGGGGTGCCAGGCGTCGGGGTCCGAGCTCGGCTCGAGGTCGGGCACCCAGCCCCAGCTCTCCACCTCGGGGTCCAGCGACTCCTGGGGCACGAACTTGAACATGCCCCAATCCTCGGCGTGCTCGAGCTCGCTCATCAGCCGGGCGATGGGCGTGAACGTCCCGAGCAGGGTGTCGCGCGCGTCGTCGTCGCCGGCGACCGCCATCACCTGCATGTGCTGGGAGTCGCGCACCACGCTCACCGCGGCCACGCCGAAGCCGGCCAGCTGGGTGATGCCCTCGGCGATGACGAGCAGCGCCTCCTGGGTGGTCAGGTCGGCCCAGCTCGTGGCCTCGTCGGGTCCCACCACCCGCACCAGGGGGCCGGTCACCCTGGCCGCGGGCACCTCGCGCGCCGCCACGTCGACGCCGCCCTCTGCCGGTGTGGCGGGTGGCGCCTCGGCTCGGGGGTCGGTGGACATGGTGATCCTCGGTCGGGGACGGGAGGGAGCAGGTTTCAGGCTATGGGTTCGTCAACGACCTGTCCGGCGATTGGGTCACGGCGCGGGCCGTGGCAGGCGCCCGGTATCCACCGCCCGGCGATGCACGCACGAGCCCCCGCCGCCCGTACCATGAGCGCGTGCCCTACCTCAGCACCGGCGGCCAGGTTCCACCCAGCCGACGAGGGGGCGACGGTCGGCTCAGCTTCGACCTCGACCCCGACGACCGGGGTCCCCAGGACGCCTGCGGTGTCTTCGGCGTGTGGGCCCCCGGTGAGGACGTCGCCAAGCTCACCTACTTCGGCCTCTACGCCCTCCAGCACCGCGGCCAGGAGTCGGCCGGCATCGCGGTGAGCAACGGCCGCCAGATCCTGGTCTACAAGGACATGGGGCTCGTCTCGCAGGTCTTCGACGAGACCACGCTGGAGTCGCTCAAGGGCCACCTCGCCATCGGCCACGCGCGCTACTCGACCACCGGCGCCAGCACCTGGCAGAACGCCCAGCCCACCTTCCGGCCGACCGCCGACGGCTCCATCGCCCTGGGCCACAACGGCAACCTGATCAACACCCACAACCTGCAGCAGATGGTCGCCGACCTGCCCGACCCCGACGGCGAGCTCCCGCTGCACACGCGCGACGTCGAGACCTCCACCAACGACACCGGCCTGGTGACGGCGCTGCTGGCCCACCACCCCGACACCTCGCTCGAGCAGCGCGCC
>CAZEPK010000322.1:0-5770 GCA_964514085.1 uncultured Nocardioides sp.
CGAACGGCGTGGAGCGCCGCATCAGGTAGTTCTCGTGCGCGCCGTAGGACGCACCCTTGTTGTCGGTGTTGTTCTTGTAGCAGACGATCGTCGGACCGCCGGGGAGCGCGCCCGCCCGCCGGGCGGCGTCGAGCATGACCAGCTCGCCCGCCTTGTCCCAGCGCACGATGTCCAGGGGCGTCGTCACCTCGGGCGTGGAGTACTCCGGGTGGGCGTGGTCGACGTAGAGCCGCGCGCCGTTGGTGAGGATGACGTTGGCCAGGCCGAGGTCCTCGTCGGTGAGCTGGCTCGGGTCGGCGATCTGGCGCGACATGTCGAAGCCCCGGGCGTCGCGCAGCGGCGACTCCTCCTCGAAGTCCCACCGGGCCCTTCGCGCCTTCACCGTGGCCGAGGCGTAGGCGTTGACCACCTGCGAGGAGGCGACCATGGGGTTGGCCAGCGGCTGGCCGACGACCGAGATGCCGTACTCGACCTCGGCGCCCATGACTCGTCGCACCGACATGGGGCCAGCGTACGGGCTGGCCCTGTCTACATTGGGGCCGTGGGCTGGTGGTCCGAGCGGGTGCTGCCCGGCTGCGTGGACCGGGCACTGTCCACGGGACCGGTCATGGCGCTGCGCGACCGGACGTGTCGGGGACTGGAGGGCCGGGTCCTCGAGATCGGCTTCGGCAGCGGTCTCAACGTCGGCGCCTACCCGCCCGCGGTGGTCTCCGTGGACGCGGTGGAGCCGTCGGCACGCGCCTGGGCGCTCTCGGAGCGGCGCCGGGCCGGCTCGGCCGTCCCCGTGGCGCGCGCCGGCCTCGACGGCCAGGCGCTGGCCGCCCCCGACGCGTCGTACGACGCCGTACTGAGCACCTTCACGCTGTGCACCATCCCCGACGCGGCGGCGGCGCTCGCCGAGGTGCGCCGGGTGCTGCGTCCCGGCGGCCGCCTCCACCTCCTCGAGCACGGGCTCGCCCCCGACCGGCGGGTCTCGGCCTGGCAGCGCCGCTGCGACGGGTTGCAGGGCCTTGTCGCGGGTGGCTGCCACCTCACCCGGGACGCACCGGCGCTGGTCGAGGCGGCCGGGCTGCGGGTCCAGAGCCTGGAGCAGTCCTACCTGCCGGGGCCCTCCGTCGCGAAGCCGTGGGGCTTCGTCTCCGTGGCCACGGCGGTGCGGTCGTGAGCGCGGACCAGTCCGCGCGCGCCCTCGCCGCCGCAGCGGAGCTGGGCCTGGCCCACGAGGTGACGCGGCACGGGCCCGTCGGCTCCCTCGAGGAGGCGGCCGCCGCCCGCGGGGTCTCTCCCCACCAGCTGGTCAAGACGATGGTGGTGCGGGTCGCGGAGGACCAGCACGTGCTGGTCCTGGTGCCCGGCGACCGGGAGATCGCCTGGGCCAAGCTCCGGGCGCTGCTGGGGGTCAACCGCCTGACCATGGCCTCCGCCGAGGCCGCGCGCGAGGTGACCGGCTACGTGCGAGGGACCATCACGCCGCTGGGCAGCCGCACCGCCCTGCCCGTGGTGGCCGACGCCTCGCTGGCCGGACGGATCAGCCTGGGGGCCGGGTCGCCCGGTGTCGCGCTGACGGTGGACGCCGAGGAGCTGGTCACCGCGCTGGGCGCCACCCGCGCCGACGTGACGGCCTGAGTCGCGCCCGGCTCGTCGGAGTCAGGGACCGAGCATCGGGCCCGGAGGCACACCGCCGTTGGGGCGGTAGTGCTTCAGGGCCTTGGCCTCCGCCTCGCCCCGCTCCCCCACCCTGAGCGAGTGGTGCTCCACACCTCGGGACCGGCCGCTCCACCACCAGGCCAGCCCGAGCAGGACCACGATCCCTGCGACGACCACCACTGCGACGACCATGACGCCTCCTTGGTCAGAACGGGGAACCCGGGCTGCCGGGTGGGTTGTGCGTGCCGCCCTGCAAGGTCCCGGTGCCCTTGGCGATCTCGTGGTCGGCACTGCGGCGGAGCTGCGTGCGGGAGCGGCCGCTGGACCACCAGGCGAGAGCGAACAACGGCCCCGCCGCGATGACCACCAGCACGAAGACGTGCATGCCTGACATGGATCCTCCTAGGACCGTCCCCGGCCGATGACGACGGTCATGGCTAGGACGCACCGCCGTAGGGACCGCCGATGCTCGCGGACCCGGTCACGGTGGTGCCGGTCGCCCCGAGCTCAGCGCTCCCGCCCGACGGGCTGCGACTCAGGCGCCACGGCTCCTGGTTGCCCCGTCGGGTGCGGTTGCCCGCGACCGCCAGCGCCCAGGCCAGTCCGACCAGCACCGCGAGCGCCACGTTGCCGTGCACCACCAGGGCGGCCACCGCGGCAGTGCCGAGGACGACGCTGATCAACAGGCCCATGGTGTCTCCGCGTTCCGGGGGATGTGCCTAGAAGACGCACGGCGGCGTCAGGGAGTTCCCGACGCCGGACTAGAGGTACTGACCGGTGTTGGGGACGGTGTCGATGGAGCGACCCGGCTCGGTGCCCTGCTTGCCGGTGATCAGCGTGCGGATGAACACGATCCGCTCGCCCTTCTTGCCGGAGATGCGGGCCCAGTCGTCGGGGTTGGTGGTGTTGGGGAGGTCCTCGTTCTCCTTGAACTCGTCGACGCACGCCTGCAGGAGGTGCGAGACGCGGAGGCCGCGCTGGTCGAGGTCGAGGAAGTCCTTGATCGCCATCTTCTTGGCCCGGTCGACGATGTTCTGGATCATCGCGCCGGAGTTGAAGTCCTTGAAGTAGAGGACCTCCTTGTCACCGTTGGCGTAGGTCACCTCGAGGAAGCGGTTCTCCTCGGTCTCGGTGTACATCCGCTCGACGGTGGCCTGGATCATCGCCGACACGGTGGCGTCGCGGTCGCCGCTGAACTCGCTGAGGTCGTCGGCGTGCAGCGGGAGGCTGACGGTGAGGTACTTGCTGAAGATGTCGCGGGCCGACTCGGCGTCCGGCCGCTCGATCTTGATCTTCACGTCGAGCCGGCCGGGACGCAGGATGGCCGGGTCGATCATGTCCTCGCGGTTGGAGGCCCCGATGACCAGGACGTTCTCGAGCAGCTCCACGCCGTCGATCTCGCTCAGCAGCTGCGGGACGATGGTGTTCTCGACGTCGGAGGAGACCCCGGAGCCGCGGGTGCGGAACAGCGAGTCCATCTCGTCGAAGAACACGATGACCGGCGTGCCCTCGCTGGCCTTCTCGCGCGCCCGCTGGAAGACTAGGCGGATGTGGCGCTCGGTCTCGCCGACGTACTTGTTGAGCAGCTCGGGGCCCTTGATGTTGAGGAAGTAGGACTTCCCCTCCTGGCCCGTCTTGGCCGCGACCTTCTTGGCCAGCGAGTTGGCGACCGCCTTGGCGATCAGCGTCTTGCCGCAGCCGGGCGGCCCGTAGAGCAGCACGCCCTTGGGCGGCTTGAGCTCGTGCTCCTTGAACAGCTCGGGGTGCAGGTAGGGCAGCTCGACCGCGTCCTGGATGGTCTCGATCTGGCCCTTGAGGCCACCGATCGAGGAGTAGTCGATGTCGGGGACCTCCTCGAGCACCAGCTCCTCGACCTCGGACTTGGGGACCTTCTCGTAGACGTAGCCCGCGCGGGTGTCGAGCAGCAGGGAGTCGCCGGCCCGGATGGTGTCGTTGCGCAGCGGCTCGGCCAGGCGCACGACGCGCTCCTCGTCGGCGCTCGCGATGACCAGGGCCCGGTCGCCGTCGGCGAGCAGCTCCTTGAACATCACGACCTCGCCGACCTGCTCGTAGTCGAGCGCAGCGACGACGTTGAGGGCCTCGTTGAGCATGACCTCCTGACCACGGAAGAGGTGGTCGAGGTCGACGCTGGGGCTGACGTTGACCCGGAGCTTGCGGCCTCCGGTGAAGACGTCGATCGAGTCGTCGTCGTTGCGGCTCAGGAAGGTGCCGAAGCCGGCCGGCGGCTGGGCCAGCCGGTCGACCTCCTCCTTGAGCTTCATGATCTGGTCGCGCGCCTCGCGCAGGGTCTGGGCCAGCCGCTCGTTCTGCGACGTGACCGCGGCGAGCGAGCGCTGGGCGTCGGCGAGCCGCAGCTCGAGGCCCCGGGAGCCCGTCGGCGCGTCGCTCAGACGGCGCCGGAGGTCACCCACCTCGGCCTCGAGGAAGCGCACCTGGCTCATCAGCTCTTCGGGGGTCCTGCTCCCGCTGCCAGAACCCGACTGACCTGCGTGGTCCGAAGTCATCGGCGTCACCTCCTGTGATTCACGACCCTACTCGGGAACTCCGACGGCCCAAGGGGATATCCGCGCGGTGTTGGTCACGAAATAGACACCCCTGGGGTTGCCAGGAGGTTGCGTCCCCGTTGCGGTGGCCGACGAGCTCACGGACGAGCTCACGGTCGAGGTCACCCGGCGGGCTGGTCCTCCGGCGGGTCGAGGGGTACGTCGGCCGGTCGCGGCCCGAGGTAGTCGGGTCCGTACGCGCCGGGCGCCGGCCGGCGCCGCTTGAGCGGCGGCTTCTGCCCGGGCGCCATCCGGCGCGCGGTGACCAGGAAGGCGGTGTGGCCGATCATCGAGTGCCCGGGCCGGACGGCGAGCCCCTCGACGTGCCAGTCGCGGACCAGGGACTCCCAGGCCGACGGCTCGGTGAACCCACCGTGGACCCGGACGCTCTCGACGAAGCGGGAGAGCTGGGTCGTCGTGGCGACGTAGGCGCAGAGGATGCCGCCCGCGCGGAGCGCGTCGGCCGCGACGTCGAGGCACTCCCAGGGCGCCACCATGTCGAGGATGATCCGGTCGCACTGCTCGCCCGAGGCCGGCAGCAGCTCGGCCAGGTCACCGAGGTGCAGGGACCAGGCCGGGTGGTCGCCGCCGAAGAACTGCGTGACGTTGCGGCGGGCGACGTCCGCGAACTCCTCGCGCCGCTCGTAGGAGGTGACCCGGCCGCCCGGGCCCACCGCGCGCAGGAGCGAGCAGGTCAGGGCCCCCGAGCCGGCACCGGCCTCGACGACGTGGGCCCCCGGGAAGACGTCGGCGTGCGCGATGATCTGCGCGGAGTCCTTGGGGTAGATCACCGCGGCGCCCCGCGGCATCGAGATCACGAACTCCGAGAGCAGCGGCCGGAAGACGAGGTACTCCCCGCCCGCCGAGGAGGTGACGGTGAAGCCCTCCTCACGACCGAGGAGCTCGTCGTGCTCGAAGTGCCCCTTGTTGGAGAAGAAGCGCTTGCCGGGCTCGAGGCAGAAGTTGTGGCGCCGGCCCTTGGTGTCGACGACCCGCACCCACTCCCCCGCCCGCAGCGGGCCACGGTGTACCCCCGACCACTCGGGGTCGACAGGGCCAGGGTCGACAGGGTCGGGGCTCAGGTCGGGCACCGGCAGAACCTACCGAAGGGAGCGGCTCAGTCCGGCACGGCCCGGAAGGCGCGGTCGACGTCGCCCGGGGTGAGGACGCCGTAGACCGACCCGTCCTCCTCGACCAGGAGGTACTCCGAGGCCGGTGTGCTGGTGATCGCGCGGACCAGGTCCTCGCCCGCGATGCTGACCGGCAGCGAGAGCCCCAGGTCCACGCTGCGGGCCACCGTCGAGACGGCGAGCCAGGGCCGGCGCTCCTCCGGGGTGGCGCGCAGGGCCGCCTCGCTGACCACGCCGACCGGCGTCCCGCTGCTGGTGACGGTGACGATCGCGCCCGCGTGGGCGTCGTGCGCCCGGCGCACCGCCTCCGACAGGGGCAGGTCCTCGGGGACGGCGAGCGTGCGCCGGGCCAGGTTGCGGGCCACGAGCATCGGGAGCCGGCTGCGCACCTTGGCCGCCTGGAGGGAGGCGGTGGCGCCGTTCCAGAGG
>CAZEPK010000323.1:0-5750 GCA_964514085.1 uncultured Nocardioides sp.
AGGAGGAGACGATCCAGAAGGAGTCGGGCCCGTCACGCGTGACGGTGAGGTCGGCCTCGTAGGTCCCGCGCTCGTTGAGCCACGGGGTATAGACGACCTGACCGACCGGCACGTCGACGTCGGCGGCGCAGACCCACTGCAGCGCCTCGAGGGCGCCGGGGCCGGCCACGACGTACTTGGAGAAGGAGGTCTGGTCGAACAGTGCGACACCGGTCCGGCAGGCGCGCTGCTCCGCGGCCGAGGCCGCGAGCCACGACGGCTTCCCCCACGTGTAGTCCAGGGAGCCGCCGAAGAAGAGCGGGCGCTCCCAGCCGTTGCGCGCGCCGAAGACGGCGCCCCGCGCCGCCAGACGCTCGTGCAGCGGCGAGAGCCGGACGTCGCGAGCGGTGGTGGGCTCGCGGTTGGGCCAGGGCACGGCGTAGTGCAGCCCGAGGGTCTCGGCCACCCGGTCCCGCAGGTACGCCGGGTCCGCGGCCCAAGGCGCGAAGCGCCGGACGTCCACCCCGGTCTGGTCGGAGGTGGCCTCGCCGGTGTGCACCCACTCGGCCAGCGCCAGCCCCGCGCCCCCGGCCGAGGCGATGCCGACCGAGTTGAAGCCGGCGCCGACGAAGCAGTTGTCCAGCTCGGGCGCCCGGCCCAGCACGAACTGGTTGTCGGGCGTGAAGGACTCCGGGCCGTTGTAGAACTTGCGGATGCCGGTCTCGGCCAGGACCGGGATCCGGCGCACTGCCTCGTCCATCAGCACCGAGAAGTGCTCCCAGTCCTCCTCCAGCAGCTGGAACTCGAAGGGGTACGGCAGGTCGTCCGGTGAGCGCCAGGGCTTGGCCTCGGGCTCGAAGCCGCCGACCACCAGGCCGCCGACCTCCTCCTTGAAGTAGGTCCACCCGTCCGGGTCGCGCATGATCGGCAGGTCGGGGTGGGTGCCCTCGACCGCCTCGGTGACGACGTAGAAGTGCTCGCACGAGTGCAGCGGCACGGTCGCCCCGACCTGGTCGCCCAGCGCCTTGGCCCACTGGCCGCCGCAGTTGACGACCAGGTCGCACTCCACGTCGCCCCGGTCGGTCAGCACGGTGGTGACCCGACGGCCCTCGACGGTGAAGCCGGTGACGCGCACCTTCTCCACCACCGTCGCTCCACCCATCCGGGCGCCCTTGGCCAGCGACTGGGTGAGGTCGGTCGGGTTGACCTTGCCGTCTCCGGGCAGCCACAGCGCACCCAGCAGGTCCTCGACCTGCATCACCGGCCACAGCTCCTGGGCCCGCGCGGGCGAGACCAGCTCGCACTCCATGTCGTAGGCCGCGGCGTTGGCCGCCGTCCGCCGCAGCTGCACCATGCGGTCCTCGGTGCGGGCCACGATCACGCCCCCGACGTTGCGGTAGCCCGTGGCCAGACCGGTCTCGGCCTCGAGGGAGGCGTAGAGCTCCGCGGAGTACTGCACCAGCCTGGTGCCGCTCTCGGAGGCGCGCAGCGGGCCCACCAGCCCGGCCGCGTGCCACGTCGTCCCACCGGACAGGTGCCCCTGCTCCAGCAGCAGCACGTCGGTGCGCCCGAGCTTGGTCAGGTGGTAGGCCACCGAGGCGCCGATGACCCCGCCGCCGACGATCACGATCTCGGCCCGGGACGGGAGGTCAGCCATGTCCGACGCACCTCTCGGTGGCTGAGGTGCGAGGCCGGCCACGGCCGAGCCTCGAAGCCGGGTGAGCCGAGTCCGCGACCGGCCCCGGTCGGGTACCAGCCACGGCTCTCGAGGCTTCGAGGCTCGTCGCTGGCGCTCCTCGCACCTCAGCCACCGTTGGCCACATCGCCGAGCAGCCTCTCGAGGTCAGGACCCCTGAACATCGCCTCGGCCTTGTCGAACCGGTGCTGGCCCCAGGCCCGGAAGTCGTAGTCGATCGGGCTGGTGGCGGCCTGGATGAAGCCCCAGAGCGACCAGCCGTACTCGCTGCACAGCGCCTGGAGCCGGACCCGCGCCAGGTCCGAGGACGTCGGCGAGCCGAAGTACGCCTCGACCCACGCCTCGGTCTGCTCGGGACTGAAGCCGCACTCCGTCGCGGTGTTGCCGAGCTCGAAGCAGGCCTCGTTGCTGCCGCTGTACTCGTAGTCGATGAGGCGCACCTGCTCGCCGTCGTCGAGGTAGTTCGCGGCCAGCAGGTCGTTGTTGCACGGCACCGTGGCCCGCGGCGCCACCGCCAGCGCACGGGCCACGGCGGCCCAGGCGTCGGCGTGGTCGTCGTACGTCGGCGGGAGGGCGAAGCCGCGCTCCTTCGAGGTGGCCAGGTAGCCGGCCTGCCGGGCGAACATGTCGAAGGCGTTGACGAAGCGCGGCCCGGCGTGCAGCCGCCGGCAGGCCTCCGCCGCCCTGCCCATCACGCCGGCGTCCGCGAAGTCGGCGTCCTCGAGCGCCCGCCCGGGCAGGAAGCCGATGACCAGCATCCCGAGGTCGGGGCGGTACTCCACCACCGGCGCACCCACGCCGGCCTCGGCCGCCGCGGCGGTGTTCGCGTGCTCGGCGTCCCGGTCGATGCCGAGCAGTCCCGCGTCGCTCGACGAGCAGCGCACCACCACGTCGACCGGAGGCCCGTCGTCGTCGCTGACCACGTGCACGTTGTGGTTGGTCAGCCCGCCGGGCAGGTCCGTGGCGTGCCAGGACCGCCCCGCCAGGACGGCGAGGCGGTCCAGTGACTCGAGCAAGAGCCCCTCAGTCCTCGAACGCCTTGATGACGTCCGGGTCGATCGTGTGCTTCGGCCCCGTGAACCACTTGCGGGCCGACACCTGCCACCAGATGGCGACGAGCAGGATCGTGCCTCCGGTGAGGATGGGCGCGTAGTTGACGAACTTCCACTCGAAGGCGTCGCTGAAGATCCACCCCGACGGATACAGCGGCAGGATGAAGTAGATGCAGATCACGACGATCTCGGCCACTGCGACGAGGTTCATCCACTTGTACTTCTGGCCGTTGTTCCAGCTGCCGACCTCGAAGGCGTCGCCGATCTTCCAGCGCAGGTAGATCGGGATCGCAAAGGCCAGGTACAGGCCGATGACCGCGACCGAGACGACGGCGTAGAACGCCGTCGGCAGGATGATCGGCGCCTCCTCGGTCCCGAAGTTGACCTCGATCAGGGCGGGCAGCGTGATCAGCAGGGCGATGACGGTCACGAACATGACGGCGTTCGCGGGGACCCTCTTGGCGTTCACCTTCGACCACAGCCTCGAGCCCGGGATGGCCCCGTCGCGGCTGAACGCGAAGGTCATCCGGGAGGCGCTCGTGAGGCAGGCGGTGGTGCAGAACAGCTGGCCGAAGGCCGAGATGGCGATGACCACGCGGTGCGCGCCGGTGCCGAGCGCTTGACCCAGGATCACGTCCGAGCCGTAGTAGCCGACGTTGATCCCGTCGGTGACCGCGTTCTGGTCCTGGACCGCGAAGAGGAGGGCCAGGAGCAGGATCCAGCCGCCCACCGCCGAGTAGAAGATCGAGCGCCAGATGCCCTTGGCCGCGGCCTTCGAGGCCGAGGCGGTCTCCTCCGACAGGTGGGCGGAGGCGTCGAACCCGGTGATGGTGTACTGCGTGAGCAGGAAGCCCAGGGGCAGCACGAGGAACCAGAACATCATCGAGCTGTTGGATCCGTCGTCGTAGCCGGAGTTGTTGATCCGCTCGGTCATGACCCAGCCGACGCTCTGGTGGTTGTCGGGGACGATGACGAGGATGCCGATGATCAGGGCGGCGCCGGCCACGTGCCACCAGACCGAGATGTTGTTGATGACCGCCAGCAGGTGGCTGGAGAAGATGTTCGCGGCCGCGGCCAGGACCAGGATGATCGCGAACTCGATGAAGACCCGCTGCAGGCTGTAGTCCGCCGCCCAGCTGTCGCTGAACAGGCTGATCAGGATGTCCACGAAGTTCGCGGCGCCGTAGGCCACTGACGCGGTGACCGCGATGAGGCCGATGAGGTTGAGCCAGCCGGTGAAGAAGCCGGCGCGCGGCCCTCCGAGCTTGGCGGCCCACCAGTAGATGCCACCGGACGTCGGGTAGGCCGACACCAGCTCCGACATCGTGAAGCCGATGATGAGGATGAAGACCGAGATGACCGGCCAGCCCCACGTGATGGCGATGGGCCCGCCGTTGCTCCACGCCTGGCCGAAGGTCGTGAAGCACCCGGCCAGGATCGAGATGATCGAGAACGAGATCGCGAAGTTGGAGAAGCCGGACCAGGAGCGGGACAGCTCCTGCTTGTAGCCGAGCTTGGCCAGCATGGCCTCGTCGTCGTTGTGGATCTGCGGGTCGTCTACAGCCATGCCGCCCCCTCGGTGCGCGGGTCACCGTTCGGCGACCCGGAATGGCCAGAAACTAGACCCGTGCCGAGCGGGGTGTAAACACCTCCATGTGAAAAAGGTATGAACTCAGACCTTTAACGCCGCTGGAGATTGACAGCCACCTGAGCGGGAACCGAGAGTGACGGCCATGAGCAGCACCCCGGCCCACCACCTCCCCGAGGCGGTGCTCCGACCGGTGCGTGGTCACCACGCCTTCGAGTCGTGCGTCGAGCAGCTGGCGATGGCCATCCGGCTCGGCGTCTACCCCCGCGGCACGACGCTGCCCGCCGAGCGCGACCTGGCCGAGCGGCTGCAGGTCTCGCGGGCCACCCTGCGCGAGGCGATGGCCGCGCTGCGGCAGGCCGGGATCGTCGAGACCACCCGAGGCCGCGGCGGTGGCACGGTGGTCACCCTGAAGCCGGGCACGCCGTCGGGCCGGGCGGCTGCCCGACTCACGGCGGGCCGCCGCCAGGACTGGCTGGACGCGCTGGACTACCGGCGGATCGTGGACCCGGGCGCCGCCGCGCTGGCCGCCTCGCGCGACCTCGACGACGTACGCCTCGGACAGCTGGACCAGGCGCACGCCGAGGTGGCCTCGGCCCGGAAGCCGGCCGAGCACCGGCAGGCAGACTCGCGCTTCCACCTGACGGTCGCCTCGCTGACCGACTCACCGCGCACGGTCGAGGCGGTCACGTCGGTGCAGTCCACGCTGCACGAGATGCTGCTCGCCATCCCCGTGCTCGAGGCCAACATCGCCCACTCCGACCGCCAGCACGCGGCGCTCGTGCGGGCGATCAGGGCCGGGAAGCCCGACCGGGCCCGCCGGGTCATGGAGGAGCACTGCGACGACACGGCCGCGCTGCTGCGCGGGCTGGTGGGCTGAGGCACGGAGAGGGACAGATGACCGAGACCGGGCTGCGCAACGAGCGGCACCTGACGATGGACGGCCTGGTGGGCCGGATCAACGACGGCGACATCGACACCGTCGTCGTCGCGTTCACCGACATGCAGGGGCGGCTGCAGGGCAAGCGCCTGCACGGCCGCTACTTCGTCGACCACGTGGTCGAGGGCGGCACCGAGGGCTGCAACTACCTCCTGGCGGTCGACGTGGACATGAACACCGTCGGCGGCTACGCCATCTCCTCCTGGGAGCGCGGGTACGGCGACATGGAGTTCGTCCTCGTGGAGCGCACCATCCGGGTCCTCACCCACCTGCCGGCCACCGCGATGGTGCAGTGCGACCTGGTCTGGCTCGACCACTCCCCCGTCCTGCAGTCGCCGCGCACCATCCTGCAGGCCCAGCTCGACCGCTGCGCCGCACACGGCTGGCAGGCGCTCGCCGGCACCGAGCTGGAGTTCATCACCTTCGACACGACCTACGAGGCGGCGGCGAGCTCGGCCTACCGCGACCTGACGCCGGTCAACCAGTACAACATCG
>CAZEPK010000324.1:0-5716 GCA_964514085.1 uncultured Nocardioides sp.
GCTGGGGCTCGGGGCGCGAGATCGTGGTCGGCCTGGCGGTGGTGCTGGTCGCGGCGGTCGTGGGCTCGGTGTCCGACTACGCCGGCCCCGCCGAGGTGCTCGGCGGGTTCGCCATCCTGCTGGCGGCGGGCGCGGGCGGCGCGGCCTTCCGCTTCGGCACCGAGAGCCGGCGCCGCGCGGTGGACCAGGTCCGCAGCCAGGAGCGGGTCGGCCTCGCGCGCGAGCTGCACGACACGGTCGCCCACCACGTCTCGGCGATCGCCGTGCAGGCGCAGGCCGGCCGGGCGATGGCCGGGCAGCGACCCGAGGCGGCGCTCGAGGCCCTCGCGGTCATCGAGGGCGAGGCGTCGCGGACGTTGACCGAGATGCGGGCGATGGTCCGGGTGCTGCGTGACGGAACGCGCGCGGAGTACGCGCCGCAGCCCGGCGTCGCCGACCTGGCGTCGCTGGCGCGCCGTGGCCCGGCCCCGGTCGTCGACGTGGAGCTGGCCGGTGACCTGGCTGCGCTCCCCCAGCAGCTCGACGCGACGGTGTACCGGCTGGCCCAGGAGGCGCTGACCAACGCGCTGCGGCACGCCCGGAGCGCGTCCCGTGTCGAGATCAGGGTCGACGCGGGCGCCGGGACACTGCGGCTCCGCGTGACCGACGACGGCCAGGCCGACCCGGCCCGGCGGGCCACCCACGGCTTCGGGCTCCTGGGGATGACCGAGCGCGTGCAGCTGCTCGGCGGCACGCTGCGTGCCGGGCCGGCGCCCGAGGGCGGGTGGACGGTCGACGCCGAGCTGCCGGTGGAGACACCGCGATGACGGTGCGCGTGCTGGTGGCCGACGACCAGGACCTGGTCCGCACGGGCCTGTCGATGATCCTCGACGCCCAGCCCGACATCGAGGTCGTCGGCCAGGCCGCGGACGGCAGAGCCGCCGTGGAGCTGGCCCGCCGGCTCCGCCCCGACGTGTGCCTGGTCGACATCCGGATGCCCGGGCTCGACGGCATCGAGGTGACCGAGCTGCTGGCCGGGCGAGGCGTGCCGGACCCGATGGCGGTGGTCGTGATCACGACGTTCGACCTCGACGAGTACGTCCACGGCGCGCTGCGTGCCGGCGCCCGAGGATTCCTGCTCAAGGACGCCGGGCCGGAGCTGCTCGTCCAGGCGGTCCACGCCGCCGCCGCCGGCGACGCCCTGATCGCCCCCAACATCACGCGGCGGCTGCTGGCCACGCTCGCGGCGGGAGGCTCGTCGAGACGCCGTACGCAGCCGATCGAGCCGCTCACCGACCGCGAGGAGGAGGTGTTGACACTGGTCGCCCGCGGCCGCACGAACGCCGAGATCGCCGCCGAGCTGTTCATCGGCCTGACCACGGCCAAGACCCACGTCGCCAGCCTGCTGACCAAGATCGGCGCCCGGAACAGGGTGGAGATCGCGATGTGGGCCTACGACACCGGCCGGCTGCGGGACTGAACCGGGTCCGCCGTACGTAGGAAGCCTCGGACGGAGCCCAGACGACGAGAAGGAGCGGCTCAGGCTTCGACGGCGAGCGCGGTCGCGAAGCCGATCATGACGAGCCCGGTGGCACCGTCGACACTGCGCCGGACGATCGGTCGGGCGAGCCGCGACCTGGCCACGGACCCCATCTGGACCAGCGTCAGCAGGACGATGGTGCTGGGCACGACGAGGGTCATTGCGTAGCCCAGGAGAACCGGTAGGCCCTGGTCAGGACTGACGAACTGCGGCAGCACGGCGAGGTTGAACGCGAGGACCTTGGGATTGGTGATGTTGCAGAGGAACCCCTGCCGGAACGCCCTAGCTCCGGTGACAGCCGGCCCGTGCGACCCGACGGTCCACACCGACCCGTCGCGGCGCAGCGCGTCTCGGATCGCGGAGACCCCGAGCCAGGTGAGGTAGGCGCACCCCGCCCACCGCACTGTCTGGAAGACCGGTTCCGAGGCGGTCAGCACGGCACCGAGACCGGTTGCGGCCAGGGAGCCCTGGATCGCGGACGCCAGGGTGATGCCCGCGGTGGTGAACCACCCGCGGCGCCTGCCGCCCACGACGGTGGCCCGCAGGGCCAGGAAGGCGTCGGGGCCCGGCGCGACGGCGAGGAGCGCGGCGACGGCGACGAAGGAGAGGTACTCGGTCACCCTCCGATCGTATGGAGCCGGGGACCACTCGTCCGCCCGGGCTGTGCGAGCAGGGGCGGGTCGCGGTGCAAATGGGGTGTGACGGCGAAGCTCCTCATTGTTCAATCACGCGTGACGATCGCCCTGCACCAGCCCGACGCCGACGACATGGACGAGGTCCTCGACACCCTCAGGGAGTGGCAACAGGACGAGACGCACGTGCTGCTCCATCCGGGCGACCTGGGTTGGTACTGGCGGCTGGGTGCCGATGCCGCGGCAGGCGGGACGCGGACGTGGCGGCGTGACGGACACCTCATAGCCATCGGGTTGCTGGACGAGCCGTTCTGGCTGCGGGTCGCGATCGCGCCAGAGCTCAGACAGGACGAGGAGTTGGCGCGACGACTCGCTGCCGATGTCTCTGACCCTGATCAGGGCGTCCTGCCGATGGAGAACGTCTGGTTCGACGTGCCTCGGGGCGCGTTGCTCCGCGATCTGATGTCGTCCTCGGGATGGCAGGCGACCGAGGCCTGGACGCCCCTCAGTCGCGATCTCACCGACCCCGTCGAAGCCCCGAGTGTCAGGATCGAGACGGCGGAGCTGGCTCACATGGTCGAGCGCATCAGCGTGCAGCGCGCGTCCTTCGAGGGCTCTACGTTCACTGAGGAACGCTGGCACGCGATGACGGGTGGGCCGGCCTACGCGGACGCGCGGTGTCTGCTTGCCTATGACGATGGTGGCGCTGCGGTCGCGACCGTGACGGTGTGGTCGGCCGGACCCGGACGCCCGGGATTGTTGGAGCCGATGGGCGTGCACCGTGAGCACCGTGGCCACGGCTACGGCCGGGCGATCAGCTTGGCGGCGGCCGCCGCCTTGCGGGAGATGGGATCGTCGTCCGCGATCGTCTGCACGCCCACCTCCTACGAGGGGGCGATCGCCACCTACGAGGCTGCGGGCTTCCAGCGATTGCCGCAGCGATGGGACCTGCACCGCGAAGTGACGCCCGACTCGGCCGATCGAGCCTGAACCTGTGGCTCTTCGGCAACTGAAGCCACGCGTCACCACTCCGTTGGCCACGCGTCGACCATGAGGCTCAGGGCAGCAACGCCGCTCCGGGGAGGACGGCCGACCATCCACCGTCGACCACCAGGTTCGCGCCGGTGACGTAGGAGGCGTCGTCCGTGGCCAGGAACAGCGCGCACTTGGCCGCCTCGTCGGCGCGGCCGATGCGGCCGAGCGGGATGGCCTCGGCGATCCTCCGCATCGGGTGGTCGTCTGCCAGGAGGTCGGCCCGTGTTGCGGGCGTCTCGATCATGCCGGGACTGACGCAGTTGACCCTGATCCCGTGCGGGGCACCCTCGGCGGCCAGCTGCTTGGCCATCGCGATGACTCCGCCTTTGGTCGCGGTGTGGGCGATCCGCCCGTTGGTCATGGACCCCGTTATCCCGGCGGTCGAGCCCACCAGCACGACCGCGGCGCACGGCGACTCCTTGAGGTAGCGCCACGCGTGCTTGACCGGGAAGAAGACGACGTCGAGCTCGTGACGCAGGACGAATCCCCACTCGTCTGCGCTCACGTCCTCCAGGCGGTTGAAGCGCGTGGCTCCGGCGTTCGCGTACATGATGTCGATCCGGCCGTGCTCCGCGAACGCGTCCTCGATCCAGGCGCTGACCTCGGCCTCGACCGTCAGGTCGACCTGGGCCACTCCGGGCGCTGACGTCACGTCGCAGCCCACGACGGTGGCGCCCTCGGCGGCGAAGAGATCAGCCGCGACGGCGCCCTGCCCGCCAGCCGTGCCGGTGATCAGTGCGACCCGGCCCTCCAAGCGGCGGCTCGTCGGCGCGGCGGCGGAGGGCATGCCGCGATGGTGCCCGGCCCCGAACGCCCGCCGGAAGGGGCGCTCCGACATGGGAGGTATCGCAGGTGTGGTTGACCGGGTGCCTGGCCTCCGAGGCCACGGCGGGCTGGGAGGATGCGCCGGTGCCACGCTCCCCACTCACCGAGGCCGACGTCCGAGCCCACCTCGACGCACTGCACCTGGCGGCGGCGGTCGGAGCCGTGCTCGTCGTGCTCCTCGCCGTCGTCGCCCGTCCCTGAGGGGAGCTCAGTCGACAGCGACCTGGGGTGTGGCCGCCAGGGACCCCAGGAGGCCCAGCGCCTCTGCGGTCCGTGACGCGGGTTCGGCGGCGTAGATGGTGAGGGTGAGGCCCGGGTCGGAGACCATGTCGACGCTCTCGTAGACGAGCTCGAGCTGTCCGACGGCCGTGTGGTGGAACGTCTTGGTCCCGGCCCCGTGGAGGCGGACGTCGTGGTGGGACCAGCGGCGCCGGAACTCCTCGCTGCGGGTGGCGAGCTCGCCGACCAGGTCGTGCATGAGCCGGTCGTGAGGGTCCCGGCCGGCTTCGGTGCGGAGGATGGCGACCGCGGTGTCGGCGGCGGTGTCCCACTCGGGGTAGAAGCGGCGCGAGTCGTCGTCGAGGAAGGTGTACCTCGCGAAGTTCGGGACGGGTCCCGACGTGCGTTCGTAGAGGGAGGCGTGCATGGCGCGTCCGAGCGGGTTCGTCGCCAGCAGGTCCATGCGTCCGTTGCGGACCAGCGCCGGGCCGCCGGTGATGCAGTCCAGCACCCACGTGAGGCTGGGTCGAGGAGTCCACGCCCGTCGGTGGCGTCGCGGCCGGAGGATCTCGCTGGTCCCGTCAGCGGCCCGCGCCAGGTCGAACAGGTGGCTGCGTTCGGCGTCGTCGAGGCGCAGCGCCCGGGCTACCGCGTCGAGGACCGAGGCGCTGACCCCGGCGAGCGCTCCTCGTTCCAGCTTGGAGTAGTACTCGATGCTGACGCCGGCCAGCGCGGCGACCTCGCCCCGGCGCAGGCCGGGGACCCGCCGCTGCCCGACGTCGGGGAGCCCGACGTCCGCGGGTGTCAGCTTGGCGCGGCGGGAGCTGAGGAACTCGCGCACCTCCGACCTGTTGTCCATGTCGTTCGACGCTACCCGCGGGGCAGGCCGCGAGGGATGCCCTGCTGGTACACCTCACGAGCGTGACTTCTCCGCGCCCCTGGCCGTGGGTTGCATGGAGGCATGCCAGTCCTGCAGGACCACCGCACGTCCGCGCCGACGAAGGCTGCGGCGCTGTCGGCGTCAGTGCTGGGCACGGTGGTGCTCGTCACCGCCATCGCGCCGCTGGCCACCGACATGTACGTCCCCGCCTTCCCGCTGGTCGGCCGCGACCTGGACGCGTCGGCGACCCAGGTGCAGCTCACACTGACGACGTTCTTCGTCGGCATGGCGCTCGGGCAGCTGGTCGGTGGGCCGTTCTCGGACCGCGTCGGTCGCCGCCGCCCGCTGCTCGCGGCCCTGGCTGCGCTGGTGGTCGCCTCGGTGGTCTGCGCGTTCAGCCCCTCCGTGGCGGCCATGATGGCCGCCCGGCTGGTCCAGGGGTTCGCCGGCGGGTGGGCCATGGTCATCGCCCGGTCCGTGGTGGTGGACCTCACCGACGGCGTCCGGATGGTGCGGGCGATGAACGTGGTCGCTGCCGTGGCCGGCACGGCACCCGTGGTGGGACCCCTGCTGGGCGCGCTGGTGCTGTCGGTGTCGCACTGGCGG
>CAZEPK010000325.1:0-5667 GCA_964514085.1 uncultured Nocardioides sp.
AGTGTTCACGATGACCCGACACATCGTGTCCACGATCCGCTGACACATGACACAGGTCCGCCGCCGTTCAGGCTCGCAGACGAATCGGCGACGGGGGCCTCACTCCGCCAGCGAGGCGCGCTCCTCCACGGTGAACGCCGCCATCGGAGCGGCGGGGGAGGCCAGCCGGTCGGCGCGCAGCTTGCTGATCTTGGCGCCGGCCGCGCCGATCGCCTCCCGGCTCTTGCCGCGGCTGTAGGTCACCGCGTGGTCCGGCGCGATGCCGAGCGACACCCCGACCTCGACGGCGTCCTGGTCGGCGCCCATGTAGAGGAACGACCAGTTGAAGGCCCTGGTCTGCAGGTCGACCAGCGCCTTCACCGAGGCACCGGTCCACTCCTTGCTGGCGTTCTCCATCCCGTCGGTCATGATCGCGACCACGACGTTGCCGGGCCGCTGCGCCTCCGGCAGGGCGGCGAGCTCGGTGCCGGCGTCGGTGACCAGCCGCCCGATGGCGTCGTGCAGCGCGGTCATGTTGCGCGGCCGGAGGTCCAGCGGAGGCACGTCGGCGACCGGCTGGTCGGCGTAGACCACCTCGTAGACGTCGTCGAACTGCGCCAGCGTCGCCCGGCACTCGCCGACGGACCGGCGCTGCTCCTCGACGAACGCCGCGAAGCCGCCCTCGATGTCGGACTTGATGGACTGCATCGAGCCGCTGCGGTCGAGCAGGAAGTAGAGGTGGGTGAGGTCGGACCGGGTCATGGCGTTCTCCTTCGGGGCTTGAACCGCATCGGTGCCGCGGCGGGTGCCGGGGCCGGCTTGGGAGTGCCGGACTCGTGGTCGTACTTGGCGCGCTCGACGCCCGCCGCGGTGACCCGGCCGTCCTCGTTGGCGTAGGCGCCGAGGGTCTGGGTGCGGGCCAGCCGGGGCGGCACGGCGTTCTCGGTCAGCCCGGCCGCTGCACCGGCGGACCGCAGCGACACCCCGCCGCCCAGCAGCGCCTCGGCCATCGACTCGTCGATGAGCGCGGTGAGCTGGTCGGCGGCCTGCCGCAGGTGCGGCAGCGCCTCCTCGGCGTCCTTGTCCACGGCGGCGTCGAGGGCCTCGCGGACGGCGTCGAGGAGCTTCGGGTCGGGCGTCATGACTCCAGTGTGCCGCAAAAACTGCGAATGCGCAAGATGTGCGATGTCGGAGGAACTGCGACCCAGCAGGAACTGCGGAGCCGGACGCTCGCCGAGCGTTGGGCGACACGTCACCCCTACGCCGCCACCTGGACCGCGGGCACCGATGGCCTCGAGCCGTGTCCATGGACGTCAAGGTCGGCAGGCGGTCAGCGCTCGTGGGGGGTGTGGGCATCGGCGCCGTTCCCGGACTCGTGGCCGCGGCCTGGCCGGGGCAGGCGCCCGGCCAGGTCCGGCAGCGGCTCTCCCTCACCCACGGCGCCCGGTCCGGCGAGGTGACGACCGACTCGGCGGTGCTGTGGGCGCGGTCCTCCGGTCGGGGGCGCATGTCGGTCCGCCTGGAGAGCAACGGCCGGCTGCTGCGGACCCTCCGGGGCCCGTGGGTCGACGAGCGGACCGACCTCACCGGCCGCGTCCAGCTCCAGCAGCTGGCGCCCGGTCGGCGCTACGACGCGACCATCTCCTTCACCGGTGCGGAGGGCGCCGTCGGCCAGGAGGAGCGGATCAGCTTCGCCACCGCGCCGGTGCACGCGGCGCCGACCTCGCTCGTGTGGTCGGGCGACACCTGCGGGCAGGGGTTCGGCATCAACGAGGAGCTCGGTGGGCTGACGACGTACGCCGCGGTCCTCCGCACCCAGCCGGACCTGTTCGTGCACTGCGGGGACACCATCTACGCCGACCTCGAGATCCCCGCGTCCGTGGAGGAGGAGTCCGGGCACGTCTGGCACAACCTGGTCAGCGACGGCGTGGACAAGGTGGCCGAGACGCTGGCGGAGTTCCGCGGGCGGCAGCGGTACGGGCTCCAGGACACCCACGTCCGGGCGCTGGGTGCCGAGGTGCCGACCATCGCGCAGTGGGACGACCACGAGACCTGCAACAACTGGTACCCGGGCGAGGTCCTCGAGGACGAGCGCTACACCCTCGAGCGGCGCTGCGACGTGCTGGCGGCCCGAGGTCGCCGGGCCTGGCAGGAGTACCAGCCGGTGCCGGTCTCCACCTTCGTCGACCGCTCCGGCGACGGCTTCGCGTCCGGCCGGATCTACCGCACGGTGCCGCGCGGCCAGCACCTCGACCTCTTCGTGCTCGACATGCGCTCCTACCGCGGCCCCAACGACACCTCGCGGGCCGAGCCGCGGGGGATCCTCGGCCCGGCGCAGGAGAAGTGGCTGACCGACTCGGTCATCGCCTCCCGGGCGACGTGGAAGGTGATCTCGGCCGACCTGCCGCTCTCCATCCCCTCCAACCACGACGACGACCTCGACGGGCCCTGCAACGGCGACGACGGCCCACCGACCGGTCGCGAGCCCGAGCTGGCCCGCATCCTCTCCGCCTGGCAGGCCGCCGGGGTCCGGAACGTCGTCTTCATCACCGCCGACGTCCACTACACGGCCGCCCACCACTACTCGCCCGACCGCGCCGCCTACACCGAGTTCGACCCGTTCTGGGAGTTCGTCTCCGGTCCGCTGGCCGCCGAGACCTTCCCCCGCAAGGACGGGCTGCTCGACCGGACCTTCGGGCCCGAGGTGGTCTTCTCGCGGGGCAACGACTCAGCCCTGCGGCAGTCGCCCCGCGACGGCAACCAGTTCTTCGGCCACCTCGGGATCGACGCGGCCGGTGCCCTGACCGTGACCCTGCACGAGGGCTCAGGCGTCGCTCTCTGGACCAGGACGCTCGAGCCGGCCTGACCAGTCGGTGAGGTCGAGCACCAGATCGGCGGCGCCGGCGGCCGCCTCGACCAGCACGGCGTTGGGCTGGTCGACCCGGGCCACCCACTCCCGGGCCTGCGCAGGCTCCTTGCCCGACTCGTCGTGCCGGCGGACCAGGCGCTCGGTCCTGGTGTCCTCGTCGGTCACCAGGTGCCACACGGCGTCGCACTCGCGGCGCGCGGCTCGCCAGCGCGGCTCGTCGAGCAGCAGGTAGTTGCCCTCGGTGACCACCAGCCCCGCCTCGGCCGGCACCTCGATCGCCTCCGGCACCGGGTCGGGCCGCCGGTGGTCGAACGACGGCGCCAGCACCGGCCCGCCGGTGTGCAGGCGGCGCAGCAGCGCGGCGTACCCCTCGGCGTCGAAGGTGTCGGGAGCCCCCTTGGCGGCCAAGCGGCCCATGGCCTCCAGCTCGGCGTTGGGCCGGTGGAAGCCGTCCATCGGGACGACCGGGACGCCGTACGTCGCGGCCAGGGCGGCGGCCAGGGTGGACTTGCCCGCCCCCGGCGCGCCGGAGAGCCCGAGCACGAACCGGCCGGCGGGCAGGGCAGCGACGAGGTCCGCGATCTCGCGGCCGTCGCGGGAGACGAGCAGGCGGCTCATGAGAGCGAACCTACGGTCCCGGACGCGACACAGGCCGCCAGGGGAGCCGTGGCTCCGCTGACGGCCTGCGCCGTGTGGATCAGGAAGCAGCCGTGACGAACCCGGGGGCCTTGACCTGGGTGGCTCCCGAGTCGGACGCCGGGCGCGTGGGCAGCGTGGGCTGCGCGCACTCGGTCGTCGCCGTCGCCGTGGCGGTGGTGACCGCCGTGGTGGCGGTGGTCACTGCCGTGGTCGCGGCCGTGAGCGCCGTGTTGGCGGCGGTCAGCGCAGCGGCGGCCTTCTTGGCGGCGGCCTTCGCCTTCTTGACCTTCTTCTTGGCCTTCTTGATCTTCGAGGCGTCGCCCGACTTCTTGGCCTTCTTCAGCTTGGCCTTGGCCTTGGAGACAGCCTTCTTGGCCGCCGCGTCAGCGGTGGTGGCCGAGGCGACGGCCGCGGTCGCCTTGGTCTTGTTGGCCGTGGCCGTGGTCAGCGCGGCGGTGGCCGTGTCGACCGCGGTCTCCGCGGTGATGCACTCGCCGGCCTTGCCGTTGGCGAAGAGCACGATGTGCATGGTGGGGAAGCCGATGCCCGAGGTGGGGGTCGGCTCGTTGATGGCGCACGCCGGGGCCCGCAGGTAGCTCAGCCCGCTCTGGTTGGCGGTGTTGGAGCCGATGTAGAACAGCTTGCCGGTCGTGGCCGCGTCGACCTCGACCTCGAGGACCATGTCCTTGCCGGCGGGGACGGTGGCGGTGACCGGCACGGTCAGCAGGCCACCGTCGGCGGCGGAGTCGAGGTTGACCGGCACCGTGGCGACCGGCTCGAGGTTGGCGAGGGTGAAGGCGTCGGCCGGGTCGATCGCCCAGACCAGGACGTTGCCGGGGATCGTGTTGTCGGCGCTCGTCGCGTTCTCGACACCGAACGAGACCTGCGAGACCTTGAAGCCCTGCGCGGCGTTGTAGCCACCGCTGAGGTCGAAGCGTCGGTAGTAGTGGTTCTCGGCCGTGTTGGCGGCGTTGCCGCAGGCGACCGAGTTGAGCGCGGTGACGGCGTCGGACGCGGTCTGCGTGACCTTGATGGCCGGTGCGGGCGAGGCGCTGCCCACCGCGTGCGCGCCGGGCGCGGCGAGGCAGAGAGAGGACGCGACGGCGAAGGCGCCGAGCGCGACCAAGCGCTTGGTTCCGAGACGATGCACGAGGTTGCTCCTTGGGGAGAGATGGATGAGAGACCTCTTAGACAAGGTCCTCGCGCACCCTAACCCCGCCCGGCCTCTGCGCCAGCACATCTGGAGGGGTGAGCCGCGGGTTCAACTCGCTCGCGCCGCCACCGAGCCCCTCGTAGGCTGGAGGCACATGACGAACGCACCTGACTTCCGACCAGACGTCGACTCCCTCGACCCCGGCGACTCGACCATCGAGCTCGACGCGGACTTCGACGCCGACTTCGACCTCGACGACGAGCTCGACCAGACCGAGGGCTGGGAGGACGAGGACGACCCCGAGGCCGTCCCCACCGTCGGCGCCATGGAGCTGGCCGAGCGGCACGCGCTGCGGCGGGTGGCCGGGCTGTCCACCGAGCTGGAGGACATCAGCGAGGTCGAGTACCGCCAGCTGCGACTGGAGCGCGTCGTCCTCGTGGGCGTCTGGACCGAGGGATCGGTCGAGGATGCCGAGAACTCCATGGCCGAGCTGGCCCTGCTGGCCGAGACCGCGGGGTCGGAGGTGCTCGAGGCGGTCTACCAGCGTCGCCAGTCGCCCGACCCCGCGACGTACGTCGGTCGGGGCAAGGTCGAGGGCATCGCCGAGATCGTCCAGGCGACCGGCGCCGACACCGTGATCTGCGACGGCGAGCTCGCGCCCAGCCAGCTGCGCAACCTCGAGGACCGGCTCAAGGTCAAGGTCGTCGACCGGACCGCGCTGATCCTCGACATCTTCGCCCAGCACGCGCGGTCGGGCGAGGCGCAGGCTCAGACCGAGCTGGCCCAGCTGCAGTACATGAAGCAGCGGCTCCGCGGCTGGGGCGGCAACCTGTCCCGCCAGGTCGGCGGCCGGGTGGCCGGTGGCGCGGGCATCGGTGGCCGTGGACCCGGTGAGACCAAGATCGAGACCGACCGGCGCCGCATCAACACCAAGATCGCCAAGCTCCACCGCGAGCTCAAGGAGATGAAGGGCACCCGCGACACCAAGCGGCAGGAGCGGCAGCGCCACCAGATCCCCGCCGTCGCG
>CAZEPK010000326.1:0-5574 GCA_964514085.1 uncultured Nocardioides sp.
CGACCAGGTGGGCGACGTCCGCCTCCTGGCCCGAGCCGGCACGGGTCTCACACGTGGGGCGCTGTGGCAGTCGCCGCGACACGGCGAGCAGCACCACGTCGTCGTCGACGCCCTGCGCCGGGCGTTGGCCGGGCTGCCCGACGAGGACTCCGAGCTGCGCTGCCAGGTGCTGCTCGCGCTGTCGACCGAGCTCTACTACATCGTCAGCGCCGACGAGCGCGACGCACTGGCCGACGCCGGGCTCGAGATGGCGCGCCGGCTGGACGACCCCGAGCTGCTCGTGCTCGCCTGCGAGATGTGGCTGGTCGGAGCCTGGCGACCGGCGACCGCCGCTCGGCGGGCCGAGGTGGCGGAGGAGGGCGTGCGCCTGGCCCGCGAGCTGGGCCGCGAGCGGTCCTACGTCGCCTGCCTGACACTGCTCGCCATCGCCCACGGCGAGCTCGGGCAGCGGGCGCGGCAGCGCGAGGTGATGGCGCTCGCGTTCCCCGAGGCCCGGCGGCTGCACCTGCCGTACGCCCTGCTGGTGCTGGAGACCATGCAGATCCCCTGGCTCGGGATGGAGGGTCGCATCGAGGAGCTCAAGGAGGCCCTCGACCGGGTCGTCGAGGTGACGGCGACCATGCGGCTGCCGCAGGCCGAGGACGGCATCACCGGCGCGATCGGGTCGCTGCTGCTGTGGGACGGCCGCGCCGACGAGCTCGTCGACACGCTGCGCAGCACGCTGGACGGGCCGCTGCCGGTCGTCGCGCTGCACGCGGCGATGCACTGCCGCGTCGGGCGCGTCGAGGAAGCACGGACGATCGTGGCGACCCACGGCCCGGTCGACCTGTCGGCGGACAACTGGTTCTCGATGCTCAACTGGGGCGTCGCTGCCGAGGCCGCGGCCGGGCTCGGTGACCGCGAGCTCGCGGCGCGCGCCTACGAGCTGCTCGCGCCGTTCGAGCAGCACACCGTCGTCGGCGGCTCCGGCTTCTGCCTCGGCCCCGCGACGGCGTTCCTGGCCCTGGCCGCGTGGACGCTCGGCGAGACCGAGCTCGCCGAGCGCCACGCCGACCGGGCCGAGGAGGTCTGCGCCGAGTGGGGCGTGCCCCGCGTCGCGCAGTGGCTGAGGGAGCAGCGGCAGCACCACGGCTTCTGAACCCGACCGCGGCGCCTCAGTCCAGTGCGACCGGACCGTCGAGGTGGGCGAACGCCCGCCGCTGGCGCCGGCGGAACCCGCCGCGGGTCAGTACCCAGAGCGCCTGGTTGACCCGGCCGCCTGGGGCTGAGAAGACGACCTCGCGCACATCGGCCCGCAAGCCCTCGGCCACCCACGGAACGAGGCTGAGCAGCAGCCGCGGCGAGACCTCGTGCTTGAAGTTCTCCTCCTCGATCTCGTGCCAGTCGGCGTCGGAGAGGCGCCGCTGGATGATCTCGATCGCTTCGGTCTCCTCGTGTCGCAGGTGCTGCCCGAGCTGGTCGCGTGCCGTCGCCAGCCGGACGGCGAGCGTGGCGCGGGCGTCTTCGTCCGGTGCCTCGCGGAGCCGGGCGAAGCCGTCCTCGCACGCCGCGAGCATCGGGTCGATGCCGGCGTGCTCGGCCTCCATGGCCTCGAGCACCTCGGCCTCCACCGGCGTCGCGACCGCCAGCAGCCGCGGCCACAGACCCCGGTCCTCGCCGGTGTGGTGCAGGTGCAGCGCCTGCGAGAAGAGCCTCCAACGGTCGGCCAGCGCGACCCAGGCCCGCCGGTCGGCGACCGGGGTCACTGCCGCCGCGGCGGCCAGGGTGGCGAGGTCACGCCGGAAGGCGTGGTGCATGACGTACATCATCGTCATGTCGACCGGGCCGGGGTGGGCAGCAGTCTGACCAGGCAGCCTGACCTGGGTGGGCCAGGTGGCCGGGTCGGTGGGGTCCTGCTCGGTGTGGTGCTGGGTCGCGCTCATCGCAACGGGTCCTCTCGGGTTGTCGGTGCCCCGACCCTGCGCGCCGCCACTTCAGCGCGACTTGGAGACGACTTGAGCGCGGAACCGCGCCAGGCACCGACAGGGACAAGTCGGGTGCAAGCGCCCTCCAAGCGGCTCGGGAGACGGTCCTGTCACCGCTGAAGACCTCGACAAGGAGCAGGACATGAACCGCACCCTCGACCGACTCGGCCGCTTCTCCGCCGGCCACCCGTGGCGCGCGCTCGCGCTGTGGGGTGCCGTGCTGACGGCGGTGATCGGACTGGCGGCCGCGCTGGGCGGCCCGACCCAGGAGAACTGGGACGTGTCCGCCGCCCGCGCCCAGCAGGGCCTCGAGCAGCTGCGCGAGCACCTGCCGGCCGCCGGCAACGCCACCGCCCAGGTCGTCGTCCACGACGACGCCGCCCTCGACGAAGGCACGCTGACCCGGCTGGGCGACGACCTCTCCCAGATGGACCACGTGCTGAGCGTCCTGCCGCCCCGCCTGTCGGCCGACGACGACACGGCGCTGGTCACGGTCGCCTACGACGTACCCGTGACCCACCGCGACCTGATGGGCAAGCTCGGGCCGCTCGAGGACGCCGTGGCGCCGTACCGTGCCGCCGGCCTGCAGGTCGAGCTCGGCGGTGAGCTGCCCGGCACCGCGGTCGCCCCGATGGAGGGCCGCGGCGAGATGATCGGCATCGTCGCCGCGCTGGTGATCTTGCTGCTGATATTCCGCTCCGTCGTGGCCGCGGGCCTCCCCATCGCGGTCGCCGTGGTCGGGCTCGGCATGGGCCTCACCGGCGTCACCGTGCTCTGCGGCCTGATGGACGTGAGCCCCACCGCCCCCACGGTGGCGGCGATGGTCGGGCTCGGCGTCGGCATCGACTACGCCCTGCTGATGCTGACCCGGATCCTCGAGCACGTCCGCGCAGGCGAGGACTTCGTCGACGCCGCCGCGCACGCTTCGACCACCGCGGGCCGCTCGGTCGTCCTGGCCGGCACCACCGTGCTGGTCTCGCTCATGGGGCTGAAGCTCTCGGGCGTCCCGACTCTGGAGGCGTTCGGCTTCACCACCGCCATCGCCGTGGTCGCGGTCATGTTCACCGCCCTGCTGCTGGTGCCCGCCGTCGGGTCCCTGCTGAGCAGGCGGCTCATTCCCCGAGCTGCGCGCAAGGGCCGGGTGCAGAAGGCTCCGGGTCTGCGCGCCGAGCGCTGGGCCAGGCGGGTCGCCGGCCGGCCGGTGCCCTACCTGCTGGCCGCGGTCACCGTGGTGCTCGTGCTCGCTGCCCCGGTGCTCGACATGCAGACGTGGCCGCAGTCCGGCGGTGACGGGATCGGCGACACCACCACCCGCCGCGCGTTCGACCTGATCTCCTCCGAGATCGGCGCTGGCGCCAACGTCCCGCTGCAGGTCGTCGTCGACCTCCAGCAGACCGGGCAGCAGGGCGTCGAGACCGTGACCCGGGTGCTCGGAAGCCGCGACGACGTCGCCACGGTGGCGCCCCCGGTCGTCTCCCCCGACGGCGCGATCGCCGTGGTCACCGCCGAGTCGGCGTACGCCGACAACGACCCACGCAGCGCCGATCTCGTCCACGACCTGCGGACCGAGCTGCCCGACGGGGTCGCGGTGACCGGCAACCTGGCCCTCTTCGCCGACATCGCCGGCCTGCTGCACACCCGGCTCTGGCTGGTCATCGGATTCGTGGTGCTCATCTCGGTGGTGCTGCTGACCATGATGTTCCGCTCGATCGCGGTGCCGCTGAAGGCGGCGGCGATGAACCTGCTCAGCGTAGGCGCGGCGTACGGCGTGCTGACCGCGGTCTTCCAGTGGGGCTGGGGCGTAGAGCTGCTCGGCCTCGACCACGCGCGCCCGGTCAGCTCGTGGCTGCCGATCTTGATGTTCACCATCCTGTTCGGGCTCTCCATGGACTACGAGGTGTTCCTGCTCTCGCGGATCAAGGAGGACTACGACCGCACGGGTGACCCGCACGGCAGCGTCGCCCGCGGGCTGGCCTCGACCACCCGGGTGATCACCGCGGCCGCCGCGATCATGGTGATGGTGTTCTTCGGGTTCGTCACGGAGATGGACGCGCTGATCCGGATGCTCGGCTTCGGTATGGGCGTGGCCATCCTGCTGGACGCCACGATCGTCCGGATGGTCCTGGTGCCGGCGACGATGAGCCTGCTCGGTCACCGCAACTGGTGGTTGCCGGGATGGCTCGACCGGGTGCTGCCCCGGATCGAGGCTGAGGGCCCCGTGCCCGGGGCGCCGAAGGCACGGCTGTCGGACCGCGCGCGCGAGCTGGAGACCGTCGACTGAGCGCTCCTCCAGAGGAAGCGCGCTGGTGGTCGCCGTCGTGCTGGTGGCGGGCGTCGTGGCCGCTGCAGGTCACATCGGCTTGGTGGCCGGTGTCTTCATGGTGTCCCTCCTGCTGGTCGGGTCGTAACTGTGGAGTACGTCGAACGGGGTGCCGTGGCGCACCCGGGGAGGAGCTGAGATGAAGAAGATCGTGATCGTGGGCGGCGGGTACGCCGGCTTCTACACGGCGTGGGGGCTCGAGAAGCGGCTGCGTCGGGGAGAGGCGCAGGTCACCGTCGTCGACCCGGTGCCGTACATGACCTATCAGCCGTTTCTGCCCGAGGTGGCCGCGGGCTCGATCGAACCTCGGCACGCGGTCGTGTCCCTGCTGCGACACCTGCGCCGGACGCGAGTCGTCAGTGGTCGTGCGACCCGCATCGACCATGGCGAACGCACCGTCGAGGTCGAGCTCGCGGACGGCACGATGACCCACCTCGTGTACGACGAGGTCGTGGTCACCGCGGGGGCGGTCAGTCGGGTGTTCCCGGTCCCCGGCGTCGCTGACCGAGCCATCGGCCTGAAGCGCATCGAGGAGGCGGTGGCGATCCGCGACGCTGTCCTGACGGCGTTCGACGAGGCCGCCAGCCTTCCGCTCGGCCGCGAGCGTCAGCAGCGGCTGACCGCGGTCTTCGTGGGCGCCGGCTTCGCCGGGGTCGAGGGCTTCGCGGAGGTTCTGAGCCTGGCCATCTCGCTGATCCGTTGGCACCCGGGGATCCGGCGCTCGGAGCTCGACTTCCACCTCGTCGACGCAAGCGACCGGATCCTGCCCGAGGTGACCCGGTCCGCCAGTCAGCACGTCCGACGGTTCCTGGAGATGCGCGGTGCCACGGTGCACCTCCGGACGACCGTGTCCTCGGTGGCCGATGGTCGCGTCGAGCTGTCCGACGGCTCGGTCATCGAGGCGGGCCTGCTCGTGTGGACCGCCGGGATCGCAGCGAACCCCGTCGTCGCCCGACACACGGACCTGCCGGTCAACGAGCGCGGTCTCCTGGTGGTGCGCGCGGACCTGCGCGTCGGTAGCGACGAGTCGCCTGTCGAGAACGCGTGGGCTGCGGGCGATGATGCAGCGGTCCCCGATCTGGCCGCAGGACCCGGCACGTACACCACTCCGAACGCTCAGCACGCCGTGCGCCAGGGAAAGCGTTTGGCCAAGAACGTGGTGGCCGTCATGCGCGGGCGCCGGCCCACGCCGTACCGGCACCGGAACCTGGGCGTCATCGCGACCTTGGGGATCGGCCACGGGGTGTTCCAGTCCGGCCCCATCACCCTTTACGGCCCACTGGCGTGGGC
>CAZEPK010000327.1:0-5541 GCA_964514085.1 uncultured Nocardioides sp.
GCGGCGTAGCGGACGATTCCCGCGGGGGAGGCGGCCGCAGTCACGGAGCGGTCGTGGGGCTCCAGGGGCACGTCGATCCCCACCTCGTCGTCGTGCACTAGCACGCAGGTGAAGGTCCCGACCGGCACCCGGCCCAGTGCCCGGTCGTAGGACCCGCCCCCGCGGCCCAGCCGCTCGCCGCGCGCGGACACCGCCAGCCCCGGCAGCAGCACCGCGTCCGCGGTGCCGACCGAGTCCGGTCCGAGTCGCGTGCCCACCGGCTCCAGCAGCCCGTAGCGCGCCGGCACGAGGTCCTGGTCGCCGGCGTACGTCGCCCAGTCGAGGTCGCCGTCGGGCAGCAGCACCGGCAGCACCACCCGCTTGCCCGCCGCCAGCAGGGCGTGCAGCAGCGGCGCGGTGCCCGGCTCAGAACCCACGGCGACGTAGGCGGCGACCGTGGCGGCGCGGCGCACCTCGGGGGCCGCGGTGAGGTGCAGTGCGATCCTCCGGGCGGCCTCAGACCGGTCCAGCAGCGACCGCCGGTTGCGGGTCGTCAGCAGCTGGTCGCGCAACGCCGTCTTCGCTCCCGCCACGGGAGGAGCCTACGATCACAGCATGGGTAGTTCAGGGCTGAACAAGGCCCGCGACAAGATGGCTGCGGCCGGGGTGGACGAGGTCGCCATCGAGACCTTCGCCCACTACTTCCGGCTGCTCGAGCACGGCGAGACCGGGATGATCCCCGAGTCCAGCATCGAGCCGGTCGACATGCCGGCCCTGCGGGACGTCGAGGTGGCCGACGAGGACGCGGCGGCGGCCATCCGCGGCACCGCGGTGATCAAGCTCAACGGCGGCCTCGGCACCTCGATGGGGATGAGCCGGGCCAAGTCCCTGCTGTGCGTGCGTCGCGGGCTCTCCTTCCTCGACGTGATCGCCCGGCAGACCCTCCACCTGCGGCGCGCGTACGACGCCACCCTGCCGCTGCTGTTCATGAACAGCTTCCGCACCTCGGCCGACACGATGGCCGCCATCGCCCGCTACGAGGACCTCCCCGTGGAGGGGCTCCCGCTGGAGTTCCTGCAGAACAAGGAGCCCAAGCTCCTGGTCAAGGACCTCGCCCCGGTGAGCTGGCCCCAGGACCCCGACCTCGAGTGGTGCCCGCCAGGCCACGGCGACCTCTACACCGCCCTGCGCGGCACCGGCCTGCTCGAGAAGCTGATCGACGCCGGCTACGACCGGGTCTTCGTCTCCAACTCCGACAACCTCGGTGCCGTGCCCGACGCGCGGGTCGCCGGCTGGTTCGCCACCAGCGGGGCGCCGTTCGCGATCGAGGCGGTGCGGCGCATCCCCAGCGACCGCAAGGGCGGCCACTTCGCCCGCCGCCGGTCCGACGGCAGGATCGTGCTGCGCGAGACCGCGCAGACCCTGCCCGAGGACCGCGAGGCGCTGGCCGACCTCGACCGCCACCGCTTCTGCTCCACCAACAACCTGTGGTTCGACCTGCGTGCCATGAAGCAGGCGCTCGACGTGCGCGGCGGCATCCTCGGCCTGCCCCTGATCCGCAACGAGAAGACGGTCGACCCGGGCGACCCCAGCTCGCCGGAGGTGATCCAGGTCGAGACCGCGATGGGCTCCGCGGTCGAGGTCTTCGCCGACTCCGCGCTGATCGAGGTCGGCCGCGACCGGTTCGTCCCGGTGAAGACCACCAACGACCTGCTGGTGCTGCGCTCCGACGTCTACGACATCGGCCATGACTTCGTGCTCGACCAGGTCGCGCCCGAGATCCCCTACGTCGACCTCGACACCGACTTCTACAAGGTGGTCGCCGAGTTCGACAAGCGGTTCCCGGCCGGGACCCCGTCGATGAAGAAGGCCACCAGGCTCACGGTCGAGGGGGACGTGACCTTCGGGTCGCACGTCCAGGTCGTCGGCGAGGTCGAGCTCTCGACCGGCTCAGCTGAGCGGATCCCCGACGACACCGTCCTCTCGGGGCACTAGCAGTGGACCAGCCGTGCACCGTGGAGGAGCACCTCGCGCGGGTGCTCGCCGGTGTGCGGCCCGCGCCCCCGGTCGAGCTGCCCCTGCTGGACACGCTCGGCCTGGCCCTGGCCGAGGACGTCGTCGCCGCCATCTCCCTGCCGAGCTTCGACAACTCCGCCATGGACGGGTACGCCGTCCGCCTGGCCGACGTCGAGACGGCCGCGGCCGACCGGCCCGTCGTCCTCCCGGTGGTGGGGGAGATCGGGGCCGGTCAGGCGACGCTGCGCGAGCTGCCGCCCGGCGCGGCCGCCAAGATCATGACCGGTGCGCCGGTGCCGTCCGGTGCCGACGCCGTCGTCCCCTACGAGTGGACCGACCGCGGCGCGGACCGGGTCCGGGTCGACCAGGCTCCCGAGCTCGGGCAGCACGTGCGCTCGGCCGGTGACGACGTGGTGGCCGGCGACCTCGTGCTGGCCGCGGGCACGGTGCTCGGTCCGCGCCAGATCGGGCTGCTGGCCAACGTCGGCCGCGCCACGGTGCTGGTCCGCCCGCGTCCCCGGGTGGTGATCCTCTCCACCGGCTCGGAGCTGCGCGAGCCCGGCGAGGAGCTGGGCCACGACTCCATCTACGACGGCAACTCCTACATGCTCGCGGCCGCCGTCCTCCGGGCCGGCGCCGCCCCGCACCGGGTCGGCATCGTCACCGACGACCCGGCCGCCTTCCTCGAGACCTTGCACCGCGAGCTGGCCGGCGCCGACCTCGTGGTCACCTCGGGGGGAGTCTCGCAGGGCGACTTCGACGTCGTGAAGGAGGCGCTGCGCCAGGAGGGCGTCTGGTTCGGCGGGGTGGCCATGCAGCCGGGCAAGCCGCAGGGCTTCGGCCTGGTCGGCGCCGACGCGGACGGTGCGCAGGTGCCGATCGTCACGCTCCCCGGCAACTCGGTCTCGGCCTACATCTCCTTCGAGATGTTCGTGCTGCCCGCGATCCGCACGCTGATGGGGCTGACCCCGGTGTCGCGCCCGCTGGTCGGGGCCCGCCTCACCGCCGCCATGACCTCGCCCGAGGGCCGCCGGCAGTTCATGCGCGGGCAGACCGGCTCCGACGAGCAGGGTCGCTACGTCGACCCGGTGGGCGGTCCCGGCTCGCACCTGATCGGGGCGCTCTCGGCCGCCGACTCGCTCGTCGTCGTCCCCGAGGAGGTCACCTCGCTCGACGCGGGGGACCGGGTCCAGGTGCTCCTGCTGGACGGTGAGCCGTGACCGCGGGCCAGGACGGCGGGCTGACCCACGTGGACGAGTCCGGTGCCGCCCGGATGGTCGACGTGTCCGGCAAGGACGTGACGGCCCGCACCGCGTCGGCGTCCGGCCGGGTGCTGGTCTCGGCCCGCGTGGTCGAGCTGCTCCGCGGCGACGGGGTGCCGAAGGGCGATGCCCTGGCGGTGGCCCGGCTGGCCGGGATCATGGGCGCCAAGCAGACCCCCGCATTGATCCCGCTGTGCCACCCGCTCGCCCTGTCCGGGGTGACCGTGGATCTCACCATCTCCGACGAGTCCGTCGACATCCTGGCCACGGTGCGCACCACGGACCGCACCGGCGTCGAGATGGAGGCCCTGACCGCTGTTGCGGTGGCGGCCCTGACCGTCATCGACATGGTCAAGGCGGTGGACAAGGCCGCGGTGATCACCGACGTGCGGGTCGAGACGAAGTCCGGCGGCCGCTCGGGGGACTGGTCGCGGTGACCTCGATGACCGGTGCCGTGGTCGTCGCCTCCAACCGGGCCGCGGCCGGGGTCTACGAGGACCAGACCGGACCGCTGCTCGTCGACTTCCTCACCGAGCTGGGCTTCCGGACCGACCCGCCCGCCGTGGTCCCCGACGGCGAGCCGGTCGGCGAGGCGATCCGCGCCGCCGTGGCCGCGGGCGCCCGCGTGGTGCTGACCACCGGGGGCACCGGCCTGACGCCCACCGACCTCACCCCCGAGGTGACCCGGCCGCTCCTGGACGCCGAGATCCCGGGCCTGGCCGAGGCCATCCGCGCGTACGGCGTCAGCAAGGGCGTCCCCACCGCCGTGCTGTCCCGCGGCCTGGCCGGTCGGGTCGGCAGCTGCCTGGTCGTGAACCTCCCCGGCAGCCGGGGAGGCGTCAAGGACGCCGTCGCGGTGCTGCGGCCGGTGCTCCTGCACGCCGTCGAGCAGGTGGTCGGCAGTGACCACTGACTGGCCGGTGCGCCTGGTCGACGGCGAGGTGACCTTGCGACCGCTCTCGACCGCGGACCACGACGCGTGGCGGCGGGCACGTCAGCGCAACGCCGCCTGGCTGGTCCCGTGGGACGCGACGGTGCCGCCCGGTGGCGAGGCCCGCCCGACCAGCTTCAAGCAGCTGGTGCGCCGGCTCTCCCGGCAGGCCCGGCAGGGTGCGACGTTCCCCTTTGCGGTGGAGGTCGAGGGCCGGTTCGCCGGCCAGGTCACGGTCAACAACATCGTGCGCGGCTCCGCGCAGTTCGCCTCGGTGGGCTACTGGCTCGACAAGGAGGTCGCCGGCCGCGGCATCATGCCGCGGGCCGTGGCCCTGGTCATCGACCACTGCTTCACCACTGCGGGCCTGCACCGGATCGAGATCGCGATCCGGCCCGAGAACTCCAATTCCCTCCGGGTCGTGGAGAAGCTCGAGCTGCACGAGGTGGGCTACGCACCGCGCTTCCTGCACATCGACGGGGCCTGGCGCGACCACCGGATCTACGCTCTGACCAAGGAGGAGGTGCCCGACGGGGTGCTGGCCCGACTGCGGGCCTCGCAGGAGAAACCTCACTAGTCACAGCAGTCTCTTCGCGACACACGGGTTGACATCCGCCCCAGCATGCGCTGCGGCTCCTAGCCTCAGCAGCGTGGACCCCAGCGCACTGATCTTCGTGGCCCTGGCCGTGGCCTGGGCCGTCTACCTGATCCCCAAGGCGCTCGAGCACCACGAGGAGGGTGCCCGCACGCGCACGGTGGACCGCTTCTCCGCCACGCTGCGCGTCCTCGGGCGCCGCGAGCCCGTCAGTCGGCGAGAGGCCCGCCTCGTCACGGGCTCGAGCACCGCCCGCCCCGCCCCGAAGGGCGGAGCCGCTGCCGCGACCGCCACGCCCGCCCCCGAGCGGACCTCGTCCCGACGCGCACCGGAGGTGCCGCCGCTCAGCGCCACCCAGCTCCGCGCCCGCCGCCGAGCCGCGGCCCGCGCCGCCAAGCGCCGGCTACGCGTCGTGAGCCTCATCCTCCTCGCCAACGCCGTCGTCGCGGCGCTGGCCTGGTTCGGGGTCGTCGACCGACTGTGGTGCGCCGCACCGGTCGGGGTGCTCGCCGCCTGGCTGGTCGCCTGCCGAGTCATGGTCCGCCGCGAGCGCGCCGGGCTCTCGCAGGACCGCATCCCCGCCGAGCTGCCCGCCGAGCCCCCGTCGGACCACACCGAGGAGATCGCCCGGGTCGAGCCCGCGACGGCCGCTGCCGAGCCGACGCCCCGCGACCCCGGGAGCTGGGACCCGGTCTCGGTCCCGCTGCCGACCTACGTCTCCAAGCCCGTCGCACCGCGCAGCGTCAGCACCATCGACC
>CAZEPK010000328.1:0-5534 GCA_964514085.1 uncultured Nocardioides sp.
GCTCTGGCTGGAGCCGGGGGACCTGCTGGTGGTCAACACCAGCGCCACGCTTCCTTCGGCACTGCGCGTGGAGCGCCAGGGCCGCACGTGGGGGCTGCACGTCTCCGCGGAGCTGGACGACGGCGCGTGGGTGGTGGAGCTGCGCCGGCCCGACGGTGCCGGTCCCGGGCTGCCCGAGCCGGGGGAGGTGCTGCGGCTGCCCGGTGGCGAGCGGCTGCGGATCGCCGAGCCCCAGCCGGGCGGGCAGACCCGGCTGTGGCGCGCGACCACGCTGCCGGTGGTCGACCGGGTGGCCTACCTGCGGCGGCACGGCTCGCCGATCCGCTACCCCTACCTGCACGGGCGATGGCCGATCTCGGACCTGCAGAACGTCTACGCCACCGTCCCCGGGAGCGCCGAGATGCCCTCCGCCGGCCGCCCGCTGTCCCGGGCGGTGCTGGTGGACCTGATGTCGGCCGGCGTCGTGGTCGCGCCGCTGGTGCTGCACACGGGCGTGGCCAGCCAGGAGTCCCACGAGCCACCCCAGTCGGAGCTGGCGTCCGTTCCTGCCTCGACCGCACGCCTGGTGAACGGCACCCGCGCGGCGGGCGGCCGGGTCGTCGCCGTCGGGACGACCGTCGTACGCGCCCTGGAGTCGGCGAGCTCCGAGGCGGGCGAGGTGTCGGCGTACGACGGCTGGACCTCGCTGGTCCTCGGCCCCGACCGGCCGGCCCGGGTGGTGAGCGCGCTCCTGACCGGGCTGCACGAGCCCGAGGCCAGCCACCTCGACCTCCTGGAGGCCGTGGCGGGGCGGGCGCTGGTGGACCGCGCGTACGCCGACGTCACCGCACCCGGCTCGCCCCACTACCTCTGGCACGAGTTCGGCGACTCCATGCTGCTGCTGCCCTGACCCTTGGTAACTGGACCGCGGTCCGGTTGGATGGGGGCATGAGCGACTCGACGCCGTCCCTGACCGACCGGACCATCGCGGAGCTCCGCGCCAACCACGACCGGCTGGCCGGGACGGTGGCCGCGCTGGGCGAGGAGCAGCTCACCGGCCCGAGCGGTGCGTCGGAGTGGACGATCGCCGACGTCCTCTCGCACCTGGGCAGCGGCGCGGAGATCGGCTGGTACCCGGTCAAGGCGGCCGCCACCGGCGAGACCGTCGACGCACCGGACAACCAGGAGGTCTGGGACCGCTGGAACGCCATGGCCCCGGCGGACCAGGCCTCGTCGTACGTGGAGTACGACGAGCAGTCGGTCGCGACCTTCGAGGCGCTGACGCCGGAGCAGCGGGAGACCGTGACGATCGACCTGGACTTCCTGCCGCAGCCGGTGCCGGTGGCCACCGCGGCCGGGATGCGGCTCAACGAGCAGGCGCTGCACGGCTGGGACGTGGCGGTGGGCCTGGACCCCTCCGCCACCCTCAGCGAGGAGTCCGCCGCCCTGCTGGCCGAGCACTTCAGCTCGACGATGACCTTCCTGCTCGGCTTCGTGGGCAAGAGCGAGGGCGTGGGTCCGGCCCGGGTCGGGATCGGCGGCTACACGGTCGTGGTCGCGGACTCCGTGAGCCTGGAGACCGGCGACGCCGACACCACCGCCACCTTCGACGGACCCCTCGAGGCCGCGATCCGCCTGCTGGCCGGCCGGCTGACGCCCGAGCACACGCCCGAGGGCGTGTCGGTCAGCGGCAACGTCTCCCTCGACGACCTGCGGAAGGTCTTCCCGGGCTACTGAGCCTGGTCAGGCGGCGAGGCAGACCGGCCCGCGCACCTGGCTCAACCGGCGCGCCACGCGGACGGTGAGGTCGACCAGCCGGAGCCCGAGCGCGCCGGCGACCGCCTGGAGCACCTCGGAGCTCGGCTCCTTGCGACCCCGCTCGATCTCGGAGAGGTACTGCGTCGAGACGCCGGCGTCCTTGGCCACGTCGGCGAGGGTGCGCCCGGCGTCCTGACGCTCGTCGCGCAGCTCCTGGCCCACCGCCTCGCGCCACAGCGGCTCACGCTCCGCCGGCGCGTCGGTGGACGGTGCCGGGAACGGAATCAGCTCACCCATGGGTCGAGGCTAGCGCTTGACCTTGAGCCAGTGGCCGAGCTCGGCCTCGGTCAGGAGCTCGCGCGCGTCGTCCTCGCGGTCCTCGGGGACCATGACCCGCATCTGCAGGAAGTTCAACGTGCCCTCGAGCACGCTGGAGTTGCGGTCGGCGATGAAGCAGGGGATCTCGGCCTCCTGCATCAGCCCCTCGACGACGGAGATCAGGGCGACGTCGTTGGTGCGGATGATCTCGATCATGACTGTCCCAACGTCCGGGGGGCCCGGTAGGTGCCGCCTAGCATGGGTCCATGCCGGCCCCCGAGCGGATCACGGTCCCGCACGACGACTACCACGCGGAGCACGTCGGCCGGACCGCGGACGGCCGCCAGTTCTTCCTGACCACGCCGTTCGAGCCGGGTCACGAGTACGTCGCGCTGTTCCTGTGGGACGCCGACGGCACCTTCCTCGAGGCGAGGATCGACGACTTCGGCCCCCGTGACTCGCTCGACGAGCTGGCGCGGCGGCGGACCTTCGACGGGAGGCTGAGGGAGCTCGGCGAGGTGTCCTACGAGGAGATCGTCGTGGCGCCGTTCTCCGTGGAGGAGCTCGGCTCCGAGATCGGCTTGATCGCTCGGCCGCCGGAGGACGCGGACGACGAGTGGCGTGTCGAGATGATGCCTGGCAACTACATGTCGTTCTACGCGCCCTGGGACACGGGCGACTACGACACGTAGAGGTGGTGGGGATGCGAGGACGTCACCGCGGCAGGCCCGACCAGGACCGCTGGGAGCGGTCGGACTGGTGGGGGCCGGTGCTCGACAGCCCGGACCCGAAGGCGCTGGCGCGCTTCTACGCCGAGCTGCTCGGCTGGGACCTCTGGAAGCCGGACCAGATGGACGCCGGCGAGGCGGCGATCGACGCCGGGGAGGGCGTCGTCGGGATCACCTTCCACCTCAAGGAGGACTACGTCCGTCCCGTCTGGCCGAACGCCGCGGGGGAGCAGCAGATGATGATGCACCTCGACTTCGAGGTCGACGACCTGTCCGAGGCCACCGCGCACGCCGTCGAGCTGGGGGCGGAACTGGCCGCGCACCAGCCGCAGGACGACGTCCGCGTGCTGCTCGACCCCGACGGCCACCCGTTCTGCCTCTACACGCACGGGTGACCCGGACCGGCTAGTTCGTCGGCTTCTCCGAGCCGACCACCCACATCGCGAAGAACTGGGAGCCGCCGCCGTACGCGTGGCCCAGCGCCTTGCGCGCGCCGTCGACCTGGTGCTCGCCGGCCGCGCCGCGGACCTGGAGGGCGGCCTCGCCGAAGCGGAGCATCCCCGAGGCGCCGATCGGGTTGGAGGAGAGCACGCCGCCCGAGCAGTTGACCGGGAGCACGCCGTCCATGGCCGTCCCGCCGGACTCGGTGAGCCGCCAGCCGCCGCCGTTGGCGTCCGCGAAGCCCAGCGACTCCAGCCACATCGGCTCGAACCACGAGAAGGGCACGTAGATCTCGGCCATGTCGATCTCGTCGAGCGGGCTGGTGATGCCGGCCTGCTTCCAGAGTGCCGCGGCGGCGTCGCGGGAGGCCTGCGGGTTCACCTGGTCGCGCTCGGCGGCCGAGGTCGCCTCGGAGCGCATCACCGTCCCGTGGATCCAGGCCGGGTTGGAGGAGCGGGCGGCCTCGTCCTCGGCCACGATCACCAGCGCGCAGGCACCGTCGGAGGACGGACAGGTCTCGTCGTAGCGGATGGGGTCCCACAGCATCTGCGAGGCCAGCACCGACTCCACGGTGGTGCCCTCGTTGTGGAGGTGGGCGAAGGGGTTGCGCAGCGCGTTGTTGCGGTCCTTGGCCGCCACGATGGCGCCCACGTGGTTCGGTGCCCCGGAGCGGCGGATGTAGGAGCGGACGTGAGGGGCGAAGTAGCCGCCGGCGCCGGCGTGGACCGGCATGTTGAACGGGATCGGCACCGAGAGCGCCCACATCGCGTTGGACTCCGACTGCTTCTCGTAGGCCACGGTCAGCACCTTGCGGTGGACGCCGGCCTGGACCAGCGAGGACGCCACGATGGCGGTCGACCCGCCCACCGAGCCCGCGGTGTGCACGCGGAGCAGCGGCTTGCCCGCCGCGCCCAGCGCCTCGGCCAGGAACAGCTCGGGCATCATCACGCCCTCGAACAGGTCGGGCGCCTTGCCCACGACGATGGCGTCGATCTCGTCGAGCGTCATCTCCGCGTCCTCGAGGGCGCGGTCGATGGCCTCGCGGCACAGCCCCGCCATCGACACGTCCTCGCGCTTGGCGCGGTGGTGGGTCTGCCCAATGCCGATCACGGCGGCCGGCTGCTTGGCCATCAGGCCCGTCCTTCCATGACGCAGACGAGGTTCTGCTGGAGCGCCGGTCCGGACGTGGCGTGGCCCAGCGTGGTCGAGGCCGACCCCGACCAGATCTGCTTCGCCGCCTCGCCGATCCGGATGCCACCGGCGGAGAACATCGGGTTGGACGCCAGGGCCCCGCCCGAGGGGTTGATCCGCACGTCCTCGGCCAGGCCGAGCTCGGTGCGCAGGACCAGCTCCTGGTGGCTGAACGGCGCGTGCAGCTCGGCCACCTCGACCCCGTCCAGGTCGGACGCCGCGGCGGCGTGGGCGGCACTGGGGGAGCGGGTCAGGTCACGGGTGCCCATGCTCATCGGGTCCACGTAGTGCGCCAGCGAGCGGATCCAGGCCGGGCGCTCGCACACCTCCCGGGCCCGGTCGCCGGCCGCCAGCACCAGCGCGGCCGCGCCGTCGGTGACCGGGGCGCAGTCGTGCTTGCGCAGCGGGTCGGCGTACATCGGGCGGGCGAGCAGCTCCTCGACCGAGGAGCCGCCCTTGCGGATCGCGTACTCGTTCTCCTCGGCGTCGGTGAGCGAGCGGTTGGCCACCTCGGCCATCGCGCGCTCGTCCCAGAGCCCGGCGTCGATGCCGGCGCGGGCCTGCAGGCCGGCCAGGGACACCGTGTCGGGCCAGATCGGGGTCATCGTGTACGGATCGAGCTGCAGCGACAGGGTGCGCCGCAGCACGCCGGCGGAGCTCTTGCCGAAGGCGTAGACCAGCGCGGTGTCGACCTCGCCGGTCTGGATCTTGAGCCAGGCCTCGTACATCGCCCAGGCCAGGTCCATCTCGACGTGCGACTCGTTGACCGGCGGGATGACGCCGATGGCGTCGACGGCCTGGACGAAGGAGAACGACCGGCCGGCCAGGTAGTCGGAGGACCCCGAGCACCAGAAGCCGACGTCCTTGCGGCTCCAGCCCGTCTGCTCATAGCACTCGGCGAACAGCGGCACGAGCAGCTCGACGCAGGTCGGCGACCCGTCGAACTCCTTCATCTGCCGCTGGGCGAAGCCGACGACGGCGACGTCTCTCACAAGTGCATCCTGTAGGTCTCGTAGTCCGCGTCCGGCTCGTCGGTCGGCGCGAAGTGGCTGATGTTCTCGATCGTCGTGCCCCACTCGTCGCGGGGCTTCCAGACCGCCTTGACCCGCATGCCCATCC
>CAZEPK010000329.1:0-5470 GCA_964514085.1 uncultured Nocardioides sp.
CGAACCAGCCGACCAGCCGGCGGTCGACCGCACGCCGGTTGAGGGCGACCCTGCTGCCGTTGCTGACCAGCTGGGCCAGGGTGAGCACCGGCACGGCGACCCGCAGCCCGAAGAGGGCGACGAACACGGGCAGCAGCACCACGCCGCCACCGAAGCCCTCCACGGACGACACCGCCGCGAGCACGAACGCCGCCAGGACCGCGACGACCAGGGTCGTGGGATCGAGGTCGGCCGGCACGTGGTCCACTGGACCACATGAGTGGCGTGCCGACCGTGGGGATCTCCGGCGTCCCCGACCCGCTGCCCGAGGGCCTCGTCGTGCTCGATGTCCGCGAGCCCGTGGAGTGGCAGTACGCCCACATCGAGGGCGCCCTGCACATCCCGCTCCGCGAGCTCACCACGCGGCTGGACGAGGTGCCCGAGGGCCAGACGCTCGTGGTGTGCAAGGTGGGCGGCCGCTCCGCGCAGGCGGTGGCCTGGCTGGCCCAGCAGGGCCGCGACGTGGTCAACCTCGACGGCGGGATGCTCGACTGGGAGGCGGCCGGCCGCCCGATGGTCAGCGAGACCGGCCAGCCGCCGGTCGTGGTCTGACCCCGCTCAGGGGCTCTCGGAGCTGTCCGTCTCGCCGCCCAGGTCGGGGCAGGTCTTCTGGATGTACTCATCGAGCGCGTCCAGCTTCTTCTGGTCCGCCTCGCTGACGTCGCCGATGCCCGCCAGGTCGTCGAGGGTGGCCGCGTCGTCGAGGCCCTTGATCTTCTCGACCGTCAGCTCGAAGCCGTCCTCGGCGGCGGCCGGCATGCTCTCCGGCACCCCGACGTCCTCCAGGTCGTCCGCCGCCTCCTTGAGCGAGGCGATGTAGCCCTTCAGGTCCTTGGACGGGTCGGTCTGGGCGAAGTCGTCCCGGAACTTCTGGAGCGCCCCGCAGAACTCCTTGGTCGACGGCGCCTTGGCCTCGCTGCCGCCGCCGTCGTCGCTCCCGCAGGCCACTGCGCCACCGCCGACGAGGACCAGGCTGGCGGCGAGCAGTCCGAGCTTCATGCGTGGTCTCCCGTGTTCGACGACATCGGCGACCAGCCTGTCACGACCCGCCGGCGCGGCTCCACGCGGCGCCACCCCGCCAGTCCGGCTCCGGGAGCGGGAGGGCGCGCGACAGCAGCCGGAGGTACGCCGCCCGCGGGACCTCGACCGCGCCGAGGGAGGCCAGGTGCGGGGTCACCCACTGCACGTCGAGCAGACGGCCCGCCACCCCGTCCGCGGCGAGCAGGGAGACCAGCCCGACCAGCGCGACCTTGGAGGCGTCGCGGGCCCGGTGGAACATCGACTCGCCGGCGAACAGCCCGCCCAGGCCCACGCCGTACAGCCCGCCGGCCAGCTCGCCGTCGCGCCAGGCCTCCACCGAGTGCGCCCAACCCAGCCGGTGCAGCTCGCCGTACGCCGCCGCGACGTCGCGGGTGATCCAGCCCGCCTCGCGGCGGGGGTCGCCGCACGCCTGCACCACCTCGTCGAAGGCGGTGTCGACGCGGATCTCGAAGTCGCGGGTCGCGCGGCGCAGCGACCGGGAGACCACCAGCCCGTCCAGCGGCACGATGCCGCGGTGGACCGGGGAGAACCAGTGCATCGGCGGCCGCACGCCGTGCTCGGGCATCGGGAAGATCCCCGCGCGGTACGCCGCGAGGAGGGTGCCCGGGGCCAGGTCGGCCCCGATCCCGACCAGGTCGTCCTCCGCGTCCTCGGGGTCGGGGAAGACCCACGGGGAGGGGGGAGGCTCGACCGGCACCGCCCCAGTCTGCCGGTGCCCGACGGGCCGGCCGCTCACCGCGGGACGCATAGGATCGCGGCATGGGCCTGAGCAGCAAGGCAGCCGGCGCGGTGAGCAAGCAGCTCGCGCCGAGGATCGGTGAGCTCGCTCCCGGGCTGACGAGCTCCTTCGTGCGCGAGGCCCTGCACCGCGCCATCGCCGGGGTCGGCCCGCTGCCGCCCGCCGCCAAGGCCGCGGACGCCCAGCTCAAGGAGCAGAAGGGCGACGTCGACAAGGCCATCCACGAGGTGATCGAGAACCACGTCCGCTACGCCGCGGCCCAGGGCTTCGTCACCAACGTCGGCGGGCTGGTGACCATGGCGCTGACCATCCCCACCAACATCACCGGCCTCGCGATCATCCAGTGCCGGATGATCGCCGGCATCGCCCACCTGCGCGGCTACGACCTCGAGGACCCGCGCGTCCGCAACGCCATCCTCACCACGATCCTGGGCGAGGACGTCGTCCACGCGCTGGTCAAGAAGCGCAAGCTGCCCGCGCCGCCGATGGCCCTGGCCACCGCGCCGCTGCACGACCCCGACCTCGACAAGGTCATCTCCGCGGAGGTCACCGCCGAGCTCATCACCAAGGTGGCCGGCAAGAAGCTGGCCACCACGGTCGGGCGCCGGATCCCCATCGCGGGCGGGTTCATCGGGCTGGGGGCGGACGCCTACGCCACGTGGAAGATCGGTCGCTACGCCGACCGCGAGCTCCTGCCCCGCGCCCGGCGGTAGACCCCGAGCACCCCGCGTCCCACGCGGCCGTGCTCGAGGCGCACCACGATGCCCCGGCGCACGCGGTAGGACAGCGTGGCCCGCGCGCGCTCCAGCGCCTGGTGCAGGTCGGCGATCTCGGCGTGCAGCCGCTGCTCCTCGCGCCGCAGCCGGGCGTCGTCGAGCAGCAGGGCGGTGATGGCGTCGACGGCGGCCGCGGCCACCTGGCGCTCGCGGGGCCGGTCCGGGTCGGCGAACTCCGCCACCGGCGGCGCGCCGACCAGGTCGCCCAGGTCGCCCACCACGTCGTAGCCGCGGCGCTCGATCTCCGAGATCCACGACGCGGAGAGCTCGTGGACCCAGCCGTGGTCCTCCGGCGGCAGCGCCAGCCGGGGCGAGCCGGTGCGGCGCGACAGCGTCTGGTGGGCCAGCAGCTCGCGGACCAGCGGCCGGTAGTCGGCCGGCGCCAGCTCGGCGTTCGCCCGGCGGTTGATGCGGCGCAGCAGCGTGGTCTCGGGCGCGCCCAGCGACGGGTTGTGCCGCTCGCCCTCGAGGTCGAGGTCGATGCCGTCGAGGCCGAAGGCCTGGCTGAAGCGCTTCCAGAGCAGCTCCGGAGCGCCGCCGGGCGGCGGGACGGTGACCAGGTGCACGTGCTCGGGCGGGAGGTCCTGGCCCCAGCGGTCGAGGATGTCGGGGATCTCCTGGACGCCCCAGAACCACGCGCCGATCCGGCCGGCCCGCTCGGGGTCGCGGAGCTGGTCGAGGAAGGCGCCGTAGCTCAGCTGGGCGCGGTGCTTGACGTTCTCCTGCCACTCGGCCGGGATCTGGCGGACCAGGTCGCGCACCGAGAGCACCAGGTGCACCTCGGTGCCCGAGCCGTGGCCCAGCGAGGCCAGCGCCCGCCCGATCTGGGTGCGGGAGGCGGTGGCGAAGATCTCGTGGCTGACGATGGCCGTGCCGTCGTGCTCGCGCACCCGGCGGGCCAGGTCGTCCCAGGCGCCGATCGCCTCCGACTGCAGGCCGCCCCAGGGCAGCTGCATGAGGTCCAGCGCCGCCAGGAAGTGGCTGTCGTGCCGGGTGGCGGGGTAGACGATGCCGGCGGCGCCCAGCACCTCGCCGTTGCGGAACAGCACGTCCTGCAGGTACGACGTGCCGGTCTTGGGCGTCCCGACGTGGAGGAGGACCTTCCGGCTCATCGTCCCTCCTCCAGCAGCAGCTCGATCGCGAGGTCCAGGACCGGGCTCCCCGCGGTCTCCGGGGCCGTCGCTCCGGTCCCGGCCGGCAGCACCAGGTCCGGGTCCCCCACCACAGGGTATCGAGCGCGGAGCAGCCGCTGGCGCAGCGCGAAGGCGGCGTCCTCCACCCAGTCCTGGTGCTCGGGCGGCACCACGGGCAGGGCGCCAGGCAGCCCGGCCAGCCCGGGTCGCAGCGCCGTGGCCAGCAGGTCGGCCTGCTCGGCCGGCAGCACGTGCAGGCTGAGCGCCACGCCCACCTGGCGCACCAGCTCGGTGGCGTGGGCCGGCGCCTCGGGGACCGGGGCCAGCCGGCGTACGCCGACCAGCCCGGGCAGCGCGGCCAGGTCGAGCACCACCCCCACCCGGCCCGTGTGCGGCCGCGCGCGCAGCCGCTCGACCGCGCCCGGGAGGTCGACGCGTTGGGGCAGCCGGCGCCGCGCCCGCACCCGGGCCAGGAAGTCGGGCCAGCTCGGCGCCCCGGTGCCGAACGCGCCCGCCGCCCAGGTGTGGGCCAGCATGGCGGGCAGGTCGGTGGCCAGGACGTGCACCGACCGGCCGCTGCCGCCGGGCGGGCGCCGGTCGGCCACCAGCACCGAGGTCCAGGCGGAGGCCAGCCAGGGGTCCCCGGCCAGCTCGTAGCGGGTGCGGAGCCGCCTCGGTCCCCGTCGAGATACGGGTCCTGGCTGCCGATCGGGCGATCCCACGACCAATTTCCGCATCTCGACGAGGGACAGGGCCAGCAGGCCGGTGGCCACCCGCAGCAGCTCCTCGTCCGGCAGGTCGCCGGGGTCGACGGCGGGCGGGCCGAAGCGCCGGTCCCGGTCCACGCCCACCAGCTCCAGGTCCGGGCGGCCGCGGCCGGGCGCGGAGGCAGCGAGCACCCGCTCGGCCAGCGCCGGGGGTGCCGGGGCCACCAGGTTGATCCGGCGCAGCAGCTCCAGCTGCTGGGCGCCGGGCAGGAACCTGCCCTCGTCGGCCGCCGCGGTCGAGGACCACGACCGCCACGGGGTGGTCCCGCCGCCGCGCAGGTGCGCGATCCAGGCCCAGGCACGGGCCCGGCCGGTGTCGAGGGAGCCCGCCGCGGAGCCGGTCGTCGAGGGGGTCACCGGCGCAGGCGCCTGGCCAGCTTCGCGGCGCGCGAGCCCAGCGTGTCGTCGGGGTCGGGCCGGCGCGCGGCCTCCAGGGTCAGGGCCACGATGGCGTCCACGGCGGCCGAGGCCACGTCGCGCTGGCGGGGCCGGTCGGGGTCCTGCCAGACCGTGTCCTCCGGGGGCCGCACGGGGCGCAGCTCCTCCAGGTCGCCGACGACGTCCACCCCGGCGCCCTCGACCCACTCGATCCAACCCTGCGCCACCTCCTCGGCCCAGTCGTAGGCGCCGGGCGGGAGCGTCACGGGCTGCATCCGGCGCCGGGCGGCCAGGGTCTCGTGGACCACGACCTGCCGGACCAGCGCGCGGTACTGGTCCGAGGGCAGGCCGGCGTCCTTGAGCCGCGCGTTGACCCGGCGCAGGAGGGTGCTCTCCGCGGTGCCGATCGAGGGGTTGCGCCGGGCGCCCTCCCGCGGCGCCCAGGCCGGGTCGATGCCCAGCGCGGTGCAGAAGCGCTGCCACAGCTCCTCCGGCGGGCCGCCCGGCCGCGGCACGGTCACCACGTGGACCTGGGCCGGCGGCAGGCCGCTGCCCCACCGCTCGAGCACCCCGGGCAGCCCCTGGGCCCGCCAGAAC
>CAZEPK010000330.1:0-5412 GCA_964514085.1 uncultured Nocardioides sp.
ATCCGACGGAACGCCGAGCTCGACAGCTCGCGCTGCTGCTCCTTGAGGTAGCGCCAGAGGTTGAGCCAGGTCAGGAAGTCGCTGCCCTCGGCCTTGAACCGCGCGTGCTGCTGGTCCGCCTGGGCCTGCAGCTCCGCGGGCCGCTCGCGCGGGTCCTGCAGCGAGAGCGCGGCAGCGATGACGATGACCTCGCGCACGCAGCCGCGCCGCTCGGCCTCGAGCACCATCCGGGCCAGCCGGGGGTCGATCGGCAGCCGGGCCAGCCGTCGGCCCACCTCGGTCAGGCGCCGCTCGGAGCCGGAGTCGTCCAGCGCGCCGAGCTCCTCCAGCAGCTGGACGCCGGCACTCACGTTGCGCCGGTCCGGCGGCTCGACGAACGGGAACCGCGCCATGTCGCCCAGCCCGAGCGAGGTCATCTGCAGGATGACGCTGGCCAGGTTGGTGCGCAGTATCTCCGGGTCGGTGAACTCCGGGCGGCCCTCGAAGTCCTCCTCGGAGTACAGCCGGATCGCGATCCCCGGACCCAGCCGGCCGCATCGACCCGAGCGCTGGTTGGCCGAGGCCTGGCTGATCGGCTCGACCGGCAGGCGCTGCACCTTGGTCCGCACCGAGTAGCGCGAGATCCGGGCCACGCCGGTGTCGATGACGTAGCGGATGCCCGGGACGGTCAGCGAGGTCTCCGCCACGTTGGTGGCCAGCACCACCCGGCGGCCGGTGTGCGGCGCGAAGACGCGGTGCTGCTCGGCCGCCGACAGCCGGCTGTAGAGCGGCACCACCTCGGTGCCGCCGCCGCGCGTGGAGGCGGTGAGCTCGGCCAGGGCGTCCGCGGTGTCCCGGATCTCGCGCTCTCCGGGCAGGAAGACCAGCACGTCGCCCGGACCCTCGGCGCTCAGCTCGCGCACGGCGTCGACGATCGCCTCCGTCTGGTCGCGCACGATCGGCTCGCCCTCCTCGTCAGCCTCCGCGAGCTCCATGAGCGGGCGGTAGCGGACCTCCACCGGGTAGGTGCGTCCGGTGACCTCCACGACGGGGGCGTCGAAGTGCTTCGCGAAGCGGTCGACGTCGATCGTGGCGCTGGTGATGATCAGCTTGAGGTCGGGCCGCCGCGGCAGCAGCCGCTTGAGGTAGCCGAGCAGGAAGTCGATGTTGAGCGAGCGCTCGTGCGCCTCGTCGATGATGATCGTGTCGTAGCGGCGCAGCTGCCGGTCGCGCTGCAGCTCGGCCAGCAGGATGCCGTCGGTCATCAGCTTGACGCGGCTCTGCCGCGACGTCCGGTCGGTGAAGCGGACCTGGTAGCCCACGAGGTCGCCGAGCTCGGTCCCGAGCTCCTCGGCGATCCGCTCGGCCACCGACCGCGCGGCGATCCGGCGAGGCTGGGTGTGCCCGATGATGCCGCCACCCTTGCCGCCACGCCCTCGCCCCAGCTCGAGGCAGATCTTCGGGAGCTGGGTGGTCTTGCCCGAGCCGGTCTCGCCCGCCACGACCACCACCTGGTGGTCGCGGATCGCGGCGGCGATGTCCTCGCGCCGCTGGCTGACGGGCAGCTCGGGCGGGTAGCTGATCTCGAGCGGCTCCACGGACATGACGCGACCATTCTCCCAGTGCGGTGCAACGGGATACCCGGGGCGCCGGTGGCTAAGGTCGGTCGGCGTGAGGGAAGCCGATGAGATCGCGGAGCAGTACGTCGTCGACCTGGCCGCGGCCGACCCCCTGCTGGCGACGTACGCCGGCATCGCGGGCCACGACCACGAGCTGCCCGACCTCACCCCCGACGGGTACGCCGCCCGCGCCGATCTGCTGCGCAGTGCCTGGGCCGCGATGGCGGCGGCGACCCCGTCCGACGACCGCGAGGAGGTGGCGCGGAGCTCGTTCCTGGAGCGCGCCGACGTGGGGCTGGCCCAGGACGAGGCCCACACGGCGCAGTCGCGCGTGAGCGTGATCGAGAGCGCGGCCCACGAGATCCGCGGCGCCTTCGACCTGATGCCCACCCAGACCGAGAAGGACTGGTCGGCGGTCAGCGCCCGGCTGGCGGCGGTCCCGCAGGCGCTGGCCGACTACCGGGCCACGCTGCTCGAGGAGGCAGCCCACGGGCACGTCAGCCCGCGCCGCCAGATGCTGGAGGCGGCCAAGCAGCTCACCAGCTGGACCGGCCGGAGCGGCAGCGGCGGGGACGTGTTCGCCCAGTTGGTGGCCCGGGCCAGCGACGTGCCCGCCTCGCTCGAGTCCGACCTGGCCCGGCACGCCGTGCTGGCCAGCACCGCCTACGCCGAGCTCGCGACGTTCCTCGAGCAGGACCTCGCCCCGCTCGGTCGCGAGAAGGAGGCGGTCGGCCGCGAGCAGTACGCCCGCGACTCGCGCTACTTCCTCGGCACCGAGATCGACCTCGACGAGACCTACGCCTGGGGCTGGGAGGAGCTGCACCGCATCGAGACCGAGATGCTGGCCATCTCCGCCCGGCTGGCTGGCGACGGCGCCACGATCCAGGACGCCGTGGCCCGCATCGAGGGTGACCCCGACCGGGCGATCGAGGGCAAGGAGCGCTTCCGCGACTGGATGCAGGAGCTGGCCGACCGCACGCTCGCCGACATGGCCGACACCCACTTCGACATCCCCGAGCCGATCCGCCGGATCGAGTGCCGGCTGGCGCCCACCCAGGACGGCGGGATCTACTACACGCCGCCCTCGGAGGACTTCAGCCGGGCGGGCGCGATGTGGTGGTCGGTGCCCGAGGGCGTCACCACGTTCCACCCGTGGCGCGAGGTCACCACGGTCTTCCACGAGGGCGTGCCGGGTCACCACCTGCAGTGCGCCCAGGCGGCCTACCGCAGCGACGTCCTCAACCGCTGGCAGCGCAGCCTGTGCTGGGTCTCCGGCCACGGCGAGGGCTGGGCGCTCTACGCCGAGCGGCTGATGGACGAGCTGGGCTACCTCGAGGACCCGGCCGACAAGCTCGGCATGCTCGACGGCCAGGGCTTCCGGGCGGCGCGGGTCATCATCGACATCGGCATGCACCTGGAGCTGGAGATCCCGCGCGACAACCCGTTCGGCTTCCACCCCGGCGAGCGGTGGACCGGCGAGCTCGGGCTGGACTTCCTGCGCCAGCACGCGCGCATGGACGAGCCCACTCTGGTTTTCGAGGTCAACCGCTACCTCGGCTGGCCGGGCCAGGCGCCGTCGTACAAGGTCGGCGAGCGGATCTGGCTGCAGGCGCGCGAGGACGTCCGGGCCCGCCAGGGCGCGGCCTTCGACCTCAAGGCCTTCCACCGGTCCGCGCTGGACCTCGGCTCCCTGGGCCTGGACCCGATGCGCGAGGCCCTGGCCCGGATCTGACCGTGGCCCTTGCCTAGAACACGTTCTAGTTGCGACCATCGCGCGGTGGGCTCCGAGGTCGGGTACGACGTGGTGGTGGTGGGCTCGGGAGGTGGCGCGCTCACCGGGGCGGCGCTGGCGGCCACCGCGGGGCTGTCGGTGTGCGTGGTGGAGAAGACCCCGCTGCTCGGCGGCACGTCGGCGTACTCCGGCGGCGCGTGCTGGCTGCCTGGCAGCCAGGTCCAGCAGCGGGCCGGCATCCCCGACTCGACCCAGGGTGCCCGCGACTACTTGGAGGCGATCCTCGAGGACGCGGACCCGGTCAAGGTCGAGGCCTTCCTCGCGACCGCCCCGCGGCTGGTGGCCCAGCTCGAGTCCGACCCGGACCTCGACTTCGAGTGGCTGCCGTTCGCGGAGTACTACGACGCGCCGGGCCGGGTGCCGTTCGGCCGCTCGATCCAGCCCACCAGCATCACGCGCGCCGACCTGCGGCCCGAGGTGGCCGAGCTGGTCCGGCCGCCGGTCGAGCGCGACCGGGCGGGCCAGCCCGGCCGCCGGACCCTGAGCGGCGGGCAGGCGCTGATCGCCCGGCTGGCCACGATCCTGCTCCGCGAGGGCGGTGAGGTCCGCACCAACCTGCCGGTCACGGGCCTGCTCACCGACGCCGACGGCCGGGTCACCGGGGTGGCGGCCATGTCGCCCGAGGGCCCGATCACGATCGGCGCCCGACGCGGGGTGCTCCTGGCCGCGGGCGGCTTCGAGGGCAACGAGGAGCTGCGCCGCGAGCACGGCGTCCCAGGTCGCACCGCCTGGACCATGGCGCCGCGCGGGACCAACACCGGCGAGCCGCTGCAGGCCGCGGTGGCGCTGGGCGCGGCGACCGACTTCAGTGCGCTGGGGTGGTTCTGCCCCGGGCTGGAGCAGCCCGACGGCGGCGGCTCGTTCACCCTGGGCTTCCGCAGCGGCCTGATGGTCGACCAGACCGGGCAGCGCTACGCCAACGAGTGCCTGCCCTACGACCGGTTCGGCCGCGAGATGGCTCGCTCCCCGGAGCGGATCCCCTCCTGGTACGTCTTCGACTCCCGCGAGGACGGCCGGCTGCCGGCCATCGCGATGCCCGAGGGCGACCCGGCGGCGCACCTCGAGGCCGGCACCTGGGTGCGCGCCGATACCCTGGAGGGCCTGGCCGAGGTGGCCGGGCTCCCGGCAGCAGCGCTGGTCCAGACCGTCGAGCGCTTCAACGGGTTCGCCGCCAGCGGCTCCGACGAGGACTTCCACCGCGGCGAGGACGAGTACGACACCTTCTTCGCCGGCGGCCACGGCCCGAACAAGGCGCTCTCGCCGCTGGACGCGCCGCCGTACTTCGCGGCCCGCTTCGTCCTCTCCGACCTCGGCACCAAGGGCGGGCTGGTCACCGACGCCGCCGGCCGGGTGCTGCGCACCGACGGCACGCCGATCCCGGGCCTCTACGCCGCCGGCAACACCGCCGCGTCGGTCTTCGGCTCGGTCTACCCCGGTCCCGGCGCGCCGCTGGGCTCGGCCATGGTGTTCGCCGCGCTGGCCGTGGAGGACCTGCAGCAGTGCTGAGCGTCCCGCGCGCCGCTCAGCGCACGGGCTGCCAGGACGGCGCGGTCACGAAGCCGTAGGCGCGCTTCTTCGGGAAGGTGCGGCTCGAGGACCAGAGCCGCACGCCGTAGGAGGGGCCGTCGTACTGCACCAGCCACCCGCCTCCGGCCTTGGACCCGAGGAGGGCGAGGTGCACGGTGGTGCCGTCGGCGTCGACGACCACGTCCGAGCAGGAGCGGTAGGTGGGCAGGCAGCTGAAGGCCCCGCCGCTGTAGACCGGCTGCGCCGTCCAGGCCAGCGTCGCGCGCCCGTCGGCGGCGCCGGCCCACTCGCCCCGGACCCAGGGCGTGCGGTCGGTGCCGGTCTGCGTGAACGTCTCCCCGGTCCTGACCAGGGTCTCGATCCCCGCCTGGGCGAACCCGTCGACGGCGATCGTCGGGGGCGCCACCGGGGCCGTCCCGGGGAGGATCAGCCTCGGGTCGGAGGCCGCGGCCGCCAGGTCGGCCTCGCTGCCGGCCGCGTCGCCCGCGGCGCGCT
>CAZEPK010000331.1:0-5404 GCA_964514085.1 uncultured Nocardioides sp.
GTGCTGCCGCCGTCCCAGAGCGTGTGCAGGGAGGTGCGCCGGCCGGGTCCCCAGTCGTCGCCGGCGATGGTCACCGCGTCGACGTCGGCGGCGGCCATGGTGGGCTCGGGCCCGAAGAGCGAGGTCGGGACGACGCCGCCCCCGACGAAGAAGCCCTCGAGGGGCGAGTCCTCGACGGTGGTCCCGAGGAGCCGGTTGAGCCAGCCCAGGCGGACCTCGCTGCCCGGGTCGGCGTCCTCGAGCTGCTCCATGGCGTCGAAGTGCGAGCGGTTGGCCACCGGCAGCCCGGTGGCGTGGATGACCGCCATCTCGCCGGCGTTCCAGAGCGGCATGAGGCCGGACAGCCGCGGGTGCAGCCCGAAGAACCCGTCCTTGGCCAGCAGCTGGTCGCTGGGGACGGCGATGCGGGGCCGGGCCTGGTAGTAGACCGGGTCGCCGTACGGCACGGCCAGCGAGAGCCCGTCCGCCGCGCCCCGCAGCGAGAGGACGACGAGCACGCTGTCGGCCGCGACGGCCGTGGCCGGGGAGGCGGTGAGCACGGCCGAGCCCAGCGTCAGGACGCTGCCCGCCGCCATCGCCCCGCCGAGGAAGCCGCGACGACCCATCCGCGCGTACTCCGCGCAGCACGCCTGTTCGGTGGACATCGGCGTCACCTCGTCATGTGCTGGGGAGAGTCGAGCAGGGTGGTCATCACCCAAGGGAACATCCACTTGGCGACCGCGTGGTTCGCCGTGATGACCGTGGTGGGCGCGTAGCCCGTCACCTGGCACACCGCGGTGACCAGGGCCGGGGTGGAGTGCTGGCTGAGCACCTGCACCGCGAGGTGCTGCACGAGCTGCTCGAGGGTGCAGCTGGCGGCGGGCAGCCAGGAGACCGGGGTCCGGTACGTCGCCCCGACCGTGGGCCACCAGCCGCCGCTGAGCGTCGTGTGGAGGTTCAGCGAAGCCGCGAAACGCACGGGGGAGGCCCAGGAGTCGTTGTCGGCCGGCTGCCCGTTGGGCTGGGGCCACGCGTGGGGCTCGGCCCCCAGCCCGTTGCACTGCCAGAGCAGGGCGTTGGTCACGTGGCCCTCCGGGACCGGCAAGGCGGGCTGGGCTATCCCGACGTCGAGCGCGCGGTAGGTCGCCACCACGTCCTCGGAGGGGTCGCGCACCTTGCCGCCGGTGGTCGCCCGGAACTCGGCGTGCCGCACCAGCGCCTGCACCACTGGCCCGATCGCGGTGCCGGAGGCCAGGTAGGTGGCGGCCAGCAGGTCGACCAGCGCGCCCGAGGGCTGGTCCACGCAGAACTTCACGCACAGCTTCCGGGCGATCCGCCGTGCGGTCGAGGGGTGCCGGGCGAGGTAGGAGAGGTAGGCCATCGTCACGGCGCGGCCGTCGGGGTCGGCGTTGGGGTGGGAGAAGCCCATCACCGACACCGGACCGACGTAGTGGTCGGAGGGCTGGTACGTCGCGGCCCAGCCGCCGCCCGCGCCGGCCACCCGCCAGCCGGTCAGGATCCGGGCCGAGTCCTTGACGTCGTCCTCGTCGTACTCCCCGCGCCCGACCGTGTGCAGCTCGAGCAGCTCGCGCCCCAGGTTCTCGTTCGGGTGGAGCTTGGTCGACACCGCGTTGCCGAGGTAGAGCCCCATGGCGGGGTGGACCACCGCGGCCTTGACCAGGTCCTCGAACCGGCCCAGGGCCAGGGACCTGATGGTGCGCCCGTAGTCGACGCGGTGCACGAAGACCGAGTCGCCCTGGACGGGCACGTTGAAGTGGTTCTCCCAGAAGGTCGTCATCACCTCCTGCACCTGCCGGCGCGTGCGGATGCGCCGCATCAGCAGCCACCGCTGGTAGCTCTGCATGAGCTGCCAGCCGTACTCCGTGCCGGCGGTGTGCCGGCTCCAGACCACGGCGGGCGGGTTGGCCAGGCTGGGCCACCAGCCGTACGTCGCCTCGGCGGCCCCGTCCTCGATCCCCGCGGGCGTGAGCTGGGAGGTGAACCACCGGAATGCACCGCCCGCCGCGTCGACCTCCGCCACCAGGGCGGGGGTGAGCCCGAAGCTGAACCTGCTGACCAGCAGCCGTCCGGCGACGTCGTCGAGCAGCGGGGGCCGGGGACCGTCCGGGTCGCCGGGGTCGCCGCCCGGGTCGCCTCCGGGGTCACCCGTGGGCGGGTGGCCCTCGTGCTTGTGGCAGGGGCACGGGCCCTTGCTCTTGGGCCCGTGGCACCGCACGCACGGGCAGGTGCCGCGGTAGTGGCCGCGGCACGCACACCTGCACTTCTTGCGCGAGGCGCAGCGGCAGGTCCGCTTCTTCTTCCGCGGCGCCTCGGCAGCCGCGGGATCGGCCAGCACGGTCGCACCCGAGGCCACGGCCAGGGCCGAGCCGGCGCCTGCCGTGGCGGCCGCCCTCAGGAGCCCGCGCCGGGACGGCTCGGTGCCTGCTGCCTCCGCCGTGGCGCACATGCTCGCCACGCTAGGCAGCGCGGCGGGCCCGCACCGGCGAACACCCACCCCAGTGGCCCGTCCGGACTACCTCTTGGGGCCGAACGGCGGTCAGCGCTGCTCCGTCTGACAGACTTCTGAGCACCGTGACGACCTCCCTCCTCCTGCTCGCGCTGGCCCTCGCCCTCGTCGCGGCGTGCGGTGTCTTCGTCGCGGCCGAGTTCTCCTTCGTGACCGTCGACCGGGCCCGTGTGGAGCAGGAGGCGTCCGCCGGGGACGCCAGCGCGCAGGGCCTGCAGCGGGCCCTGAAGTCGCTGTCCACCCAGCTCTCCGGCGCGCAGGTCGGCATCACGGTCACCAACCTGGCGATCGGATTCCTGGCCGAGCCCGCTGTCTCCGACCTGATCGACGGCCCGCTGTCCCGGGTGGGCGTCCCCGACGGCGCCGTCACCCCGATCGCGGCCGCGACCGGACTGGTCGTCGGCACCTTCGCCACGATGATCTTCGGTGAGCTGGTGCCCAAGAACCTGGCGCTGGCCAAACCCATGGCCACCGCCAAGGCCACGCAGCGCTTCCAGCGCGGCTTCACCGCAGTGATGCGGCTGCCCATCCGGCTGCTCAACGGCTCGGCGAACGCCGTGGTCCGCCGCCTGGGCATCGAGCCGCAGGAGGAGCTGCGATCGGCGCGCAGCTCCACCGAGCTGGCCTCCCTCATCGCCCGCTCCGCCTCGGTCGGCACCCTCGACGCCGACACCGCCGAGCTGATGGAGCGGTCGGTGGAGTTCGGCTCGCGGACCGCCGGCGAGATCATGACGCCGCGGGTGCGCACCCTGTCCCTCGAGGAGGGGGACCGGGCGCTGCGGATCATCGAGCTGGCCCGCGAGTCCGGGCACTCGCGCTTCCCGGTCCTCGACGCCGAGGACACCGTCGTCGGCACCGTCCACGTCAAGAACGCCGTCGCCCTGCCCGTCCACGAGCGCGCCACCACCCGGGTCAAGCACCTCATGGTCCGGCCCATCGTGGTGCCTGACTCGCTGCGGCTCGACCCGCTGCTGGCCCTGCTGCGCGAGGACGGCTTCCAGCTCGCCGTGGTCCTCGACGAGTACGGCGGCCACGCCGGGATCGTCACCCTCGAGGACGTCATCGAGGAGATCGTCGGCGACATCTCCGACGAGCACGACCGCCTCGGCAACCAGGCCCAGCGACGGCGCGACGGGTCGTGGCTCCTCTCGGGCCTGCTGCGCCCTGACGAGGTCGAGGACCTCACCGGGGTGGCCCTGCCCCAGAGCGAGGACTACGACACCGTGGCCGGCCTGGTCCTGCAGGTCCTGGGCCGGGTGCCGTCGACCGGCGACCTGGCCGAGGTGGTCGTCCCGAGGGTCGACCACGACGACGACGGGCCACGCGAGCACATGGTGACCCTGACCGTGGAGCACATGGACGGGCTGCGCATCGACCGCCTGACGCTGCGGCTCCTCGAGCCCGACGACCCGGCCGAGGGGGAGGCGCCGTGAGCGGCGGGACCGCACTGCTCGTCGCGCTGCTGCTCCTGCTCGGCAACGCGTTCTTCGTGGGTGCCGAGTTCGCGCTCGTCTCCGCCCGGCGCACCCAGATCGAGCCGCGCGCCGAGGAAGGGTCCCGGATGGCCCGCACCACGCTGCGGGCCATGGAGAACATGTCGTTGGTCATCGGGGTCAACCAGCTCGGCATCACGGTGTGCTCGCTGGTCCTCGGCGCCGTCGGCGAGCCCGCGGTCGCGCACCTCCTCGAGCCCGTCCTCGAGGCGGCCCACGTGCCGGAGGGCCTGCTGCACCCGATCGCCTTCGTGGTGGGCCTCGGCATCGTGGTCTACCTGCACGTGGTGCTGGGCGAGATGATCCCCAAGAACATCGCGCTGGCCGGCCCCGACCGCGCCGCGCTGGTGCTGGGGCCGCCCATCTGGGGCGTGGTCACGGTGCTCCGTCCGGTCATCGTGGTGATCAACGCGATCGCCTCGGCCATCCTGAGGCTGTTCGGCGTACGCCTCATGGACGAGGTGTCCTCCTCCTACACCCGCGAGGAGGTCGCCGCGCTGGTGGAGGAGTCGCGCGGCGAGGGCCTGATCGAGCCCGAGGAGTACAACCGGCTCGCCGGCGCCCTCGGCTTCACCGAGAAGCCGGTGTCGACGGTGCTGATGGCCCCCGAGACGCTCACCACGGTGCGCCGCGGCTCCACCGCCGCCGACGTCGAGGACCTGTGCGCCCGGACCGGCTACAGCCGCTTCCCCGTGGCCGGCACCGACGGCGAGCTGCTGGGCTACCTCCACATCAAGGACGTGCTCGAGACAGACGAGGCTCGCCGCGAGCGGGTCATCGAGGACAAGTGGACCCGGCCCTTCGCGACCGTGGCGGTGACCGACCTCCTCCACGACGCGCTGGAGACCCTCCAGCGCCGCGGGGCCCACATGGCCCGCGTGGTCTCCCCGGACGGCACCACGCTCGGCGTGGCCACCCTCGAGGACGTCATCGAGGAGCTGGTGGGGGAGATCCGGGACGCTTCGCAGCACTGAATGGTGCTCACTCCGCTCGCACGTGCTCGGCGCGCTTCGACGGACCGTCTCGGCCACCGCTTTTCCACGCCCGCAACTCTCGCCGTGGCGCGGTCGCGTCGGGACGTGGAAAAGGCAGCGTCCGAGCCGGTCCGGCGCGCCGAGCTGTGCTGATGGGCTCGCTTCGCTTCGCCTGCTCGGCGCGCTCTGACGAACCGTCTCGGCCACCGCTTTTCCACGCCCGCGGCTCTCGCCGTGGCGCGGTCGCGTCGGGGCGTGGAAAAGGCAGCGTCCGAGCCGGTCCGGCGCGCCGAGCTGTATTGATGGCGGCGACTCCGTCGCCGCGTGCTCGCCGCGCTGCAACGAACCGTCTCGGCCACTGCTTTTCCACGCCCGTGGCTCTCGCCGTGGCGCGGTCGCGTCGGGGCGTGGAAAAGGCAGCGTCCGAGCCG
>CAZEPK010000332.1:0-5376 GCA_964514085.1 uncultured Nocardioides sp.
GGTTCCCGGGGCGGGCGGACGTCGTCCGCCCGCCCGCCCCGGGAGGTGATCAGCGAGTGCCGGCCGCGGCCAGCTTCTGGACCTGCTCGGCGTTGTCCTGCGTGACGAAGCCGGGGCCGGTGTACATCGGCTGCCCGCCACCCAGCACGTGGCCGTTGATCTTGTTCAGGTAGAGCAGCACGATCGGGAGGTAGCCCTGGGCGTACTGCTGCTGGTCGATCGCGAAGGCCAGGTCGCCGTCGATGATCGACTGGACCGCGTCACCGGAGAGGTCGACGGTGCCGTTGACGATGTCGCGACCGACGGCCTCGGAGGCGGGCATCGAGGAGCCGGTGGCGATGTCGGCGTTCAGGGAGAACACGGCGTCGATGTCGGTGTCGGCCTCCAGCTTGGCCTGGATCTCCGCCTCGCTCTTGGACAGGTCCGCGAGACCGGCCGAGAGCGTGATGTTCTCGACGTTGCCGAAGGTGTCCTTCGCGCCGTCGCACCGCTGCTGGAGACCGATGTTGTTGGCCTCCTGGATCGGGCAGAGGACCTTGGTGGCGCCGAGCTCCTTGAACTTCAGGCCCGCCTGCTGGCCGGCGATGAACTCGTCCTGGCCGACGTGGGTGAACGCGTGCAGGTCCTGGAAGACCGAGGCGCCGGAGTTCATGGTGACCAGCGGGATCCCCGCGTCGTTGGCCTTGTCCATGGCGCCCTGGATGGCGTCCGGGTTGGGGGCGGAGACGGCGATGCCGTCGCAGCCCGCGCTGACGCCGGCCTCGATCAGCTGGGCCTGCGCCTCGGCGTCGTTGTTCGACTCCTGGTAGTCCAGGTCGACCCCGAGGTCCTTGGCCGCCTGCTCGGCGCCCTTCTTGGCCACCGACCAGAAGCCGCCGCCGTCTCCGTGGGTGTACATGCAGATCTTGATGTCGGAGTTGCTGCCGCCACTGGCGTCGCTGTCCTTCTTGTCGTCGTCCTGCCCGCTGGCGCAGGCCGACAGGATCAGGGTGGCCGCCACAGCGGCCGCCAGACCGAGCTTCGGAGCCTTCATGCTTCCTCCTTGGTCGCGGGCCCGGCCCGCTGTGCGCCCTCTTGCGCGTTAGCGCGCGCTACTTGTTAGCGCGCGCTAATCCGGTACTGTGGTGCCAGTCACACCGACCCCACAAGGGGGCGTTACCGAACCGTTACACAAAGTCCTGACATTTCATCGCGATCGGGGTACGCCGGTGGGTCCGACCCAGGAGGACGTGGCCAAGAAGGCCAAGGTCTCCCGTGCCCTGGTCTCCCTGGTGATGCGGGGCGAGCCCAACGTCTCCGAGCAGCGCCGGCGCCGCGTGCTGCAGGCCGCCGAGCAGCTGGGCTACCGCCCCAACGCCTACGCGCGGTCCCTGGCCAGCAAGCGCCTGAGCACGCTCGGGGTGCTGATCAACGACGTCACCAACCCCTACTTCGGCGGGGTCTACTCCTCGCTGGCCAGCGCCGCCGAGCAGGCCGGCTTCGACCTCCTCGTGGCCCCCGGGACCCGGTCGGCGGCCAAGGAGGCGGCGCTGGTCCGCACCCTGCTGGAGCACCGCGTCGCGGGCCTGGCCCTGCTCAGCCCCCTGATGGCGACCAAGGAGCTGCGCGCGCTCACCGCGTCGTGGCCGACCGTCCTGATCGGCCGCGACGCCTCGCTGCCCGGCGTCGACGTGGTCACCACCGACGAGCACCAGGCCGCCAGGCTGGTCCTGGAGCACCTCACCGCGCTCGGCCACCGCGACATCGTCCACATCACCGGCGGCTCCAACCGGTCGGCCAAGGACCGCGCCAAGGCCTACCGCCGCGTCATGCGCGAGCTGGGGCTGCAGCCGGTCGAGCTCCCCGGCACGTTCTCCCACGAGGGCGGCCAGGAGGCCGCCCGCCGGATCGTCGCGCTCTCCCCCGTGCCCACTGCCGTGGTGGCGGCCAACGACCTGGTCGCGGTGGGCGCCATGGGCGTCTTCGAGTCGCTCGGCCTGCGGGTGCCCGACGACATCAGCGTCGTGGGCTACGACGACTCCCAGATCGCCCGCCTCGACCTGGTGCAGCTCACCAGCGTGTGCCAGGGAGTCACCCGGTTCGGGTCGGCGGCGGTCGAGCTCCTGGTCGACCGGATCGAGGACCCGGGCACGCCGCGCGTGGTGGAGCGCATCGAGACGACGCTGGTCGAGCGCCGGACCACGTGCCGGGCGGCTCAGTCGAGGGTGAAGGCGGTCCGGAACCGCTCCAGCGCCTGAGCGTCCTCACCCGACGCGAACGCCTCCAGGCCCACCACCCCGGCGTACCCGGCCTCCGCCAGGGCGCGGGCCACGGCCGGGTAGGCGATCTCGCCGGTGCCCGGCTCGCAGCGTCCCGGCACGTCCGCCACCTGCACCTCGCCGAGGAGGCCCACGCTGTCGCGGACCAGCTCGATGAGGTTCCCCTCGCCGATCTGGGCGTGGTAGAGGTCCAGGTTCATCCGCAGGTGGGAGCTGCCGACGGCGGCGACCAGCGCGCGGGTGTCGGCGGCGCGGGCGAACGGCGTGCCGGGGTGGTCCACCGCGGTGTTGAGGTTCTCGAGGGTGAACACCACGCCCTCCCGCTCCCCCAGCGCGGCCACCCGGGCCAGGGTGTCGCGCGCGGCCAGCCACATCGGGCCCGTCACCACCTCGACCGGGCGCACCGGCAGCCCGCGGTCGTCGAGCCCGGTGCCGTGCAGGTTCAGGTTCGGGGCACCGAGGTGGCGCGAGGCCTCGACCGAGCGCGCGGCCGAGGCGAGGAGCGCCTCGGCGCCGTCCGGGTCGACGAGCTCGCCGTCGACGTACCCGGTCATCGAGGTAAACCGGACGCCCGACTCCGCCAGCCCGCCCAGCTCCGCGAGGTCCTTGGTGGTCCAGTCCCAGATCTCCGCGGCGAACCCCCGCTCGTGGACGTGGCGGACCCGGTCGGCCAGCGGCTGGTCGCGCAGGACCATCTCGACACAGACGGCCAGGGTGAAAGGGGTCGTGGGCACAGGCCACAGGATGGCCCACACTCGGTGTCGTGCGCAGCGCCGGGCACCGACCGCGGGTCGCGGACATCGCGGTCCAGTCCGGGCTGAGCCGCGCCACCGTGGACCGGGTGCTGCACGGCCGCGACGGCGTGCGTCCGGAGACGATCACCCAGGTCGAGCGTGCCGTCGCGGAGCTGGAGCGGCAGCGGACGCAGGTCCAGCTGTCGGGGCGGACGCTGCTGTTCGACCTGGTCATGCAGGCGCCCGACCGGTTCTCGACCGCCTCCCGGCAGGCGCTGGAGGCCGAGCTGACCTCGCTGCGGCCCGCGGTGCTGCGCAGCCGGACGCAGCTCAGCGAGCACAGCGACCCCGAGGCGGCGGCGGCCCTCCTGGACCGGCTCGGCCCTCGTGGCTCCGACGGCGTCATCCTCAAGGCGCCGGACCACCCGCTCGTCGCGGCCGCGGTGGGCCGCCTCGCCGACCGCGGCATCCCGGTCGTCACCTTCGTCACCGACGTGCCGGCCAGCCGGCGCGCGGCGTACGTCGGTGTCGACAACCGCGCCGCGGGAGCCACGGCGGCCTACCTGCTGACCAGCTTCTCGGACGACGAGGGCCCCGTCCTCGTCACGCTGAGCAGCGCCGCCTTCCACGGGGAGGAGGAGCGCGAGGCCGGGTTCCGCGCGGCGATGGCCGACCTCGCGCCGGGGCGGACCCTGGTCGAGGTCACCGACACCGACGGCCTGGACGCCACCATGTGGGCCGAGGCGCGCGAGCTGCTGGCGGCGGAGCCGGAGATCACCGCGTGCTACTCGATCGGTGGCGGCAACCGGGCCATCCTCGACGCCTTCGCCGAGCTGGGGCGGAGCCCCCGGGTCTTCGTGGCCCACGACCTCGACGCCGACAACCGGCGGCTCCTGCGGACCGGCCGCATCTCGCTGGTCCTCCACCACGACCTGCGCGCCGACATGCGACGGGCCTGCCGGCTCCTGCTCCAGGCGGGCGGAGTGCTCCCGGGCAGCCCGGTCAGCGTCCCCTCGCAGATCCAGGTCGTGACGCCGTTCAACGAGCCCGCCAGCCTGCTCGCCGATCGCCCCTAGGTGCGCCGGCGCGCCGCGTGCTCGGACAGTGCGGCGGTGAGGGTGGCCGGCTCCCAGGCCTCGGCCAGGGCCTGGTGCACCAGCTCGGCCTGGGTCGCCGGGGTCAGTCCGCCCACCGGCTGGTCGAGGTCGAGGTTCGTCGGGAAGGGGTAGCCCTCGGCCGACGCCGCGACGGCGTGGGCCAGTCCGGCACCGTCGGGCCCGCTGGCCCGCAGTGCGGGGTAGACGGCCTCCACCACGCGAGCGCGGTCCACCTGCTCCATGGCCCGTCCGAAGCCCGAGGAGACCTGCAGCAGGTTGGCCATCCGCTGGATGTCGGCGGAGACGTTGGTGCCCGCCCCGTGGAACAGCGCCGGGTTGAAGAAGCCGGCGTCGCCCTTGCGCAGCGGCAGCTGGACGTGCCGCTGGGCGAAGCACTGCTTGAAGTCCTCGCGACGCCAGGCCAGGTAGCCCGGGAGGTACTGGTGGGAGTACGGCAGGTACAGAGTCGGACCGCTCTCCACCGGCATGTCGCTGTGCGCCACCGCTCCCTGCAGGGTGAGGACGGGCGACAGCGCGTGCACGTGGGTGGGGTAGCGCGCGACGACCCCGTCGCTGAGGAAGCCGAGGTGGTAGTCGCGGTGCGGCTCCTGGGCCTGGCCGCCCGGTCGGACCACGTTGACCTGCGAGGTGACCTGGTAGCCCGGCCCGAGCCAGGCCGAGGAGGCCAAGGCGATGACGTCGTTGGCGTAGTAGGCGACGAAGGCGTCCGGGTCCTTGACCGCCAGCTTCTCCAGCGCGTTCCAGACCCGGCTGTTCGCGCCCGGAGGGGCGAAGTGGTCCCCGGCCGGCCCGCCGGCCGCCTCCTCCTCGGCGATGATCTCGTCGAAGACCGCCGTCACGCGGTCGACCACCTCGAGGTCGGGGAACGCCCGCTCGAAGACGACGACCCCCGGACCGTCGGTGAGGGCCCGGACCAGCTCGGCGGACACCTCGTCGCGACCACCCTCGGTGGCCGTCGCCGCCCGGAGCCCCTCTGCGTCGTAGACCAGGACGCCCTGCTCCACCCGGTCGGCGTGCGGGTACGCCGCGGGGTCGGTCGTCTGCTCGACGAGGGCGACGAAGTCCTCGAGACGGACGTCGGCGGGCGTGAGCCGGGCAGCGGCGGCGTGAGCGGTGAGCGAGCTGGTCATGGCCACGACGCTAGTGCCGGCAGTCGGCAGCCGGTCGCTCGAAGTGCCTCAAGAACGCCTCAGGGACGGCCTGCGGTGGCGCAGGTGCGACGGGCTCCGGCGAGGAGCCTCGAAGCCGCGCGAGCCGGTGCTGGGA
>CAZEPK010000333.1:0-5362 GCA_964514085.1 uncultured Nocardioides sp.
CGCGACCCGGGCTAAGACGATGCTGGCAGGCGTGCGGCCCCGCGATATCGCGGGCAAGACCCGCCGCCGGATGGCCGCTGAGGAGATCGCCGACCTGGTCGCATTGGACGCCAAGCTGAAGAAGCTCAAGGCTGAGCTCACCGAAGCAGTCGCCGCCCGCGGGTCGCACCTGATGGACCTGTTCGGGATCGGCCCAGCCGCTGCCGCCCGGATCCTGTCCGACGTCGGCGACGTGGCCCGGTTCGCCGACCGCAACCGGTTCGCGTCCTGGACCGGCACCGCACCACTAGACGCATCGTCCGGTGACCAGCACCGCCACCGCCTGTCGCGGGCCGGGAACCGGCGAATGAACCACGTCCTGCACGTCGCGGCCATCGTGCAGATCCGCCACGACACTGAGGGTCGCGTCTACTACCGGCGCCAGCTCGCCGCCGGGAAGACACCGCTCGAAGCGCTGCGCTGTCTGAAGCGACGGCTGTCCGACGTGGTGTTCCGCCAGCTCGTCCGTGACGCACAGCCGGCCGAGGGTGCGGGCCCGGGAGGGCACTGCGGGGCGACTCAAGAATCCAGCGCGGTCGACTCACACCCGCTCATCGACACTTCGGATCAGCCACTTCCCGGACCCGCGAAACCGACGCTACGCCGCAAGCCGGTTGCAGTGAAGAGCCTCGTCCAGAGCAGCGCTTGACACAGAGGGGTGCCAGATCCGGGCGCTGGCGCAACTTGGTCGGAGGACCGCTAGCGTGGGAGCGGAGGTATCCGTGACCACGATCAGCACTCTCGATCCGACGGCACTAGCTGTCGTGGCTGCCATTCACGCTGGCCACGTCGGTGAACTCCGACAACTACTGGCCGACCACGCCACCTTGGCAAAAGCCCGGCTTGGTGACGACGATCCCGATGGGATGTCTCGCACTCTGTTGCACGTCGCCACTGACTGGCCAGGTCACTTCCCCAACGTGGCCGAGAGCATCGCCCTCCTCGTCGAGTCCGGCTCGGACGTCAACGGACGGTTCCGTGGACCCCACGAGGAGACAGCACTGCACTGGGCGGCAAGTTCCGATGATCTCGACGCACTGCGTGCTTTGCTCGACTTGGGCGCAGACATCGATGCGGAGGGGGGCGTGATCGCTGGCGGCACCCCACTGGGCGATGCCACCGCCTTTGGCTGCTGGGACGCCGCCCGAGAACTGGTGGTCCGTGGCGCGAGAACCAGCCACTTCGATCTTGCCGCCGTCGGCATGACTGACGGGCTGCTCGCCCGCCTCGACGACCCACGTTCAACTCCCGAGGACCTCAACGAGTCCCTCTGGTCCGCCTGTCACGGGGCGCAGCTGGAGACCGCGCAGCGACTCGCGGCTCGTGGCGCCGACCTGAACTTCCTCCCCGGCTGGGAGAACGCAACACCCCTCGACATCGCAGCCCGAGCGGGGGCTCACGACGTGATCCGCTGGCTGCACAGCGAGGGCGCCCGCACCAGTAGCGACCTGCGGGACTACCCCGCCTGACTCAACGCGCTACCGACGCAGCAGCGGCCCTTTTCAACGCCTGCCTCAGGTCACGCAGGTCCGGCACACCGTCCGCGCCTGGGTAGAGCCGACAGGCGATCGACGCGGGTTGGTCCGGGTGTGGGAAGACATCCGCGCCGTCTAGGCAGATCGTCGGCGAGCCGACGAAGTGCCGGGCTTCGGCCTCCTCCTGCGAGTCGATGACGGTCACCGCAAAGCCCATCGCTCCGAGGCCCACGTCGTCCAGGGCAGTGCGGAGGAGTTCGGCAGTTGACGCCTCGTGGGGGCAGTCAGGCACGACCAGCAACTCAATATCCATGCCTCCATGGTGCGCCCTGGGGGAAGACCGCTCATCGGCAGATCCGGTCGTCCCCGCAAGCCGATCCGGCGGTCCGACATCTTCGGTTGGGTTCTGCCAAGGGGTCAGCGGCCGATGCTCGGATCGCTCCTCGGCAGCGTGGAGAGTCCCTCGTCGGGTGTCGCCGACGTCGTTGACGGGTTGGTGGTCGCGCCCCGCAGAGCGCCGGCTTGCAGCGCCGCAGCCGGGGTCGACGCAGGAGATGCTGGTGCCGCTAGTTGCTGGTCGAGGAGTTCGAGGAGGTCCACGGGTTCGTCATCGACGGTGAGTGGAAGGGCACGGGCGATCGCCGACTTCTGGTGGTCCCACAGGTCACGCAGCGCCACCAGGTGCTTGCCGTGGGCGGCGTCCCATTCGGCCTGTGCGACCTGGTGTTCTTCGTCGGAGTCGAAGCGACGGCGGTGGGGCCAGCCGCCACGTTCATCGCTGAACTCGCTCCAGCTGCGGTTCTCGTCGCGCTCGGTGCGTCGCAGCGTGTCCAGCTCGTTGCGCAAAGCCTGCGGCAGGCTCGCGCCGTACGCCGCGGCCTCGGTCCAGGTCACCTTCAGCACGACCTCCGGCTCGATCCGGCGCCACGCCTGCCCGCTATCTGTTGCGCCGGCGTCGCCAGCCGCCCGCAATGCTGCGGAAGACTCGGAGTGGTCTTCGAGCCAGACCGCCTTGCGGTTGTAGCTGATCCAGCAGCCCTCCTGCGGCGCCGAGCGACCGCCTTCCAGTGTTCCGCGCTCCCGGAGGCGATCGAGGAGAGCGTCGGCCGCCATTCCGGCGCCAAGCGCGCCCAACAGTTGCTGCTGGCCCCGGGTCAGCATTCCGCTGGTGCCTGCCCTACCTGGTGGGTGCGGACGAGACGGTGGGCCGCTGGCTGTCGTCGTCATGGTGGCGGCGAGCGGTGTCGTTGCCTGCCTGGTCGAGGGCCGCGAGCTGCAGGGTGGTGCTGCGGCTGTTCGCCGCGGCGTCGGGGTCCTCGGCTGGGATGCTGGTCGGCTCCGCGTAGTGCTCGTCGAGCTGGTCGACGATGCGGGTGCAGACCGCGCTGAGTCGCGGGTTGTTCGCGACCTTGGTCTGGGCGTACATGACGCTGGTGTGGTCCTTGCCGAAGTACGACGCGATGGCAGGCAGGGTCAGGCCGCCGCGCCGTGCCGCGGTCATGGCCACGGCACGTGCGTCGGTCACCGCGCGGTGGCGGTCGGCGCTGAGGACGGCGTCGCGCGTGGTGCCGAAAGACTGTGCGGCGGTCGCGATCGCGATCGCGCAGATGCCGTCGGGGCCGACGTCGGCCACCTCGCCGTTTGCGCTCTCGGCGGCGTTGACCTGGGTGGCAAGTGCCACCGCGAGCGCGCGCAGCTGCTCGGCGTTCATCTGGTCGAGGGTGCAGTTGATTGCGGTCTGGTTGGCGTCGGCGACCAGCGCCGCGAACGCGGCCGCCTGCTTTCCGGTGAGCTCGCCGGCCAGTGTCACCGGGTCGTCGGTCGGGTCCTGTTGGTCGTCGACGAGCCGGAGTCGCCGGCTGTCGTTGTCTGGAGTCGCCATCGTCTCGCTACCACCTCTCGTGAAGGTCGTCGTCGTCCTTGGTGTAGTCAGGCTTGCTGGTGACCGCTGCCTGTTCGCCGGCACGGTCGACGTCGTCTCGGTAGCGCTGCCGGCGGCCGCGGCGCACTCGGTCGGAGGCGTGACTCTCGTCGCGCTCGCGACGGGGCCGGGGCTGGTGCTTGCTCGGCTGGCAGCCTTCGCCGAGCCGGTCACGCAGCCGCTCGAGGAAGCCGGGGAGTCCGTAGCGATGCCAGTCCTCCAACGCAGCCGGAGTCACCGCGAAGCTGGTGTAGTAGCGGCTGCAGGCCAGCACGGCCAGGTCGTGAACCACATGTGGGTGCGCGGGCCAGCACTCGGGGATGCCGGGGCGGGTCACGTTCCACAGGTGCTGCTCGTTGAGCCACATCGCGACCATGTCCAGCCACACCCAGAGTTCAGTGCGCATCAGGCCGATACACGTGGCCGGGTCCCACGGCCGCGGCATCTGCGCGAGCTCGCGCAGCGCCTCCTCATCGGCCGGTGGCTCCACCGTGGCCTGCTGCAGCTGCTCCATCGCCGAACGGATCGTCGGTCCGGGCTCGGGGAACGGGCGCACCATCAGCCCGACCAGAGGCATCATCCCGTTGCCGTTCGGGGCGGCGGCCCCGCCCGCGGCACGGGAGGCGACCTCAGAGGGGTGCATCGTCGTCATCGGCACTCCTCGCCTACTTCGGCATCCCGAGCCGCTGCCGGGTACGGGACACGGTCTCGGTAGGCGCCGTCGGCTGACGCGGGACCAGCTGGTCGAGGGGCCTGGCCGTGGCTATGTCTTGGCCGCGGGCTGTACGCCGGGCACGCTTCTGTGTGGCCAGTAGTTGCTTGCCGCGCTTGCCTTCGATGCAGCGGTGCAGGTTCGCGATGATCGGGTCGTACATCTCGGCCAGGACTAGGGCCTTGCGCTGCTCGATGCGGCGCAGCTCGGCCGGCTCGAGGATCGGCACCCTGCGCTGGTCGTAGGAGCGGTCCATGACCCCGAACAGCTCGTGGCCGCGCGAGGAGTACCTGGTTTCGGTGTGGCTGGTCGACCCGATCAGGTCGGAGAGCTCCTGGTAGAAGCGGATGTCCTTGCCGCCTCCGAAGACCACCAGGTTGTTCGACAGCCCGTAGATGGTGCGGGCCTCGTCCTCGCCGTAGCAGACCACGAACTGTCGCCACGTTTGCGCAGCGAGGATGAACGACAGCCCGAGCGCACGCTCGTTGGCCATCCGGGTGGACAGCGTCGGGATCGGCGCCGTCGAGGGGAGCTCGTCCAAGCAGGCCAGGAACGGCGGGCACAGGCGCCCGTGCGGGGAGGTCTCCCCCAACCGCTTGGCCGTGTCCAGGATCTGCTCGGTGACAGCCGTCATCAGCGGCGACGCACTGGCGTAAGGGTCGTCGCGGCCTAGCAGGTAGATCGTGCCGCCCGCCTTGATCAGGGCCTCGACATCGGTGGCCGGCCGCGTAGCGGAGGGGACGCAACGTTCCCTGATCGAGCGCTGGAAGAACAGCGCCATGGACTGCTGGACGGTGGTGATCGTGTTGCCTGCGGTCCGCTCGTCGCCGTACAGGGCGCCACGGAGCAGACCGTCCCACAGCGGCTCCGCGGCCGCGTGGGTACGCAGGATCTCCTCCGCCTGCGGGTACTCCCGCGGACTGGAGACCCACATCAGCACCTCCTCCAGACCGATGCCGGCGATCGCCGCGGCATGGAAGTAGGCCTGCAGGACCTTCGCGCACTCGCCGGCATAAAACCGGGCGGCCTGGTCGGAGGACTGAGAGGTGGCGCCCTTGATGGTCCCGTTCGAAAACGCCTTCGCTCGCCGTTCGGCGAGCATCGCGTCCTCACAGCCGGCGATCGGGTCCCACACCAGCTCGGGGGTGCCGGGGGCCGCGTGGAACGGGTCGAGGACCACGACCGGGCGGCCGCCGCGCTGCCGGGCCTCCAACG
>CAZEPK010000334.1:0-5323 GCA_964514085.1 uncultured Nocardioides sp.
CGTGCCGTTCCAGTGGGGCGACCACCAGCTGGTGATCGCCATGACCAGCATGGAGGCCCTCCAGGGCACCGAGCCGGCCGTCAAGCAGGCCGCGGTGGCCGCGCTCCCGGTGCTCCAGGAGCACTTCGAGCACGTCACGATGCTGCTGCGCGACCTGCGTCGCTGCTGACCCTCAGCCGGTCTCAGCAGAGCTTGCCGTCGAGGACGGTCGGCCGGCCGCGGAGGAACGTCGCCACCACCTGACCGGGCAGCTCCATGCCGGCGTACGGCGTGTTGCGGCTCAGCGAGGCCGACGCGCTGGCCTCGACCGCCCGGCGCACCGCCGGGTCGTAGAGGACCACGTGGGCCGGCTGACCGACCTCGAGCGGCTGGCCGTGGTCGTGCACCCGGCCGATCCGCGCGGGGGCGGCCGACATCCGCTCGGCCACGCCGGCCCAGTCGAGCAGGCCGGGGTCGACCATCGTCTCCTGGACGATCGACAGCGCGGTCTCCAGCCCCAGCATCCCGAAGGCCGCCGCGGCCCACTCGCAGTCCTTGTCCTCGTGCGGGTGGGGCGCGTGGTCGGTCGCGACCACGTCGATGGTGCCGTCGGCCAGGCCCTCGCGCAGCGCCTCGACGTCGGCGCGCGAGCGCAGCGGCGGGTTGACCTTGTAGATCGGGTCGTAGGTCGCAGCCAGCTCGTCGGTGAGCAGCAGGTGGTGCGGGCAGGCCTCGGCGGTGACGTTCCAACCCTTCCGCTTCGCGTCGCGGACGATCTCCACCGAGCCGGCCGTCGAGACGTGGCAGACGTGGAGCCGGGAGCCGACGTGCGCGGCCAGCAGGCAGTCGCGCGCGATGATCGCCTCCTCGGCCACCGCGGGCCAGCCGGCCAGGCCCAGCCGTCCGGACAGCTCGCCCTCGTTCATCTGGGCGTCCTCGGTCAGGCGCGGTTCCTGGGCGTGCTGGGCGATGACGCCGTCGAAGGCCTTGACGTACTCCAGCGCCCGGCGCATCAGCACCGCGTCGCTGACGCAGCGGCCGTCGTCGGAGAAGACCCGCACCCGGGCCGCGGAGTCGGCCATGGCGCCGAGCTCGGCCAGCCGCTCCCCCGCCAGCCCGACGGTGACCGCCCCGACCGGGTAGACGTCGCAGTGCCCGGCCTCGCGGCCCAGCCGCCAGACCTGCTCCACCACGCCGGCGGTGTCGGCGACCGGCTCGGTGTTGGCCATGGCGTGCACCGCTGTGAAGCCACCGCGCGCCGCGGCCGACGTCCCGCTCTCCACGGTCTCGGCGTCCTCGCGGCCCGGCTCGCGCAGGTGGGTGTGCAGGTCGACCAGGCCCGGCAGCGCGATCAGCCCCGCGGCCTCGACGACCTCCGCGCCGCCCGCGTCGAGGCGGTCGCCGACCGCGGCGATGACGCCGTCCTCGAGCAGCAGGTCGGTCGGCGCGCCGCCCAGGACGGCGGCCCGCCGGATCACGTAGCTGGTCACTCGTCTCCTCCGACGGCGGGTTCGCTGCCACCCAGCAGCAGGTAGAGCACGGCCATCCGGACGGCGACGCCGTTGGTGACCTGCTCGACGATGACCGAGCGCGCCGAGTCGGCCACGTCAGCGGTGATCTCCATGCCGCGGACCATCGGCCCGGGGTGCATGACGATCGTGTGGTCCTGGAGCGTGGCCATCCGGCGGGCGTCGAGCCCGTAGCGGCGGCTGTACTCGCGCGGCGTGGGGAAGAAGCCGCCGTTCATCCGCTCGCGCTGGACCCGCAGCATCATCACCGCGTCGGCCTTGGGGATCACCGCGTCGATGTCGTACGACGTCTCGACCGGCCAGCCCTCCACCCCGACCGGCAGCAGCGTCGGCGGCGCGACCAAGGTGACCTCGGCGCCGAGGGTGCGCAGCAGCAGCGCGTTGGAGCGGGCCACCCGGCTGTGCAGGACGTCGCCGACGATGGCGACCCGCCGGCCCTCCAGACCGCCGGGCCGGGACCCGCCGAGGTGGCGCCACATCGTGAACGCGTCGAGGAGCGCCTGGGTCGGGTGCTCGTGGGTGCCGTCGCCGGCGTTGACCACGCTGGAGCGCACCCAGCCCGAGTGGGCCAGCCGGTGCGGCGCCCCGCTCGAGCCGTGCCGGACCACCACGGCGTCCGCGCCCATGGCCTCCAGCGTCAGCGCGGTGTCCTTGAGGCTCTCGCCCTTGCTCAGGCTGGACCCCTTGGCCGCGAAGTTGATGACGTCGGCGCTGAGCCGCTTGGCGGCGGCCTCGAAGGAGATCCGGGTCCGGGTGGAGTCCTCGAAGAACAGGTTGACCACGGTCCGGCCGCGCAGGGCCGGGAGCTTCTTGATGGGCCGGTCCGCCAGCGAGCGCATCTCCTCGGCGGTGGTGAGGACCAGCTCGGCGTCCTCGCGGGTCAGGTCGGCCGCGCTCAGCAGGTGCCGCTTCACGACGCACCTCCCCCGGGCGTGCCCTCGATCGTGACCTCGTCGGCGCCGTCGATCTCGGCCACCCGCAGGCGGACCCGCTCGACCAGGGAGGTCGGGAGGTTCTTGCCCACGAAGTCGGCCCGGATCGGCAGCTCGCGGTGGCCGCGGTCGACCAGGACGGCGAGCCGGACGGCGGCGGGGCGGCCCACGTCGTTGAGCGCGTCGAGGGCGGCCCGGATGGTCCGCCCGCTGAACAGCACGTCGTCGACCAGCACGACCACCTTGCCGTCGACGCCGCCCGGCGGGATCTCGGTCCTCATGAGCGTGCGGGCCGGCTTGAGCCGCAGGTCGTCGCGGTACATCGTCACGTCGAGCGAGCCGACCGGGACGTCGTACCCCTCGACGGCGGCGACGCGCTCGGCGATCCGCCGGGCCAGCGGCACGCCGCGGCTGGGGATGCCGAGCAGCACGAGGTCGCGGGCGCCCTTGTTGCGCTCGAGGATCTCGTGGGAGATGCGGGTCAGGGCCCGCGCGATGTCACGGTCGTCGAGGACCGTGCGTCCTGATGGATCCGGCGCGGGCTCTGGCGCGGTGCCGGGTGAGGACGCTTCCTGCTCTGCAGGGCTGGGCTGGGCGCACATCGGTGCAGTGACCCCCTTGTCCGCCTCTCTGGACGGCCCGTTGAAGGATGTCGATCGAGGCAGACCCTACCGCCCCGGGCCGCCACCCGGTCGCCAGGCCGCGGTAGTCCGTGACCTTTTGGCCCCTCGCCGCCGCTGCTGTGGGCGGCAGGGTCACGGACTACCCCGACGAGGGCTGAGCGGCGGGACCGGCACCTCCAGGGAGGGCTTCTCAGTGCCGCCGTCGACCTGGAGCACCTTGCCGGTCACCCAGGAGGAGGCGGGCGAGGCGAAGTACAGCGCGGCGCAGGCGATGTCCTCCGGCTGGCCCGGCCGGTGCATCGGGGTGTTGGCCTCGAACTGCGCCCGCAGGGCGTCGTCGGTGAGCACCACCTCCAGGCCCTTGGTGGCCACGCCGCCGACACCGATCGCGTTGACCCGCACCAGCGGCGCCAGCTCCACGGCCAGGTTGCGGGTGAGCTGGTTGAGGGCGGCCTTGCCTGCGCCGTACGCCGCGAAGGAGGGCATCACCAGGTCGGCCGAGCGGGAGGAGATGTTGACGATGGAGCCGGACCCGGCGGTGTCGACCATCGCCTGGGCGGCCAGCTGGCTCATGAGGAACGGCGAGACGACGTTGAACCGCATGGCCATCTCGAAGAATCGCTCGGAGGTCTGCATCGCGGCGCGCGGGCCGGTGCCGCCCGCGTTGTTGACCAGCACGTCGAGGCGCCCGAACCGCTCCACCGCCGCGGCCACCAGCCGCTCCCGGTCCTCTGCGACGAGCACGTCGGTCACCACGGCCAGCGCCCGGCGGCCGGTTGCCTCGACGCGGGCCACCACCTCGTCGAGGTCGGCCTGGGTCCGCGCGCCGACCACCACGTCCGCGCCGGCCTCGGCGAAGCCGATGGCGATCCCGCGGCCGATGCCCTGCCCACCGCCGGTGACGACGGCGACCTTCCCGTCGAGGCGGAAGTTGTCGAGGATGCTCATCTCCTGGCCTGACCCCGCCCCACCGACGGCGCCGCCCGACCGGCGATGAGCGGCAGGTCCAGGTAGGTCTTGATGCCCGGGGCGGCGGCCACGACGTACGGGATGGCGTTCACGCAGTGGTTGGCGGTCGAGACGATCCCGGGGTTGCGGACCAGCCCGGCCTCGATCGACTCCGGCTGCAGGCCCTTGAAGGTCAGCTTCACGCTCGGGTCGCCGGTCACCTCGACCTCGAAGCGCTCCCCCTCCGGCCCGAAGCTCCAGTCGGGGTCCAGGTGGTCCTCACCCATCAGCCAGTTCACGGTGGCGGTGACGACCGGTACGCCGTCTACCAGCGCCCGCCAGTGGAACCGCCGGGCCGCGACCAGGCCCGGCTCGATCACTCCGATCGGCGAGTCGATGGGCGCCGTCGCCACCGCGACCTCCTGCAGCGTCTCCACGTGCGGGTCGGCGTCGAAGCCCATCTCCGCCACCACCATCCGCACCGAGGACCGGAAGCCGCCGCCGAGCAGCGCCGCCATGGGGCTGGCTAGGGCCTCTTCGGGCGTGCCGCCGAAGACCATCACGTGCCGGATCACGTCGGGCGCGCCGTAGGTCCGGATGTCGGAGAACTCCTCGGCGCGCACGTGGGTGACCCGCGCGCTCACCGCCGAGACCATGAGCGGGAAGCGCTCGGTGATGCCGCCGGGGTGGATGCCGGTGCCGTGCAGCGTCGAGCCGCCCTCGGCGCAGGCGGCCTCGAGGTCGGCCACCTTGGCCGGGTCGGGGTAGATCCAGCCGACCGGCGTGACGACGTTCTTCCCCGAGCGCAGGAGGGCCGCCACCTCGGCGTCGTTGGGCACCAGGGGGCTGTAGACGACGCAGTCGGCGTCCAGCGCCAGGACCTCCTCCGCGCTGCTGGTCGCGGCCACGCCGACCGGCCCGGTGCCGAGGATCTCGCCGACGTCGCGGCCGTGCTTGTCGGCCGAGTGCACCCAGCAGCCGACCAGCTCCAGGTCGGGGTGGCTGAGCACGCCCTCGATGGCCGCCTTGCCCACGCCGCCGGTGGCCCACTGGACGACGCGGAGGGGTCTGGTGGGTCGCTCGGTCGTCACGGCGCTGATTCAGCCGTGCCGATTGACACGTGTCAAGCGCGACCCGTCGTTACTGCTGAGCAGTAACGACGGGTCGGCGGGTTACTCGCGAGCAGCAACGCCGACTCGGCCGGTTACTCGTCAGCAGCAACGCCGACTCGGCCGGTCAGGCGGCGGAGACGGGCCAGATGTTGCCCCAGCGGTCGACCTCGTAGCGGACCGTGCGCTCGCGTTCGGAGAGG
>CAZEPK010000335.1:0-5310 GCA_964514085.1 uncultured Nocardioides sp.
GCAGCACCGTCTCGGCCTGGTCGTCGAGGGTGTGGCCGAGCAGCACGCCCACCGCGCCGAAGTGCTGGACCATCTGGTCCAGCACCGCGTAGCGCGCCTCGCGGGCGGCCGCCTCCGGGCCCTTGTCGCCACCGCGCACCTCGACCCGGGCGGCGGCGGTCTCGTCCGCGCCCAGGGCAGCCATCTGCCCGACCACGTGGGTGGCGTGCTGGGCCGAGTCGGGCTGCAGGCCGTGGTCGACCGTCACCCCGATCACCCGTAGCCCGAGCTTCGGGCCCTCGAACACCGTCGCCGAGAGCAGCGCCAGCGAGTCAGCGCCCCCGGAGCAGGCCACCAGCACCGCCGCGTCCGGCGGCGGCGTTCCCCCGGGCTGCTCCGCGACCAGCTCGGCCAGGGTCCGGCGTACGGCGACCCGCACCGCCGCCACCGAGGGGTGCAGGCTCATCAGGCCGGCCCCTCCGCCTCGGCCCCGGGGCAGCAGTAACTCAGTGTCCAGCCCGCTGTCACGGCGTTGCAGCCCCGGGGCAGCGGGCTGGACACTGAGTTACTGGAAGTGGGCGGCACCGCGATCAGGTCCTCAGGACGCGGGCCATCCAGGCGTCGGGGTCCGCGATCTCGGCCTTGGACGGGAGGTGCTCGGGCGCCTCCCAGACGACGTTGAAGCCCGACATGCCGGTCCGGTCGACCACCGCGCGGACGAAGGCGGCCCCGTCGCGGTACTGCGCCATCTTGGCGTCCAGCCCCAGCACGCGGCGCAGCACGCGGTCGAGGACCCCGACGCCCTTGCGCCGCTCGTTGAAGGCGGCCCGGATCTTGGCCACCGAGGGGATGACCTTGGGGCCCACGCCGTCCATGACCACGTCGGCGTGGCCCTCGAGCAGCGACATCACGCCGGTCAGGCCGTCGAGGAGCGCCTTCTGCTCCGGCGTGCCGACCACGTCGAGGAGGCTGCCTCCGGACCCCGACCGGGCGTTGCGCAGGCCCTCGACGATCCGGCTCAGGCCGTCCTCCAGCACCCCCGAGGGCTCCATGGTCGCGGCGAATTCCTGGATCTGCCCGAACATGTGGTCGCGCATCCACGGCACCGCGGTGAACTGCACGCGGTGGGTCTCCTCGTGCAGGCAGACCCAGAGCCGGAAGTCGTGCGGGTCGGCGCCGAGCTCGCGCTCGACGTGGACGATGTTGGGCGCGACCAGCAGCAGCCGGCCGTCGGGCGCGTGAAACGGGTCGAACTGGCCGAGCACCTTCGAGCCCAGGAAGCCGAGCACGCCGCCCACCTCGGCACCGGTGATCCGCGAGCCGACCGCAGCGGTCAGGCCCGTCGGCGGCTTCTTCTCGGTGAGCTTGTCCACGATCGGCGCCAGCAGGGTCGCGAAGGCGTCGGCGTTGGCCTGCACCCAGCCCGCACGGTCGACCACGAGCACCGGGGCGCTGTGGTCGCGCGCGACCAGGCCGGTGTACTCGCGGACCAGGCCGGTCGAGCGGTCGGCGCCCGCCCGCAGCTCCTCCACGATGGCCGGGGCCTCGTCGCGGCCGACGGACGGACCCTCGCCCGCGAGGCGGGAGCCGATGCGGACGGCGAGGTCCCAGTCGACCATGTCCGGACGACCTGAACCGTCGCCGCCGTCGGTCCGGAACGTGTTCATGCCTGCCAACCTAACCGCCGGTTGGGCACTGTGTGGGCGATGACCGAGCACGCAGTCGACGTACCGGCGGAGAAGCCCGAGCCGGAGGAGTACGTCCCCCACCCCCACCGGTGGCGGATCCTGGGCGTGGCCCTGGTCGTGGGGTTCATGTCGCTGCTGGACGTGTCGATCGTCAACGTGGCCATCCCCTCGATGCGGGCCGGGCTCCACACCAGTGCCTCCACGATCCAGTGGGTGGTGTCCGGCTACGCGCTGACCTTCGGGCTCACCCTGGTCGCGGGCGGGCGGCTCGGCGACGCCTACGGGCGCCGGACCATGATGCTCGTCGGCCTGGCCGGGTTCGTGGTGTCCTCGGCGGCCGTCGGCCTGGCCCCCAACGCCCCGCTGGTGGTGGCCGCCCGGCTGCTGCAGGGCGCGACCGCGGGCCTGCTCACCCCGCAGAACTCCGGGCTGATCCAGCAGCTGTTCCGCGGCCGGGAGCGGGCGCGGGCCTTCGGGCTCTTCGGCTTCACCGTGTCGACGGCGTCTGCGGTGGGTCCGGTGCTGGGCGGGCTCATCATCGCGGTGGCGGGCGAGCAGGACGGCTGGCGGTGGCTCTTCCTCATCAACCTGCCCATCGGGCTGGTCGCCGCGCTGGCGGTCGCCCGGATGGTCCCCCGCCGCGACCCCGACGCGGTCGAGCGGGGCGCCCGGATCGACCTGGTGGGTGCCCTCCTGCTGGGCCTCACCGTGCTCACGCTGCTCTACCCCGTGGTCAGGGTGGAGGGTGGCGCCCGGCTGCCGCTGCTCCTGCTGGTGCTGGTGCCGGTGTTCGCGGTGGCCTTCGTGCGCTGGGAGCTGCGCCTGCTCCGGCACGACAAGGCACCGCTGCTCGACATCGGCCTGCTCCGGAGCCTGCCGGGCTACGTCAACGGGATGGGGGTGGGCACGCTCTACTTCACGGGCTTCACCGGGCTCATCCTGGTCGTCTCGGTCTACCTCCAGGAGGGTCGCCACTACTCGCCGCTCGAGGCGGGGCTGCTGATCATCCCGTTCGCCGCAGGGTCGGCCGTGGCCGCCCCGGTCGCGGGCCGCTACGTCTCCGACGCGGGTCGCCGGCTCACCGTCGCGGCCCTGCTGGTGATGATCACCGGCATCGTGCTGTTCCTCCTGCTGGCGCCCGGTCGCGACCCGTTCTGGCCGTGGTCGGTCCCCACCCTCCTGCTGGCCGGGCTCGGCGGCGGCGCGGTGGTCTCCCCCAACATCACGCTCACCCTCTCGGAGGTCCCGCCCCGGATGGGCGGCGCCGCGGGTGGGGCGCTGCAGACCGGCCAGCGGATCGGCGCCTCCATCGGCGCGGCCCTGCTGGTGACGGCGTACGGGCTCGGGTCCTCGCCGGACGCCGGCCTGCGGCTCGCGCTGGGCACCGGGCTGGTGCTGCTCGCCCTGGCCCTGGCCATGGCCATCCGGGCGCTGCGGCACCAGGATGCAGGGTGACCGATCCCCGGCAGACCGATCTCTGGCAGACCGACCGCCTCGACCTCGACGGCTACCTCGCGCGGGTCGGCCAGCCCGCACGGCCGCCCTCGCGCGCCGCGCTGGACGCGCTGCACGAGGCCCACGTGCGCACGTTCACCTTCGACAACATCGACGTCGTGCTCGACCAGCACCCCGGCGTCGGGCTGGAGCAGGTGCAGGCCAAGTTCGTGGGCCGGGGCCGCGGCGGCTACTGCTTCGAGCACAGCACGCTCCTCGCCGCCGTGCTCGAGCGGCTCGGGTACGCCGTCACCCGGCGCCTGGGCCGGGTGGGCCCCCCGCAGACCACCGCCCGCACCCACTGCGTCGTCGTGGTCGAGCTCGACGGCGAGCGGCTGCTGGCCGACCCGGGCTTCGGGATGAGCTTCCTGCGGCCGCTGGTGCTCACCGACGCGGAGACCGACGACGTGGCGGGCTGGCGCTACCGCCTGCGCGAGGTCCGGACCGGTGAGGTGCGCGCCTGGGAGCTGAGCCGGTGGCGGGACGGGGCCTGGGAGCTGATGCACACCCACGACGAGCTCCCGGTCCAGCCGCCCGACCTGCTCACCGGCCACCACTACACGAGCACCTTCCCGGCCTCGCACTTCCGGCACGGGCTGATGGTCACCCGCCACCAGGAGGGACGGCACACCTCCCTGACCCACCGCACGCTGACGGTCCGCCGGCCCGGCGCCCCGACCGAGCACCGCGAGATCGAGGTCGCCGAGGTGCGCGACCGGCTGCACGACCTCGCGGTGCCGCTGACCGGCGAGGAGGAGGCGCGGCTGCTCGAGCGGGTCGAGCAGCTGCGCGCCGAGGACGCCTCCTCGGGGCGCTAGGAGCAGCCGAGCCCCTCGCGGTACCACGGCTGCAGGTCGCCCGCCCGGGCCTCGTCGGCGATCTGCCAGACCACCTCGGGGTAGTCGCCCTGCCGGTCCATCTCCTCCAGGATCGGCCAGTCGCGCGCGGTGCCGAGCACGCGCAGGGCCTCGGTGGACAGGGCGGGCTGGTCGTGGGCCACGGCGTTCTCGTAGCTCTCGAGCCACGCGCAGGTGTAGGCGCCGACCACCTCGACGCCGAACTGGTAGCGGTCCTCCGACGCCCCTGCACCCGGCTGCCACGCCTCACCGTCGGGGAAGCCGGTGCCGGAGACGGCCTGGATCCCGGCCAGGACCTGCTGCGCGGCCACCGAGCGCTCGTCCTGGGCCACGTAGTCCTCGGGCAGCGCCGCGTCGAAGGCGGCGTCCGTGGTGACCCGCAGCTGACCGAGCAGGGCCAGGTAGGCGTCCTGGTCCAGGCCCTGCCCCCGGAGCTCGAGCCAGTGGCCGTCCTCGACCTCGCGGATCACGGTGTGGTCGTCGGCCGAGTAGGCCCAGAGCTGCCCGGCCCGGCCGAGCACCGTCACCGGGGCGCCGGGCGCGGCGGGGTCGACCAGGTGCTCGCGGTCCTCGACGTAGGAGGCGTAGGAGCCGGCCGGATACGACATGATCTCGAGGTTCGCCTTCCCCTTGCGGAACACCACGCCGTCGCTGCCGAGCGAGTCGACCTCCCAGCCCGGCGCGTCGAGCACGACGGCCTGGCCCTGGGCCGGCCCGGGGGCCGCCACGCGGGCGGAGTCGTCCGGCCCGGGGCGGTGCTGCTGCCACCACAGCGTCCCGCCGGCCAGGCCGGCGACCACCGCGGCGGCGGCCAGGGGGGCCAGCCAGCGCGTACGGCGAGGCGCGGGCCGGGCGAGGGTGTCGGTCGGGCGGTCGGGTGCGACGGTGCTCATGATCTCCTCCAGGAGCTCGGCCCGCCCGGACTCCAGGGGCAGCCGCGAGACGGCCTCGTCGCTGAGCTTCGGGGTCATGGGTGCTCCTTCCGGGTGAGGGCTGCGGGTCTGTCGGAGTGGTGATGTCCGGGCGGCTCCGGGTCGTTGCCGACGAGGTCGCGCAACCTGGCCCGGGCCCGGGACAACCGCGGTCGGACCACCACCGTGGTCAGGCCGAGCACCTCGGCGATCTCCCGCGACTGCAGCCCCTCCCACAGGTGCAGCTCGAGCACCTCCTGGTCGCGGGCGCTGAGCCCCTGCATCGCCTCCACCACGTCGGCCCGCTGGACCACGTCGTCACTGGCGTCGGGGACGTGGGTGCTGAGCTCTCGGCGCAGCCGGTCCCCGAGCGCCGTACGG
>CAZEPK010000336.1:0-5295 GCA_964514085.1 uncultured Nocardioides sp.
GAGGTTGACCCGGTCCCCCGGCTGCACGCCGGCCAGGCTGGTCTTGTCGAGCGTCTCCTGCATGACGTCGGCGGTCCAGGTGTCGCCGTCCCGCTGGGCCACGGTGAGGCAGCAGCCGTTGACCGAGATGGAGTCGCCCAACCCGGCATCGGCGAGCACGTGCTCGGCGTGGATGGTGAGCCGTATGGCGTCACCCTGGTCCTCGACCCCGGCCACGGTGCCGAGCTCCTCGACGATCCCGGTGAACATCAGTACGTCCTCTCCCGCGGCGTCATGGTGAGCCGCACGTTGGGTTCCTCGCCGTCCACCCCGTCCAGCACGGTCACGTCGGTGACCACGGGACGGAACGCCTCGGCGATGGTGGTGATTCCGAGGTCGGCCACGGCCTGCTGGCCGGCGCCGAGGAGCGCGGGTGCGACGTAGGCCACGATCTCGTCGACCAGCCCGGACCGGAGGAACGCCGCGGCCAGGGTCGGGCCGCCCTCCAGGAACACGTGCTGGCGGTCCCGCTCGACGAGGGCCTGCAGCGCCACTTGCGGGTCGCGGGTGCGCAAGTGCAGCGTCTCGGCCTGGTCGTCGAGGACCCTGCGGCCGGCGTCGAGGTCGCGCTCGCCCATGACCACGCGCAGCGGCTGCTCGGGGACCGGCTGGTCGTGCTCGTCGCGGACCGTGAGCTGCGGGTCGTCGACCTCGACGGTGCCGGTGCCGACCAGCACCACGTCGCAGAGCGCACGCAGCCGATGCGTGTCGAGCCGCGCGGCGCGGCCCGAGACCCACCTGCTGGTGCCGTCGGCGGCGGCGCTGCGCCCGTCGAGGGTGGTGGCGAACTTCCAGGTCACGAAGGGCCGGCCGTGCTCCACGGCGAAGGTCCAGACCCGGTTGAGGGCCCGGGCCTCCTCGGCCATCAGCCCCTCCTCTACCTCGACCCCGGCGGCGCGGAGCAGGGCGGCCCCTCCGGCGGCGACCGGGTTGGGGTCGGCCTGGGCGAACACCACCCGGCGTACGCCGGCGTCGCGCAGCGCGACCGAGCAGGGGCCGGTGCGGCCGGTGTGGGCGCACGGCTCGAGGGTGACCACGGCCGTCGTACCCCGCGCCCGCTCCCCCGCCCGCGCCAGCGCGTCGGCCTCGGCGTGGGGGGTGCCGGCGCCCCGGTGGTGGCCCTCGGCCACCGTCGCGCCGGTGTCGTCGAGCAGGACGCAGCCCACGCGGGGGTTGGGTCCGAGCGGGACGCCGGGGGTGGCGGCCAGGGCCAGGGCGCGCGTCATCGCGTCCCGCTCCGCGGCGCTGAACCCCATCTGGTGGCCCCTCGTGTCCGGGCTCGCGGACTCCGGGGCTGGACGGCGCACAGGCTCGCTCCAATGGCTGGAGCGGGCCGATCCGCCTGCGTGCGCTTCCCATCCGGACTTTTGACCGTCGGTCCAGGAGTTCCACCTGGTCAACCGGTCACTGGCGGTGACCGGGTCGCGGACTTCTGCGCGGAGCCGTGAGGCTTCGGGCAGTCACCGCCGGTTCGGAATTTCACCGACCCCAGAGCACGCGAGCAATCTCTACTCGTCACCGCGAGTTTGCCACACCGCCGAGCAGAAGGCTGCGGTGATCCCGCCCACACCTGCGCCGTCCGGCTGCCGTCGAGTGACACCCCACGGTCCTCCGGACCGCTCACGGACAGCCCTCAGCCGTCACTCGACAGGCCACGGGGTCCTTCGGCCGTCCGGTGGCAGGATGTCGCGTCTCGCGGGCAGGGCCTGTGGTCGTGCGGCGCCGAGGCACCCGCGAGGCTGGTCCGGTGACCGCTCGCCACCGCCTCCTCGCCGTGCTGACGGCGGCGATCTGGGGCTTCAACTTCGTGGTCATCCAGTGGGGCATGGTGGGCGTGCCGCCGCTGCTCTTCGTGGCCGTGCGCTTCCTCGTGGTGGCCGCGCCCGCGGTGCTGCTGCTGGCCCCGCGCCCGCCGGTGGCGCTGTGGAAGATCGCGGCCGTCGGCACCTTCCTCAGCCTGGGCCAGTTCGCGTTCCTCTACGTCTCCATCGACGCGGGGATGCCGGCCGGGCTGGCCTCGCTGGTCCTGCAGTCGCAGGTCGTGCTGACCATCCTGGCCGCGACCGTGGTGCTGCGGGAGCGGCCCACCCGGCCGCAGGTCGCCGGGGTGGTGCTGGGGTCGGCGGGGCTGGTGGTCGTGGCCGCCGGCCGTGACGGCCACGTGCCGCTGCCCGCGCTGCTCCTGTGCCTGTGCGCGGCCTGCTCGTGGGCGGTCGGCAACGTCCTGGTCCGCGCACTGAAGGTCTCCGGCGGCCTGTCGCTCACGATCTGGTCGGCTCTGGTCGTCCCGGTGCCGATGCTGCTGCTCTCCCTGCTGGTCGACGGTCCGGACGGGATGTCGGCCGGCCTCTCGGCGTTCGGGTGGAAGGCCGTGGTCTCCACCGCCTACACCGCGGTGCTCGCCAGCTTCGTCGGGTACGGCGCCTGGAACTCGCTCCTGGCGCGCTACCCCTCGGGCCAGGTCGTGCCCTGGGTGCTGCTGGTGCCGCCCGTGGGGATCCTCAGCGCGTGGCTGTGCCTGGGAGAGACCCCCGGCACGGCCGAGCTGGCCGGCGGGGCGGTGCTGGTCCTCGGCGTCCTCGTGGCGCAGGGCCGGCTGCGGTCGCGCCGCGGCTCGCCCGAGGCGGCCCGTCCGCCGGCTCCGGAGCCCGTCCCGGCCACGCTGTCGGAGTCACCGGACAACCGGTGACTCCTGCGCTTCTGCAGCGAAGTCCCGGTGCAGAAGCGCTGAAGTCACCGGTCAACCGGTGACTCCTGCGACCGACTCGGCCCGGGCGCGGAGCTCGGCCACCATGCGGTCGGGGTCCTCGGCGGAGTAGACCGCACTGCCGGCCACGAACACGTCGGCGCCGGCCTCGGCGCAGCGCTCGATGGTCTCCAGGGAGACCCCGCCGTCGACCTGCAGCCAGGTCTGGCCACCGTGCTTCTCGATCAGCCGCCGGGCCGTGCGGATCTTGGGCAGGCACAGGTCCAGGAACTTCTGGCCACCGAAGCCGGGTTCGACGGTCATCACCAGCAGCATGTCCAGCTCGGGCAGCAGCTCCTCGTAGGGCTCCACCGGGGTGGCCGGATTCAGGGCCATCGCGGCCCGGGCGCCCTTGGCGCGGATCTCGCGGGCCAGCCGGACCGGCGCCTTGGCCGCCTCCACGTGGAAGGTCACCGACCCGCAGCCGGCCTCGACGTACTCCAGCGCACGGCCGTCGGGGTCCTCGATCATGAGGTGCACGTCGAGCGGCAGGTCGGTGCTCCCGACGAGCGCCTCGACCATGGTGGGCCCGAAGGTCAGGTTGGGCACGAAGTGGTTGTCCATCACGTCGACGTGCACCCAGTCGGCGCTGCCGATCCGGGCCACCTCCTCGCCGAGGCGCGCGAAGTCGGCGTTGAGGATGCTCGGCGTGATCTGGATGCCCACGCCCGCCAGCCTAGGGACCCAGCAGCCGGGCCGCCGTCACCTGGGCCGGGCAGCGGTCCTCGGGTCGTCCGCAGGCGGCGAAGTCGCAGGTGCGGCACCACCAGGGACCCGACTCCCCCGCCCGGCGGGCGGCCACCCGGGCCTCGGTCCGGGCCGCCACCACCCGGGCCAGGAGGTCCTCCAGGGAGGCCGCCTCCTCGGACGAGAGCCCCGCGGTGGCCTGGGCCACCACGGCGTCGCGGGCCGCGCGCGCCTGGCGGGCCCGCCGCCGACCCGCCGCGGTGAGCCGGACCTCGACGCGGCGCCGGTCGGCCCCGGCCCGGCGCAGGGCCAGGCCCTCGTCCTCGAGCTGGCCGACCAGCCGTACGGCGCCCGAGTGGGTCAGGCCCAGGACCTCGGCCAGGCGGCCGACGTGCGCGCCACCCAGGAACTCGTCGAGGGCCAGCAGCGCCACGGCCCCGCTGCCCGTCGGGCCGGCGGCGGCCTCCAGCGCCCGCTGGCCCTCCTCGGCCAGGTTCAGCGAGAGCGAGGCCAGGAGGTTCTGCAGTCGGGGGTTTGCCGGGCCGGTCATCCGGATATTGTATGAGTGAGTCATACGATCTGAGGAGATGACACGCATGACCGGGTACGTCGCCACCGCCAGCACCGACATCGCCGCCCCGCCCGACCGGGTGTGGACCGCGCTCACCGATCCCGAGCAGATCGCGGAGTACATGCAGGGCTCAACGGTCACCACGACCTGGGAGGTCGGCAGCCCGATCACGTGGGACGGCGAGCACGACGGCCGGGCCTACCAGGACAGGGGCGAGGTCCTCACCCACGACGAGCCCCGTGTCCTCTCGGTGACGCACTACAGCCCCCTGATGGGCCAGCCGGACGAGCCGGCCAGCTACCACACGCTGGTCTGGACGCTCACCGCCACCGACGGCGGCACCCACCTCGAGCTGACCCAGGACGGCAACGACAGCGAGGAGCAGGCCGCGCAGTTCAGCCAGAGCTGGCAGGGCATGCTCGACGGGGTCAAGGCGCTGGTCGAGGACTGACCGCGAGTCGGCGTTACTGAGCACCAGTAACGCCGACTCGGCCGGTTACTCGCCAGCAGCAACGCCGACTCGGCCGGTTACCGGCCAGCAGCAACGCCGACTCGGCCGGTTACCGGCCAGCAGCACCGAGGGCGACGCCACCGTCAGTCGGTGTCGGTTTCCTCGGGGGTCTCCTGCCCCTCGGCCTCGTCCCGCTCGGCCCACTCCAGCAGCGGGGCCAGGTCGAAGACGTGCTCGTCGATCGACGCGTGCAGGTCGCCCTTCTCGGCGAACCGGGCCGGGACGGTGAAGATCGTGAAGTCGTGCGGGTCGGCCGCGTCGACCTCGTCCCAGGCGATCGGGGTGGAGACGCGGGCGTCGGGCACCCCGCGCACCGAGTACGCCGCGGCGATGGTGTGGTCGCGCGCGTTCTGGTTGTAGTCGATGAACAGCTTGCGCGGGTCACGGTCCTTGCGCCACCAGGTCGTGGTCACGTCGTCGGGCGTGCGGCGCTCGACCTCGCGCGCGAAGGCGAGCGCGGCGCGGCGCACGTCCTTGAACCCGTGCTCGGGGTGGATCCGGACGTAGACGTGCAGCCCCTTGCCGCCCGAGGTCTTGGGGAAGCCGGTCGCGCCGAGCTCGTCGAGGACCTCGTGGGCGACGTGCGCGACCCGCTGCACGGTGGCGTAGTCGCACTCGTCACCGGGGTCGAGGTCGATGCGCCACTCGTCGGGCTTCTCGGTGTCGGCCCGCCGGCTGTTCCAGGGGTGGAACTCCACCGTGGACATCTGCACCGCCCAGATGACCGCGCCGAGCTCGGTC
>CAZEPK010000337.1:0-5280 GCA_964514085.1 uncultured Nocardioides sp.
GGCATCGCGTCGGCGGTCGCCACGCCCCTGGACGCGACATCGGACGTCGCCGTGGTCATCGCCCAGCCGACGACGTCACCCCAGGACGTCGCGACGGCCCGGACGCTCGAGCGGGTGCGCACCGAGGTGCTGCCCTCCGCGCTGGGGAGCAGCCCGGCGACCGCGCACGTCGGCGGCTACACGGCCACCATGTCCGACCTCAGCCGACGGGTCGAGGAACGGCTGCCGGTCTTCCTGGTCGCGGTCGTGGCCATGTCGTTCCTGCTGCTGATGGTGGTGTTCCGCTCCGTGCTGGTGCCGCTCAAGGCAGCGGTGCTGAACCTGCTGAGCGTCGCTGCGTCGTACGGCGTCCTGGTGATGGTCTTCCAGTGGGGCTGGGGCGCCAGCCTCATCGGCCTGGAGTCGACGGTGCCGATCATCTCGTTCATCCCGCTGTTCATGTTCGCGATCCTCTTCGGGCTGTCGATGGACTACGAGGTGTTCCTGCTCTCGCGGGTGCGCGAGGAGTACCTCCGGACCGGCGACAACAGCCACGCGGTGGTCCGGGGGATCGCGGTCACGGCGCGGACCATCTCGTGCGGTGCCGCGATCATGGTCTCGGTCTTCGTGGGCTTCGGCTCCGGCGACGACCCGGTGCTCAAGATGCTCGGCTTCGGCCTGGCCACTGCCGTGTTCCTCGACGCCACGCTGGTCCGGCTGGTGCTCGTGCCGGCGACGATGCAGCTGCTCGGCGACGCCAACTGGTGGCTCCCGGCCTGGTTGGACCGGCTGGTGCCGGGGAGGGAGCGGGAGGGCGTCGAGGGCGTCGGTGGGCGTGCCACCGTCACGGTCGAGGTGCCCTAGCCACCACGTCGCCGACCACCGCGGCCAGCTCCTCGCCGGCGTCCTCCTGGAGGAAGTGCCCGCCGGAGACGGTGACGTGGTCCTGGCCCCGCGCCCCGGGCACCCGCTCCTGGAAGACCCGGTCCCAGCCGCGCGTGGCGGGGTCGCCGTCGGAGTAGCAGGTGAGGAAGGGGCGCTCGAACTGCTCGAGCGCGGTCATCGTCCGGCGGCCGATCCGGGCGCCGACGTCGTTGCGGGTCAGGGGGAGCAGCGCGGTCATCTGGCGGAGGCCGGCGGTGAGGTCCTCGGTCGGGAAGGGCGCGTCGTAGGCGGCCAGCACGTCGTCGGGCAGTTGCGTGGCCGTGGCGATCCGCACGAAGTCGCTGGCCCTCAGCGCGGGCGCGCGCTGGGTGTGGAGCAGGTAGTCGACGAGCGACTCCTCCAGCACCACCCGGGAGTCGCCCACGCCGTGCACCGCCCAGGTCAGCCGGTCGGCCAGGGCCGCGTCGGCGGTGTGCAGGATCGTGTTGGCGGCCACGACCGCGGCGAACCGGTGAGGCTCCGCGGCCAGCACGCTGAACCCGATGGGGCCGCCCCAGTCCTGCGCCACCAGGGTCACGTCCCGCAGGTCGAGCGCGGTGACCAGCGACCGCACCCAGCCGATGTGGCGGGCGAAGGTGTGGTCGGTGGGCCGTGACGGCTTGTCGGAGCGGCCGAACCCGATGTTGTCGGGCGCCACCACCCGCACGCCGCGGGCGACCAGGCCCGGGACGACCTTGCGGTAGAGGTAGGACCACGTCGGCTGGCCGTGGAGCAGCAGCGCGACCGGTCCGTCCGCCGGCCCCTCGTCGAGGTAGTGCATCCGCAGCGGCCGCAGCCCGTCGGCCACCACGTCGGCGTAGTGGGGCGCGAAGTCGTGGCCCGGCAGGTCCTCGAAGCGCGAGTCCGGCGTGCGCAGGACCTCCATCAGCCGGCGACGGTGTACGCCGTGCCGCGCTCCTCGCGCTCCCACAGCACGCCGTCCCCGGCCGTCGCGCCCTCGCTGATCAGCTCGCGCTTCAGCACCTTGTTGGTCGCGGTCGACGGCAGCTCGGGCGCGATCCGCACGTAGCGGGGCCAGCCCTTGCCGGGCAGGTCCGCCTGCTCGGCCAGGAAGGCCGACAGCTCGGCCGGGCTGAGGGCGGCGTCGTCCTGCAGGACGACGGCGGCCATCACCTGGTCGCCCACGCGGGCGTCCGGCACGGCGTAGACCGCGACCAGCGCCACGGCGGGCAGCCGCTGGAGGATCCGCTCGATGGGTGCGGCGGCCAGGTTCTCACCGTCCACCCGCATCCAGTCGGCGGTCCGGCCGGCCAGGTAGATCCAGCCGTCCTCGTCCCGGTAGGCCAGGTCGCCCGACCAGTACATGCCGTGCCGCATCCGCTCGTCGTTGGCCGAGGTGTCGTTGTAGTAGCCCTGGAAGTAGCCAGCGCCCTCGGTGTTCACGAGCTCGCCGACCGCCTGGTCGGCGTTGACCAGCGCGCCGTTCTGGTCGAACTCCGCCACCGCGCACTCCTGCAGCGTCTCGGAGTCGTAGATCGCGACCGCGCCGACGCCCTGCCCGATCGAGCCGCGCGGGGTGCCCTCGGCGCGGGTGATGATGATGGCCAGCTCGGTCGAGCCGAACCCGTCCATCACGTGGGTGTCGAAGCGGCGGGCGAACTCCTCGATGTCGCGGTCGCTGGCCTCATTGCCGAAGGCCACGCGCAGCGGGTTGTCCGCGTCGTCGGGCTGCGGCGGGGTGGCCAGGATGTAGGCGAGGGGCTTCCCGACGTAGTTCATGTACGTCGCACCGTGCTCGCGCACGTCCGCCAGGAACCGTGAGGCGGAGAACCGCGCGGGGACCATCGCTGCACCGGAGCCCACGGCGACCGCCCAGCCGGCCACGACCGCGTTGGAGTGGAAGAGCGGCATGGAGATGTAGCAGACGTCGTCGGAGGTGACCGAGAAGCGCTCGACCAGGTTGAGACCGGAGAAGAGCACCATCAGGTGCGCCACCTGGACGGCCTTGGGCTCCCCGCTGGTGCCGGAGGTGAAGATCATCATGAAGGTGTCCATCGCGCCGACCTCGGCGTGCGGGACGAGCTCGGCCACCGAGCCGGCGCCGGGCTCGAGCCCGCTCACGTCGACCACCCGGACGCCGTCGAGGTCCAGGCCGTCGACCAGGTGGGCGTGCTCGTCGTTGACCAGCAGCAGCTGGCAGTCGGACCGCCGTACGTCGGCCAGCAGCGCCGGGCCCTGCCGGGTGGTGTTGAGCCCGACCAGCACGTAGCCGCCCAGCGCGGCCGCAGCCATGGAGCGCAGCATGTCCGGGGTGTTCCCGAGGAGGACGCCGACGTGCAGCGGCCGGTCCGGGTCGGCGAGCGCGATGACGGCGGCGGCCTCGCCGGCGGCCTCGGTCAGGTGCTCGCTCCAGGTCCAGCGGCGCTCGCCGTACCTCAGCCCCAGGTGGTCGTCCTCGGCGCGCTCGCGCAGCAGCTGCTGGACGGTCTCTGCCATCGGTCCCGCGCCCGTCAGGCGGGCTCGGTGGCGAGGGTGCGCCCGAGGTGGAGCGCCTGCTCGGTGGCCCCGCCGTGCAGGAACTCGTAGCGCTTGGCCGAGGTGAAGTAGCGGTGCGCCTCGCCGTCGAGGTCGATCCCCACGCCGCCGTGCACGTGCACCGTGGTGTGTGCGATCCGGTGGCCCGCGTCGGCCGCCCACAGCTTGGCGATCGCCACCTCGCTGTCGGCGGGCAGGCCGTCGTCCATGCGCCACGCGGCCTGCCAGAGCGTCAGCCGCTGGCCCAGGGTGTCGATGTAGCCGTCGGCCAGGCGCTGCGAGACCGCCTGGAAGGTGCCGATCGGCCGCCCGAACTGCTCCCGGGTCTTGGCGTACGCCGCGGTGAGGGCCAGCGCCCCCTCGCAGATGCCGAGCTGCTCGGCGGAGGCGGCGAGCAGGAGCAGCTGCCGGAGCCGGCGGTCCACCGAGCCGTCGGCCGGTCCGACCAGCCGGTCGGCTCCCAGGGCCACCTCGTCGAGGTCGACCCGGGCCACGGCGTCGCGGTCGGAGAAGGTCTGCTCGGTGATCCTCACGCCCGCGTCGCCTGGCAGCACGAGGAACACCGCCACGCCGGAGACGGTGTCGGCAGGCACCAGGAACGCGTCGGCGTAGGGGCCGGCCTGGACGATCGCCTTGCTGCCGCTCAGGGTCCAGCCGTCGTCGGACCGGCTGGCCGTCGTGGTCGGCCGCTCCGGGGCGAAGGCCCGCTCCTCGGCCACCGCGGCGGTGAGGACGTGGGCGCCCGTGGCCGCGCCGGACAACCACTGCCGGACCTGCTCCTCGCTGCCGTGCTCGGCCAGGAGCCGCGAGGCGGGTCCGTGCACGGCCAGGGGCACCGGCGCGACCGTCCGGCCCACCTCGACCAGCACCCGGCACAGCTCGACGAGGCCGAGCCCGGCGCCGTCGTGCTCCTCGGGCAGGGCCAGTCCGAGCAGGCCGGCCGAGCCGAGCTCGGCCCACAGCTCGCGGTCGAAGCGGGAGCCGTCGGCCTCCACGGCCCGCATCCGCTCGTTGGTGGCCCGGTCGCGGAGGATCTGACCGGCCAGCTCGGCCGCCTCGTCCTGCTCGGGGGTGAAGGTGAAGTCCATCAGGTGTCCTTGTCGTTGCGGAGGCGGGGAGCCCAGACGGTGGCTGAGGTGAGAGGCCGGCCACGGCCGAACCTCGAAGCCCGGTGAGCAGGGGCTGGGGCTGTCGGCGCAGCGGTTCCAGCCTCGGCTCGCGAGGCTTCGAGGCTCGTCGCTGGCGCTCCTCGCACCTCAGCCACCGTCAACGCTTCGCTGCCGGCAGGCCGAGACCCACGTAGCCGATGATGTCGCGCTGGATCTCGTTGGTGCCGCCGCCGAAGGTCATCACCAGCGCGCTGCGGTAGTACCGCTCGATGCGACCCGCCAGCACCGCGCCGTCGGAGGCGCCGGTGAGGCCGGCGTTGGGCCCGACCACCTCCATCAGCGACCGGTAGACCTCGGTGGCCAGCTCGGAGCCGTAGATCTTGGTGGCCGAGGCCTCGGCGGGGGAGAGCGCCACCCCCTGGTCGGCGTCGGAGGCCAGCTTCCAGTTGATCAGGGTCAGCGCCTCGATCTTGGCGTACGCGCGGCCCAGCGCGATCTGCACCCACTCGGTGTCGATGACGCGGGACCCGTCGGGGTTCTTGGTCTGCTGGGCCCACTCCCGGGCCAGCTTGAGCGACATGGTCAGCGGCGCCGAGGACGTCAGCGAGACCCGCTCGTGGTTGAGCTGGTTGGTGATGAGCGGCCAGCCGCCGTTGAGCTCCCCGACCAGGTTGGTGGCCGGGACCCGCACGTCCTCGTAGTAGGTGGCGCTGGTCGAGACGCCGGCGACCGTGTGGACGGGCGTGTAGGAGAAGCCCTCGGCGTCCGTGGG
>CAZEPK010000338.1:0-5278 GCA_964514085.1 uncultured Nocardioides sp.
GGGCATAGCCTGAGCCGGTGCTGCGCACGCTCCTGGCCCTCGGGCTGGCCCTCACCCCCCTGACCACCCTGCCGTCGTACGCCGACGCGCCGGCGGCCGCTGACGCGCCGGCCACTGCGGGCGCCGACGGGCACCGCGCCACGAGCCGGGTCGTGGGCCACGGCACGCCGGCGAGCTGCACCGCCGCGGCCTTCCGCAAGGCGGTCGCCCGCGGCGGCCGGATCACCTTCGACTGCGGGCCGGCTCCGGTGACCATCGTGCTGGACAGGCAGGCCGAGGTGCACAACGACGCGGCGCCCAAGGTCGTCATCGACGGTGGCGGCCTGGTCACCCTCAGCGGCGCCGGCCAGACCCGGATCCTCTACCAGAACACCTGCGACCAGCGGCTCGTGTGGACCAGCTCGCACTGCGACGACCAGGCCACCCCCCAGCTCGTCCTGCGCCACCTCACCCTCACCCGCGGCGACTCCACCGGCTCGCTGGAGGAGGGCGGCGGTGGCGGCGCGGTCTTCGTCCGGGGCGGGCGGCTGAGCGTCACCAACGTGCGGTTCACGCGCAACCGGTGCGACCCGACCGGCCCCGACCTCGGCGGGGCGGCGATCCGGGTGCTCGACCAGTTCCACGACCTGCCGGTCCGGGTCTCCGGCAGCACCTTCACCGGCGGCCGCTGCTCCAACGGGTCCGCGCTGTCCAGCATCGGCGTCTCCTGGCTGGTCAGCGACTCGGTCTTCCGCGGCAACAAGGCCCTCGGCCGCGGTGCGAACCCCGCCCAGGCGGGGACCCCCGGCGGCGGCAGCGGCGGCGCGATCTACCTCGACGGCAACACCTTCACCCTGCGGCTGGTGCGCAGCGTCCTCGAGGACAACGTCGCCCGCGAGGGCGGCGGTGCCGTCTTCTTCGTCAGCAACGACCGCACGGGCACGTTGTCTATCCAGGACTCCACGCTGCACCACAACCCCAGCCTGGGCTTCGAGAACTACCCCGGCATCTTCTACCTCGGCCGGGGCGAGCCGCAGGTCAGCGGCTCCACGCTCGACTAGGGGACTCAGGCGGCCCTGGAGGGCATCATCGCCCGTTGACGGTCGATTCGGACGCCGCTGGCCCGGCTGATACCGTTTCTCCTCGCGTCTCCGGGCGCATCCGGGGCTGTGGCGCAGCTGGTAGCGCACCTCGTTCGCAACGAGGGGGTCAGGGGTTCGAATCCCCTCAGCTCCACCCGGTTCGGCACACCAGAGGGTCCTCAGGGGTGAGGGTGTGCACCCCACCAGTGGCTAGGCTTCGCCTCGCACTTGTTCGCACGACCCTGCGGAGACCTCGCATGGAAGACGAGTCGAGACCGGCTCCCACCCACCCCCACGTCACCGAGTACGCCGGGCGGATGGCCGAGCTGGCGCGCGACCTGCGCTCCCAGCGCACCTCCCTGTCCACGCTCCAGCACGTCGTCAGCGCGACGGCCGAGCGGGTCAAGAACTGCGAGGACGTCGGCATCACCGTGGTCCGCTCCGACGGGACCCTCACGACCCTGGCCTCCTGGGGCGCCGGGATCGTGGAGCAGGCCGACCAGCTGCAGGAGCAGTACGGCGAGGGCCCCTGCCTCGACCGGTCCTGGGACGCGCCGGTGGTCCGGGCCAACGACCTCCCGCACGACGGGGACTGGCCCCGCTGGTCGCCCGCCGTCGTCGACCAGCTCGGCGTCCGCAGCCTCATCTGCGTGCAGCTCTACACCCACGAGGACCACGAGCTCGGCGCCCTCCAGCTGTTCTCGACCCGGGCCCACGCCTTCGGCAACGAGGCCATCGACGAGGTGCTCGGCATCGCGGCGCAGGCGGCGGTGGCGATCAGCGCCGTGCGCAACCACGAGGCCCTCCAGTTCGGCCTGGTCCGGCGGACCATGATCGGACAGGCCACGGGCATCCTCATGGAGCGCTACTCCCTCGACGCCGCCCAGGCCTTCGAGGTCCTCCGGCGCACCTCGCAGGAGACCGGTCGCAAGGTCAACGACCTGGCCAAGGAGCTCATCGGCGGCGAGCGGCCCGCCGGGCTGTAGCCGTCCCCAGGAGTCACCCCTCGGGGTGGAGGGACGGCGCCGCTCGCGTCGTACAGTCGAAACGGAGGCGCCCCGGTGAAGAAAACACCGAAGCCTCCCCTCGACGGTCTGGCGTAACAATCGGCAGGCAACCGAACCCCGTGCCCCCCTGTGCGCGGTCTGCAGAACGGTGCCCCGTTGTGTCCCTCCCTCACCGCTCGCTCCGCGAGCCCTCGCCCGGCGCTGCCGGGTGGTCCATCCGCCCGCCCTCCGACGTCATGTCCGAGGTGACCACGCTGTCCCCGCCCGCTGGGGGCGCCGAGGACGGCCTCGAGCGCGGCGAGGACGTCGCGTGACCACCCTGCGCGGTGACGTCGCCCCGCCCGACGTGTTCGACGGCGACCAGCGCACGGGGCTGGTCCTGGTGCACGAGGCGTCCGACCGGCGCTGGGTGCTGAGCCGATCCTTCGAGCGGTCCGGACCTTTCGTGGTGGTGGCCGAGGCCGCCGACACGTTCTCGGGACTGGTCGCGGTGCGGGAGCACGACCCCGACGTCCTCGTGGTCGACCTCGACCTCGGCGCCAGCGCCGTGGAGGTCGTGCGCCTGGCGGTGTCCACCTTCCCGTTCCTGGCGGTGGTGGCGCTGGGCCGGTGGGCCGAGCCGGACCTGATCGAGCAGGCGCTGAGGTGCGGCGCGGTCGGGGTGGTGAGCAGGGCGGCCGAGCCGGCCGAGATCGTCGGCCAGGTCGCCGCGCTGCTCGCACGGGCCGGGCTGCCCACGTCCGAGCCGGCCTGAGGGGTCCACCCGCCGGGCGTGACTTGGACCGCCGCCCGGTCGTTGTGTGAGCATCGTCCTCTCGATCCCGGGCGATCACCCGCGACCGGAGTACGGGAGGAACGTCGGTGTCCGAGCTGCTCGGTGCAGTACGCACGCACCCCGTGCTCGGACGCATCTTCCGCTTCCGCCCGCTCGCGCCGGTCATCGCGGCGCTCATGGTCTTCGCCACCGCCACGGCCACCGCGGAGGCCCCGACCGGCTCGGTGGTCTACGGCCGGATCAAGGCCCAGGACGTGCGGCTCTCGATCCCGCCGACCCCGCACCCGGTGGGCATCGCCGTCTACTTCCACGGGCAGAACGGCGGCGTCGACAACCGCATGGACGAGCCCTGGCTCCAGGCGCTGGTCCGCGCGGGCTGGATCGTGGCCTCCTCCGACTTCCACACCGACTCCTGGGGCAACGAGGCGTCGACCGACGACACCACCAACCTCATCGCCTGGGCTGAAGAGCAGACCGGCGGCCAGCCGATCAAGCTCTACGTCTCCGGCTCGATGGGCGGCACCGTCTCGCTCAACGCCATGACCCACGCCGGGCTGGTGCCGCCGTGCTGGTACGGCGTGAAGCCGGCCGTCGACCTGACCAAGATGCAGAACGTGCCCGGTGGCCCGCGCATCATCCGGGAGGCCTTCGGCGGTGAGGTGCCGGCCGACCGCAACCCGGTCAACACCCTCGACCAGCTGCCGACCTCGACCCGCTACCGGATGGTGACCTCGCCCGAGGACACCTGGGTGCGCGAGTCCGAGAACTCCGGCCTGCTGGCCGCCGCCCTCCAGGCCCGCGGTGCCGACGCCAGCGTCCTCGAGGTGCACGGCACCCACGACGACCCCTCCCACTTCGACGTCGACGACCTCCTCACCTTCGCGGCCGGCTGCGCCGACGAGCAGGGCGAGGTCGTGGAGGGCGGCGGGACCGCCAACGCCAGCCGGTGAAGCCAGGGGCTCGGCTCAGGCCAGCCCGTCGGAGCCGAGGAACCGCTCCACCTCGATGCGCAGTGCCACCCGCTCGGGGTTGGGCCGCGGCTGCCGGTAGCGGCCGGCGTACCGCTCGACGGCGCGGGCCACCGAGGCCGCGTCGGTGCGCACCACCGCCGTGCCCTCCAGGGTCGACCACCGACGCCCGTCGACCTGGCACGCGGCCACCCGGCCGGGCGCGGCCAGGTGGCGGGCCTTCACCGACCCGCCGCCGGTGATCACCCACGCGCACCGCTCGTCGGGGTCCAGCACCACGCCGACCGGCACGACGTGCGGGCTGCCGTCGGACCGCAGCGTGGTGAGCGTGCACAGGTGCCGCTCGGTCCAGAAGTCCAGCAGGGGCTCGGGGAAGGCGTCCCAGCCGGGTCGCCACGAGGTGCTCATCCGGCGGCCATCAGATCCACCGCTGGAACCAGATGCGGTCCAGCCACTCGCGGTGGGTGAGGAGCTGGTCGGTGAAGATCGGCCAGAACCACGCGAAGTTGAGCAGCGTCAGCACCACGAAGGAGCCCGACACCACCACGCCGAAGGTCCGCCGCGTGCTCGGCGCCCGGGACCGGCCGATCAGCTTGCCGATCGCCAGGGTCAGCGCCAGCACCACGAAGGGCAGGATCGCCACCGCGTAGAACAGGAAGATCGGCCGGTTGTCGTACTGCAGCCACGGCAGCCACGTGGAGCCGGTGCCCACCACCGCGACGCCGAAGCGCCAGTCGCGCGCGCCCAGCCACATGCCCACGGCGTACAGCAGGGCCAGGATGCCGCCCCACCAGATCATCGGCGTGCCGATGAGGAGCACCTGCTTCAGGCAGGTGCTGCCGGACGGCGCGTCGCAGCCGCGGGTGCCCGGCTCGATGTCGGTGTCGGCGGTCACGCCCACGGGGCGGTTGAGGAGGAGCCAGCCCGACGGCTTGGACTGGTAGGAGTGCGTGGAGCAGTTCAGGAAGTGGGTGTGGAAGGTGTAGACGTCGCGGTGGTAGTAGTACAGCGACCGCAGCGACTGCACCACCTCGCCCAGGCCGTGCGCGTCCGGCTCGCTGGCGGTGGGCCAGCGCTTGCCGCTGTTGTCGAGGTTGTTCTCCTGCGTCTTGCCGTCCTTGTCGACGGTGCAGGGCTGCTCCTTGATGAACTGGGTGTACTGCGTCGAGGACAGCGACTTCTCGTACTCGTCGGCGTGCACCAGCCAGCCGGTCCAGGTCGCGGTGTAGACGACGCCCGCCACCAGGACGAGGTGGACGAACGCCGGCAGGCCGTCGGTGACGATCGAGCGCACGGTCGCCCACTGGACGCCGAACGAGCGCCGCGCGCCGGCGCTCCAGAGCCAGGCCATGACGCCGAAGGCCGCGAGCGGGTAGATGGCGGTCCACTTCGTCCCGATGGCCAGGCCCCAGCAGACGCCGCTGGCCAGGAGCAAAGGCCGGAACAGCAGTCCGCGCACCGTACAGT
>CAZEPK010000339.1:0-5253 GCA_964514085.1 uncultured Nocardioides sp.
GTCGACCGCCTTGGTGGGCAGCTCGGAGGCCAGGCTCGTGGGGAAGGGGTAGAACACCATGGCGTAGGCGGTGCGGTCGTCGTCGGTGCGGAACGCGTCGTCGCCGGTGTTGGCCTCGTCGATGACCCGCAGGGGAACCTCGCCGCCGGTGATCCCGGCGAACGCCGTGCCGATCTGGTCCTCGCTGCCCGTGACCGTCTGGCCCTCGGGCATGGTGATGCTGACCAGGAGCGGGACGGTGCTGCCGCCGTTGCCGAAGGCCTGCGTGATCTTCGCGGCCGTCTCGGTCCCGGGCTGGCCCGGCAGGGAGAAGTCGACGGTGAGCCGGTCGTTGACCGTGCTGGTCACGCCCATGCCGCCCACGGCCACCAGCAGCCACGCGACCATGACGATCCGGCGGTGCCGCAGGACCCACTCACCCCAGCGACGCATGTCGCCTCCTCCGTGGTCCCGGTGGACCGTCGGGAGGCACGCTAGCGGTCCCCGGGGACGGTGGCGCCGCGGCCGGCACGTCCCTGAGGTGGACCGGTGGCCTAGCCTCGGTGCTCGTGAGCGGCTCCGGGACCTTCCTGCTCGGCGTCGGGTGCCAGAAGGGCGGCACCGCATGGCTGCACCGCTACCTCGAGGCCTCGCCGCAGTGCGACCCCGGGTTCCGGAAGGAGTACCACATCTGGGACTCGCTGGACCTGGACTCGGGACGGCTGGCCCGGGAGCGGATCGAGAAGCAGGGCGGGCAGCGGGCGGGGTTCCTGCTGGACCCGGAGCGCTACTTCGACTACTTCACCGGCCTGCTGGCCGCGCCGGGCACCAGGCTGACCGCCGACATCACGCCCGGGTACGCTGCCCTGCCGGTGTCCCGGTTGGAGATGGTGCGCGCCGGCTTCGAGGCCCGCGGCGTGCGCCCGGTGGCGGCCTACCTCCTGCGCGACCCGGTCGAGCGGATCTGGTCGGCCGCGCGGATGGACATGCGCCGCCGCGGCGACGACGCGCCGGAGGACCCGGAGACGCGGGTGGGCCACATGTACCGGCACCGGATGTACGCCGACCGCACGCGCTACGACCTCACGATGGACGCCCTCGAGCAGGCCTTCCCGCGCGAGGCGGTGTTCTACGGCTTCTACGAGCGGCTGTTCTCCGCCCAGACGCTGGCGCCGCTGTGCGCGCTGCTGGGCATCGACTTCCACGAGCCCGACACCGGCCGCCAGGTCAACGTCTCGCCCAAGTCGGAGGGCGCCGTCCTGCCCGAGGACACGCGCCGGACCATCGCCCAGCACTTCGCGCCGGTCTACGACGCGGTGCAGCAGCGGTTCCCCGAGCTCGACCTGGCCGAGCTCTGGCCCTCGGCGCGGCTGCTCTGAGATCTCCCGGCTGCACCTAGCCGGGCAGCTGGGTGCGCAGCACCTTCCCGGTGAGGGTGCGGGGCAGCTCGGGCAGCGCGTGCCAGGTCTTGGGCCGCTTGGGCGGGGCCAGCCGCTGGCGGACGAAGCCATCGAGCTCGGCGGCCGTGGCCGGGCCGACGTACGCCGCGCAGACTCGCTGGCCCCACGCCTCGTCCGGGACGCCGTAGACCGCGACGTCGTCCACGCCCGGGTGCTCGAGCAGGGCCTGCTCGACCTCGAGCGGGTAGACGTTCACGCCGCCGCTGATGACCAGGTCCTCGCGGCGGCCGTCCAGGTACAGGTAGCCGTCCTGGTCGAGGCGGCCCAGGTCGCCGACGGTGAACGCCGGGCCGTCCGCCGTCTGCCGCCACGCGGCCGCGGTCTTGTCCGGGTCGCCGAAGTAGGTGAAGCGCGCGAAGTCCGGCACGGCGCACCAGATGGTGCCGTCGTCGTCGGTGCTCAGCACCCGTCCGGGCCGGGCCCGGCCCACGGTGCCGGGTCGGGCCAGCCACTCCTCGGACCGGCAGGCCGTGAACTGGCCCTCCGTCGAGCCGTAGAACTCCCAGGTCGACCCCTCGGGGAACAGCTCCACCAAGCGGCGCTTGACCGCTGTCGGACAGGGCGCGCCGGCGTGGGCCACCAGGCGGAACGACGAGAGGTCCGGCACGCCGACCTGGTCCCAGTGCGCGAAGAGCCGCTGGAGGTGCGTCGGCACGCAGAACATCGACGTGGGTCGCTCCCGCTCGATGGCCGCGGTGACGAGGGCGGGCTCGAAAGGGCCGGGGACCACCACCCGACCCCCGGCGAGCACCGTGCCCGTGGCGAACCGCAGCGGCGCCGAGTGGTACAGCGGGGAGAGCACCAGGTTGACGTCGGTGTCGACGAAGCCCCAGAGCGACCGCTCCTCGGCCAGGAGGGCCTGCGCCTCATCGTCGCCCAGCAGGCCGCTCCAGACGCCCTTGGGCGTGCCGGTGGTGCCGCTGGTGCAGTGCATGGGCCGGGCCCTCGGGAGGCCGCGGTGGTCGGGGTGGGCCCGGCGCAGCTCCTGCAGCGTCGTGTCGTCGGTGACCTCGAGGGTGGGGGAGAGGCCGGCCAGGATCCGCGACCGCTCGACGGCCGTCAGCCGGGGGTCGAGGGGGATCGGCACCACGCCGTCGGCGAGGAGGCCGAGCACCACGTCGAGGTAGTCGGGCGACGGCGGCACGAGCAGGGCGACACGGTCGCCTGCGCGCAGTCCGGTGCTCACCGCCGAAACTGTAGGGAACCCACCCGCGCGACCGGACATAGGTGGGTGTGACCCAGGGAGGTGCGGTGGCCCTCGGCCCCGGTGGCAGCACCGACGAGCGCGGGCTCGTCGACGGGCTGCACGCTGACGACCCGGCCGCGCTCGCGGCGCTGTTCGACCGCTACGGCGACCGGATCCACAACCACTGCTTCCGCCGGCTCGCCGACTGGGCCGAGGCCGAGGACGCCACCTCGTCGGTGTTCCTCGAGGTCTGGCGGCACCGCCGGCGGGTGCAGCTGCACGACGGCTCCGTGCTGCCCTGGCTGTACGGCGTGGCGACCAACGTCTGCCGCAACGCCGGCCGGTCGCGGCGCCGCTACCTCCGGGCGGTCGCGTCCCTGCCGGGCGCGGCGACCGAGCCCGACCACGCCGACCGGGTCACCGACCGCCTCGGCTCCGAGGCGCGGATGCGGGCCGTGCTGGCGCAGGTCGAGGCCCTCCCGGCCCACGAGCGCGAGGTCCTGGCCCTCGTCGCGTGGGCCGGGCTCACCTACGAGCAGGCCGCGGCCGCGCTCGACGTCCCGGTGGGGACCGTCCGGTCCCGCCTGTCCCGGGCGCGCGCCCGCCTGACCGAGGAGACCTCCCGTGACTGAGCCGACCCCACCGCCCGAGCGGCCGCTCGGCGACGAGGCGCGCGCCCGGATCCGCGCCGAGCTGCTGGCCCACGCGCACGAGCACCGGTCGGGGGCGCCGCGCTGGCTGGTCCCCGCGGGCGCCGCGGCGGCGGTCGCGCTGGTGGCCGGGATGGCCTACTGGGCGATCAGCCCGGGTGACGGAGGGACGTCGGTGGGCCCGGCCGGTGGCGGCACGTCCAGCGCGCCGGCGGCTCCGACGCAGGCGGAGTCCAGCGCGACGCCGGCGCCGACGGTGGCGTCCACACCGGCCGGCACCAGCGTGCCGGAGCCGCCGATGCCGACGGTGCAGGTCGGCACTGGGTCCTGCCGGGCCGAGCTGGAGAACGTCCTGCGGGGAGCCAGCCTGGCCTTCGAGTTCGCCGAAGCCGGCGACGGTCCGGACAGCTCGACGTCGTACTGGATCAAGGGAGATCGCTTCTCGCTGTGCTACGCGGTGGAAGGGTCCACGACCGTCACCCGGCCACTTCCCCTCGAGGCGCAGGACGACGTGACGACCTACCGCGTGCTCAGCCTCTACCCGCCCACGAGGGACGGCTACCGCACGGTGCGGGTGGCCGGGGGGCTGGTGCCGCCCGGTGCGGAGCAGGTCTTCGACGTCGCGTACACCTTCCCGGACGGGCACACCGAGCATGCTCAGAAGGCCACCGACGACCAGGGGCGGACCTTCTGGCTGATGGCGTACTCCTACGACGACGGCGGGGGCAACGAGACGCGCAAGCCGCCGATCAGCGTCACGGTGTCCTACTCCGGCGTCCAGCAGCACTACGAGCTGGCCTGGGGCGTGGACACCTGCGCGCAGGCCAACCACGGCTGCTGAGCTAGAGCCCCAGGTCGTCGGCCAGCAGTCCCACCACGGTCGCGTAGTGGGCGTCGTAGTCGAGGACGCCGCGGTACATGTGGCCGAAGAGCTCCAGCGAGATGTGGCCGAACAGGGTGGCCCAGGCGATGAGGCCGCGCACGGCGTACGCCTCGTCGAGCTCCGCGCCGACGAACGACCTGATCGGCGCGATGGCAGCCACCTCCTCGGGCCCGGGCGGACGGCTGGGCGCGGCGGGGGAGCGGCCCGCGGCCTCGGCGTCGCGCACCAGGGCCAGCAGCGTGCCCCCGACCCGCGTGCCCGAGGTGACGGTGTCGTCAGGGGCGGCGTAGCCCGGGACCGGTGAGCCGTAGGTCAGGGCGTACTCGTGCGGGTGGGCCACCGCCCAGTCGCGCAGCGCGTGGGCCAGGCCGGTCCAGCGGCCGCGCAGGTCCTCGCGGGCGGCGCTCGCCTCGCCGGCCTCGACCGCGTCGCCGAGGTCGTCGAAGGCCCGGATGAGGAGCGCGGTCAGCAGCGCGTCGCGGCTGGGGAAGTAGCGGTAGACCGCCGAGGAGGCCATCTCCAGGTCGCGGGCGATCTGCCGCACCGAGAGGGCGGCGGGTCCGACCTCGCCCAGCTGCGCGCTCGCGCGCTCGAGGATGGCTCGGGTCAGCTCGGCCCGGGCCAGGGCGCGGGCGGTGCGCGGGGCGGAGGGCATGGAGCCATTCTGGCACGGATCCGGAGCGCTGCACATCAATGTGAGCGGTGCTCTTGCTTTTGCCCGGCGGTTGGCCTAGCGTCGAGGAACGAGAGCGGCGCTCTCATCCATTGCACCAGCAGACCAAAGGAGTCGAGATGAACGAGCGTCACGTAGTGGTGGGGGCCGGTCCGGTGGGCCTGGCCACGGCTGAGCTGTTGGCCGGACGGGGCGCCGACGTCGTCCTGGTCAGCCGCTCGGGTGCGGGCCCGGAGGTCGCCGGCGTGCGGCGCGAGGCGGCCGACGTCTCGGACGCCGAGCGCCTGAGGACGCTGGCCGAGGGCGCGGTCGCCCTCTACAACTGCGTGAACCCGGCCTCCTACACGGTGTGGCCCACGTTCTGGCCGCCGGTGGCCGAGGCCTTCCTGGAGGCGGCGGAGTCGTCGGGGGCGGTGCTGGTG
>CAZEPK010000340.1:0-1519 GCA_964514085.1 uncultured Nocardioides sp.
TGGTCCTCACCGAGCTCCTGCAGAACGCGGTGGAGCACGGCTACCCCGCCGCCGACGGCGCCGCCGGCACCATCGTGGTCACCGCCCAGCGCGACGCCGACCGCCTGGTGCTCACCATCGACGACGACGGCCAGGGCCTCCCCCCGGACTTCGACCTCGCCGACTCCAGCACCCTGGGCCTCTCCATCGTCGGCACCCTGGTCGAGTCCGAGCTCGGCGGCCGCCTCAGCCTGGGTCCCACGCCCACAGGAACCGGAACCCGCGTGGAGATCGAAGTCCAGCTCTGAGGCGGACCGTCAACCACCGAGCGGCACCGTGAGGACCGGCGCGAGGGATCAGAGTTGGTGGATTCTGGACCGTCCCACCGGGCTCGGTGCGCCGATCCGGCACAGCGGAGCGAGCCAGTCAGACACAGCTCGGCGCGCCGAACCGGCTCGGACGCTGTCTTTTCCACGCCCAGCGGCGCGGAACCAGAGACTCAGCCGTGGCGTGGAAAAGCAGTGGCCGAGACGGTTCGTTGCGAGCGCGCCGAGCAGGCGAAGCGGAGCGAGCCAGTCAGACACGGCTCGGCGCGCCGAACCGGCTCGGACGGCGTCTTTTTCACGCCCAGCCTGACGCACGCACCGCGTCGGCTACGGCGTGGAAAAGCGTCGGCCGAGACGGTTCGTCAGAGCGCGCCGAGCACGCGGCGACGGAGTCGCCGCCGATTACGCAGTCCGGACCCGCGCCCTCGCGTTGCGGCGCTTGAGCGCGCGGCGCTCGTCCTCGCTGAGTCCACCCCACACACCGTGGTCCTGCCCGGCCTCGAGGGCCCACTGCAGGCACTGCTCGCGCACCTCGCAGCGTCGGCACACCTGCTTGGCCTCCTCGATCTGGAGGATGGCCGGACCGGTGTTGCCGATCGGGAAGAACAGCTCCGGGTCCTCATCGAGGCACGCGGAGAGGTGGCGCCAATCCATGGCTGGGGTTTCCTTCTTTCTCGGCAGTTCTGATGCGTCTTGCGGGGGGCCCTCGTGGACCGGTGGGGCCCTTGCTGACAGGCACGCCACGGGCACGGCAGGAGGACAGACGCCGCCGTGTCCCCCCAGCGTGCCGAGAATTGGAGCGTTACACAAGGGCACGGGCGGGTCTCGTGGATCACAGGGCCCCTCCACGACGGAATCCGTCGTCGTGGGGCTCGCCGGGCGCCGTAGGCTGCCGGGGTGACGGAGGACGCCCCCAGCCAGGCTCCTGCGCCACTGGTGGTGGCTGCGGTGCTGGTGGGGCTGCAGGGCCTGTTCCTGGCCGTCCTGGGGGTGCTCGAGCTGTTCGCCCTCAACGCGATGCGGGCCACGCTGGCCATCACCACGGGCGTGTTCTTCCTGTCCCTGGGGGCCGGGTTGGTCCTCTGCGCCCGCGGGCTGTTCCGGGCGCGGTCCTGGGCGCGGGGGCCGGTGGTGGCGGTCGAGCTGATCGGCGTCCTGCTGTCGTTCAGCTTCTGGGGCGGTGAGACCACGCTCGGTGCGCTGGCGATCCTCGT
>CAZEPK010000340.1:1529-5244 GCA_964514085.1 uncultured Nocardioides sp.
GTCGTCTCCGTCGCCGCGCTGGTCGGAGCGCTGCACCCCGCCTCGACGCGCGCCCTGGCCGCCGACGAGGGGTAGAGGCGCGTCACTCCTCGGGCGCGGGCTCCGCCTCGAGCGAGGTGCGCAGCTGCTCCAGGGTCCGCGAGAGCAGTCGGGAGACGTGCATCTGCGAGACCCCGATCTCGTCGGCGATCTGCGACTGGGTCATGTTCTTGAAGAACCGCAGCATGAGGATCCGCTTCTCGCGGGCGTCCAGCCGGTCCAGCAGCGGCTTGATGGACTCCCGGATCTCGACGTGCTCCAGGCCCTCGTCCTCGATGCCGATCGCGTCGAGCATCGTCGCCGCGCCGTCCTCGTCGTTGTCGCCGGCGTCCAGCGACAGCGTGGAGTAGGCCTGGCTCGACTCGATCCCCTCGAGGATGTCCTCGATCGAGCACCCGATCCGGTCCGCCAGCTCACGGGGCGTGGGGGAGCGGCCCAGGCTCTGGGTCAGGTCGGCGCTGGCCGCACCGATCTGCATGCGCAGCTCCTGGAGGCGGCGCGGGACCCGGATGGCCCAGCCCTTGTCGCGGAAGTAGCGCTTGATCTCGCCGATGATCGTGGGCGTCGCGTACGTCGAGAACTCGACGCCGCGGTCGAGGTCGAAGCGGTCGATCGACTTGAGCAGGCCGATGGTGCCGACCTGCACGAGGTCCTCGAAGGGCTCACCGCGGTTGCGGAAGCGCCGCGCGCAGTGCTCCACGAGCGGCAGGTGCAGGTGCACCAGCCCCTCGCGCGCGTCGTCGCGGCTCGGTTGCCCCGTGGTCTCGTCCCGCAGCTGGGCGAACAGCTCGGCGCTCCTGCGCCGGGTCGCCTCGACCCCGCTGGACCGGTCCGGGGGCTCCTCGATGTTCGGGTCGCCCGTCATCTCAACCAGTCATGTCAGGCGTCGGACTCCTGGAGGGTCGACCGCATCGAGAGCGTGATCGTCAGCCGGTGGTCGTCGGACGACGCGGACGCCTTGGTCGCCAGGGTGGTGAGCACCTGCCAGGCGAAGCTGTCCTCATCGGGTGGGGTCGGCTCGTGCGCCGGCACGCTCACCTGGATGGTGAGCTCCCCGGGGCGCATGAAGAACTCGCACACCAGGTCGGAGCCCGGCGCGGCCTCGGGCAGCACCAGGGCGCTGGCCTCGCCGACCGCCATCCGCAGGTCCTCGATGTCGTCGAGGGTGAAGTCCAGCCGTGCGGCCAGTCCCGCGGACGTGGTGCGCAGCACGGAGACGTACGCGCTGTCGGCCGGTAGCCGGAGCTCGACGGTCGCGCGCGACTCGTCACCGAGGGCGGTGCTGGACATGCAGGTGGTCCTTCGCGTGAGGGCGTGGGAGGAGCCTAGACCGTCTCTCCGGGCTACCGGTCCCTACCCGCGCACCACGGTCGGGAAACGCGCCGCGTCCGCCCGGGTCAGACCCGCCACTCGTGGGCGCCGTCGGCGGGCAGCTCGGCCCGCTCGGCGGCACGCAGCAACCCGATCCGCTCGACCCAGGTCATGCCCTCCGACCACGCACAGCGCAGCGAGAGGTGGCCGTCGGGTTCCTCGACGGTGAGCAGCACGACCGCGCCGCACACCTTGTCCTCAGGATCGATCTGTTGCCTGACCCCCAGCTGGTCGATCAGCTGGCCGAGCTCTTGTCGCTGCGTCACCGCAACCCACTCTTCCCGTGTCGTCCGCACCAGTTGTCCCACTGGTGACACGGTTCCCTCGGCGGGTGCCGGTCATGCGTCAGGCGGGGATCGCGTTTGCCCCGAGCTCGCTGCGCAGCTGGTCGAGGATGCGCTTGAGCAGGCGCGAGGCCTGCATCTGGGTGACGCCGAGCTCGTTGCCGATCTCCTGCTGAGTGCGGTCCTCGACGAAGCGGAGGTAAAGGATCCGCCGGTCGCGCTCGTTGAGGTGGCGCACGGCCGGACCGACCATGAGACGCGCCTCGAGCGCCCGCTCCTCGAGGTTCTCCTCGGCCGTCAGCTGGTCGATCGCCGGCCGACCGTCCTCGGTGACCGGGACGTCGAGAGAGACCGGGCGGAAGCAGCCCTCGGCCTGGAGCGCCTCGGAGACGTCCTCGACCGGCAGGTCGAGCTGCTCGGCGATGCGCTCGGCCGACGGGGGAGCGCCGTGCTCCTCGCCGCGGTGGTAGGCGTGGATGACCTTGGACTGGATCTCCTGGACCCGCCGCGGGGGGCGGATCGTCCAGCCCTGGTCGCGGAAGTGCCGCTTGATCTCGCCCGAGATCGTGGGCACCGCGTAGGTCAGGAAGTCGCGGTTCTGGCTCACGTCGAACTTCTGGGCCGCCCGGACCAGGGCCATGCAGGCGACCTGCTCGAGGTCCTCCACCGGGACGGAGCGGTTGCGGTAGCGGTGGGCGATCGCGTGGGCGACGCCGATGTTGAGCACGATGACCTGGTCGATGACCTGGTCGCGCTGCGCCCCTTCGAGGTGGGATGCCTCGCGCAGGAGGCGTGCGGTCTCCTCGCGGCGTACTGCTCGCGAGGGAGCTTCATCTATCGCCGAGATCGTCATGGGGGCCACCTACCCCGCGTGAGAACGCCCGGAAACCTCCGGACCTCTATTTCACCCTTCAGGGTGGGGCGAAGCGTTCTCGCAGGTCAGGGGCACCTAGACGGGGTCTGCCCGCTCTGCGGGGGCGGGAAACGTGACCGGGCCCGGCCTGTGGAGGCCGGGCCCGGTCGACGGGTGCTTCAGAGGGGCATCAGCCCTGCTTGGTCTCCTTGAAGATCCGGTCGATCTCGTCGATCTTGTCGAGCAGCTGCTGGGCCACGTCGGCGTCGAGGGTGCCCTTGGTGCCGCTCGCGCCGGCCAGCTTGGTGGCGTCGTTGACGAGCGTGTGGAGCTCGGGGTACTTCTCGAAGTGCGGCGGCTTGAAGTAGTCGGTCCAGAGGACCCACAGGTGGTGCTTGACCAGCTCGGAGCGCTGCTCCTTGATGAGGATCGCCCGGGTGCGGAAGTCGGGGTCGTCGTTGTCGGCGACCTTCTTGATGATCGCCGCGATCGACTCCGCCTCGATGCGGGCCTGCGCGGGGTCGTAGACGCCGCACGGGAGGTCGCAGTGGGCCGAGACCTCGATGGTGGGGGCGAAGAAACGTCGGAACATGCCAGTCCTTCCGGTGGTCAGTCGGGGGTGTCGTACGCCGTGGCTTGCGACACTACTCGCCGTGTCAGGCGGCGCAGGACCGGTACCCGGGAGCCCGGGGCGGACACCCCGGTGGGGGTTCGCACGGGTGGTCAACCGGTCCATGCTCCCGACGCTGCGACCCGGTGACCGGGTGCTCCTGGACCACCGGCGGGCGCCGGAGCCCGGTGACGTGGTCGTGGCCACCCTTCCCGGAGGGGTCGTGGCCATCAAGCGGGCGGCCGAGCGGCGCCGCACCGCTGGGGGCGACCCGGGCTGGTGGCTGCTGAGCGACAACGCCGCCGAGGGCTCGGACTCGCGGCAGCACGGCGCGGTCGCGGCCACCGACGTCGTGGCCGTGGCCGTCCTCCGGATGTGGCCGCCGGCACGCCTCCGCGCTGTGCCAGACTCGACCGGTGCCTGACCCCAGCGATCCTCAGGCCAGCCATCCCCGTGCTGGCGACCCGGTCTTCGACCTCCACGTGGGCGGCAAGATGGAGGTGCGGTCGACCGTCGGGCTGGGCAGCCGTGACGACCTCTCCATGGCCTACACGCCCG
>CAZEPK010000341.1:0-5238 GCA_964514085.1 uncultured Nocardioides sp.
GGTGGGGCTTGGTCTGCCCGGTGTGGTTCCCGTTGTCCTGGTGGGGCTTGGTCTGGCCGTGGTGCTTGCCCTGCCCCGAGGACCCCGCGCCTGCCGGCGAGGGGTCGGTGGTCGTGGACGTCGGCGGCGCCGCCTCGGGCGTGGGCGTCGGTTCGGCCGACGGCGTGGACCGGTGGTGGGCCGGCGGGCGCTCGAACGGCGAGGCGACGCCCGGCAGGGTGCCGGTCAGCCAGGAGAAGCCGCCCACCACGACGACCGTGACGCCGGCCACGAAGGAGCGCGCGCGGCTCTGGCCGCGCTGCGGCACGGAGCCGCGGCTGAGCTGCGAGAGCTGCTCGAGCAGCACGTCGTCCGGCTCGAGCTGCGGCGGGTCGATCCTCAGGTCTGGGAGCACGGCGGTGACCTTCCTAGGAAAAGGGGGTTGGCCCGACGTTAGTGCGGGGGGACGCACATCGTCGGGCCAACCGGGATCCCGTCACGTTCGAGAACGCCGGGACGGTGGTGCTGCGACGGGCGCGGTCGGGGGGCCGGAACCCGTCACTCACCCCTGTCGCGGGCCTGGCGGGGCGTTACACCTCGTGAGAGTGGTCTAGAGCGCCTGGTCGAGGTGGTTCACCATGAACTGCGCGGCGTGGGTGACGTAGTCCCAGAACCGCGCGTCCTGCTCCTCGGTCAGCCCGGCCTCGTCCAGGGCGGCGCGGAAGTGCATCAGCCAGTGCTCCTTGGCCGCGGGGGTCACCGCGAACGGCGCGTGGCGCATCCGCAGCCGCGGGTGACCGCGGGTGTCGGAGTAGGTCGTCGGGCCGCCCCAGTACTGCACGAGGAAGAGCCGGAACCGCTCCTCGGCCGGGCCCAGGTCCTCTTCGGGGTAGAGCGGCCGGAGCACCGGGTCGGTCGCGACGCCCTCGTAGAAGCGGGCGACGATCCGCTCGATGGTGTCGTAGCCACCGATCTCGTCGTAGAAGGTGCTCACCCGTCCATTCTGCCGTCCGGTGTGGTCTGGAAGACTCGCGGGCATGGCGACCACACGCAACGCGACCACCCACTGGGAAGGCAGCCTCTTCGAGGGGGCCGGCCAGGTGACCCTCCAGAGCTCCGGGACCGGGACCTTCGACGTGTCCTGGGCCTCCCGGGCCGAGGAGGCCAACGGCAGGACCAGCCCCGAGGAGCTCATCGCCGCGGCCCACTCCTCCTGCTTCTCCATGGCGCTCTCCAACGGCCTGGCCAAGGCCGGCAGCCCCGCGACGGCGCTCGACACCTCGGTCGACGTCGACTTCGTGCCCGGCACCGGCATCACCGAGATCCGGATCACCGTCCGGGCGCAGGTCGACGGCATGAGCGACGAGGACTTCGTCGCCGCGGCCGAGGACGCCAAGGCCAACTGCCCGGTGAGCCAGGCGCTGGCCGCCGTCCCGAGCATCACCCTCGACGCCGCCCTGGCCTGACCTCGCCGGACGCGCGGACGCTCAGCCGTCCGCGCGTCCCGTGGCGGCCGGCACCTCGTCGTCGCCGCCCCCGCGGGGGCGGCCCTCGCGGTGCCAGACCACCCGCTGGGGGAACGGGATCTCGATCCCCTCGTGGTCGAACCGCGCCTTGATCCGCTGCCGCAGCTCACGGGCCACGCCCCACTGCTCGAGCGGCGCGGTCTTCACCAGCACGCGCAGCGTGATCGCGTCGGGCGTCAGCGCCTCGACGCCGGTCACCTCCGGCTCCTCGATGATCACGCTGCGGAAGTCCTCGTCCTCCCACATGTCGTGGGCCACCTCGGCGAGCACCCGCTTGGCCCGCGCGAGGTCCTCGTCGTAGCCGACGCCGATGTCGACGACCGCCCGCGACCAGTTCTGGCTCTTGTTGCCGACCCGGAGGATCTCCCCGTTGGGGACGTACCAGACGGTCCCGTCGAGGTCGCGGAGCCGGGTCACCCGCAGGCTGACCGCCTCGATGGTGCCCACGGCCTCACCCACGTCGACCACGTCGCCGACCCCGAACTGGTCCTCGAAGATCATGAAGACGCCCGAGAGGAAGTCCTTGACCAGCGACTGGGCGCCGAAGCCGAGCGCGACCCCGAGGATGCCGGCGCTGGCGATGATCGGCGCGATGTCCACGCCGACCTGGCTCAGGATCATGGTCCCGAAGACCGCCACCAGCACGCCGGTGATGACGCTCTTGAGCAGGTCGCCCATGGTCTTGGCCCGTTGCACCCTGCGGGTGGCGGCGGCCAGGTCGCGCATCTCCTGGGTGTGGGTCTGGATCGCGGGTCGCCGACGGCGGGAGAACCTGCCGACCCGGGCGGGCAGTGCGCCGTCCTCGGCCTGGGAGACCAGCCGGTCCACCAGCCGGTGCAGGACGAAGCGCAGGACCAGGCCCAGCGCGACCAGGCCCAGGACCGCCAGGGGCAGGCCGATCAGCCAGTCTGAGAGGTTGGCGGCGGGGCGGGAGTCCGTGCGGTGGTAGACCCAGTTGCAGAGCGACTCGTCGTCTTGACACGGGTTGCTCAGGAACATGGCCCCCAGTATTCACACGCGCCGGACTGGATACTCTGGGGGCGTGATCACCGCAGCGAGCGCCCTTGCCGCCGTCATCCCGCTCGACGTGCCGGTCGGCTGGGGCGGTGACCAGGACCGCGACGTCAACATGGTCCACGCCGTGCTGGTGCTCGGCGGCCTCCCGCTGCTGCTGTTCCTGGTGATCACCGTGGCCGTCTACGTGCCGTCGCTGGTCCGCGGTGACCGCCTCACCCCCGGGCAGCCGCCGGTCGAGAACCACTGGCTGGGCGGGCCCCGCACCACCGCCGAGCTGGCCGGCCCGGACGCCCAGGACGCCGACGCGGGAGGTGCCAGTGGCCGCTGGTGAGCTCAACGCCCGCCTGAGCGCCACCGACCGGGTCGCGCTCGACGAGACCATCCGCAAGGCCGAACAGCTCTCGCGCGTGGAGTTCTCCGTCTTCGTCGGCCACGCCGACCGCGACACCCGCGCGTACGCCGTGAGCCTGCACAGCACCCTCGTCGCACCGGCGCGCAGCGTCCTGGTGCTGGTCGACCCGGCCGCCCGCGCGGTCGAGGTGGTCACCGGCAGCCACGTGCGACGCACGCTGCGCGACGGCCAGGTCGAGCTGGTGGTGGCCCAGATGCAGAGCTACTTCGCCGCCGGTGACCTCGTCGGGGGCCTGCGCCGCGGCATCCAGATGCTGGCCGAGCACGCCCGGGCGCCCCAGACGCTGCACGCGGAGCACTCGTGACCGCTGCGGTGATCGCAGGTGTGGTCGCCGCTGTGGCCGTGGTCCTGGTGCTGTTCTTCCGCTCCAAGGCCCGCGAGCAGGTCTTCGCCGCACGCGCCGAGACCGACCGCCTGCGAGCGGTGCTCGAGGACGTCAAGGACGTCGCGTGGAACAACCGCGACGTGGCGCCGGAGCTCTCCACCATCGTGATCGACACCATCCGCACCGGCGAGGAGCGGCTGGGCCGGCGCGAGCTCCCCAACTGAGCCCCGCGCCGGCCCCCCACCCTTACCGGCTCTCGCGATCCTTGGCTTGGGCCCGCAGGGCCCGGGCCACGTCGTCGCGGCCCTCGCGGACGTAGCGCTTGGCGCCGGGGCTGGCCGGGGAGGTCTCGAGCCAGGCGTCGACCCGGTCGAGCAGCTCCTGGCTGGCCAGCTGCTTGGGGAAGATGAACTCCAGCGCCGTGGACGCGCGCTGGGTGCCCTTCTCCTCCCACATGGTGTCCGCGGCCGCGAGGTACTTCTCGACGTACGGCGCGAGCACCTCGTCCTGGCCGAAGGCCTGGAAGGCCAGCACGATGCTGCGCTGGGTCTCGTTGGGGACGTCGTCGCGGACCATGGCCAGCTCCCACGCCTCGGCCTTGGCCTCGGCGGTCGGGATGAGGGTGCGCGCCGCGGCGGCGTGCTCCTTGCCGGAGATGGTGTTGTCCTGCGCCAGCTCCTGGTCGATGCGGGCGCCGTCGGCCCGGCCGTTCTTGGCCAGCCCGGACAGCAGCGTCCAGCGCAGGTCGGCGTCGACCGCCAGCCCCTCGACGACGAAGGAGCCGTCCAGCAGCCCCTCGAGGTCGGCGAGGGCCTGGTCGCTGTGCGCCGCGCCGGCGTACGCGCGGGCGAAGGAGAGCTGGTGGTCACCGCCGGCCTCGGCGGTCAGCAGCAGCTCGCGCAGCCCGGACTCCCACGTCGCGCGGAGCTCGGCGCGGTGCTCCGGGGCGGAGTACTGGGTCGCGGCCTGGGCGGCGTACCCCGGGATCCGGCTCACGCCGAACGCGTCGGTCTCCGAGGCTATCCCGGACAGCACCAGGGTGACGAAGTCGGTGGCCGACATCTCCGCGTCGCGGGTCATGTCCCACGCGGCACCCCAGCACAGGGCCCGGGCCAGCGAGTCGTCGATGGTCTCGATGCTGGTCGTGAGCGTCTCCAGCGAGCGCTCGTCGAGGCGGATCTTGGCGTAGGCCAGGTCGCCCTCGTTGAGCAGCAGCAGGTCGGGCTGCTTCTGGCCCACCAGCTCCGCGACCTCGGTCGAGGCGCCCTCCACGTCGATCTCGAACGACGTGCGGCGGACCAGCCGGCCCTCCACCTTGTCGTAGAGGCCGATGCCGAGCCGGTGGCGGCGCAGCGTCGGGAAGTCGGGGTGCGCGCTCTGGACCACGGAGAACGAGGTGTAGGCGCCGTCGGCGTCCAGCTCGAAGGACGAGGCGAGCGTGTTGACGCCCGAGGTCTGCAGCCACTCCTGGGCCCACGACTCGAGCTCGCGGCCGCTGGACTTCTCCAGGGCCATGAGCAGGTCCTTGAACTCCGCGTTGGCGTACTCGTGGTCCTTGAAGTAGCCGCGCAGCCCCTCGATGAAGGGGTCCAGCCCCACCCAGGCCACGAGCTGCTTGAGCACCGAGGCGCCCTTGGCGTAGGTGATGCCGTCGAAGTTGACCTCGACCGCCTGCAGGTCGTGGTTGTCGGCCGCGATCGGGTGCGTCGAGGGCAGCTGGTCCTGGCGGTAGGCCCAGTTCTTGCGGGCGTTGGTGAAGCCGGTCCAGGCCTCGGTGTACTCGGTGGCGTTGACGCAGGCGTGGTAGTTGGCCCACTCCGCGAACGACTCGTTGAGCCAGAGGTCGTCCCACCACTTCATGGTCACGAGGTCGCCGAACCACATGTGCGCCATCTCGTGGGCGATGACCTCGGCCCGGAACTCGTAGAAGGCCCGGTCCTGGCGGCTGCGCGGGAGGTACTCGTCGCGGAAGGTGACCG
>CAZEPK010000342.1:0-5231 GCA_964514085.1 uncultured Nocardioides sp.
CCCGAAGAAAAGCGCGTGCGCTGGTGGGGGGGCGCCCGGGCCAACGAGCGCGCCCGCATCGCCCGCGAGATGCACGACGTGCTGGCCCACCGCATCTCCCAGGTCTCGATGCACGCCGGCGCCCTGGCCTTCCGCGAGGACCTCACGCCCGAGCAGGTGCACGTCAGCGCGACGGTGATCCGCGAGAAGGCCCACGAGGCCCTCACCGACCTGCGCGGGGTGCTCGGGGTGCTGCGCGGCGAGGACGGCGGGCCCACGCTGGCCCCGCAGCCGACGTACGCCGACCTGGGCGAGCTGGTGGCCGAGGCGCGCCACAGCGGGCTCACCGTGGCCCTCGACGACCGGGTGGCCTCGCCGGGCGAGGTGCCCGACGCGGTGGGGCGGACGCTCTACCGGATCGTGCAGGAGGGCATCACCAACGTGCGCAAGCACGCGCCGGGGAGCACCCTGACCGTGGAGCTGCGGGGCTCGCCGTCCGAGGGGCTCGACGTGGTGCTGCGCAACCCGCTGGGCTTCGGCAGCCAGACGCCCGGGTCGGGGCTGGGGCTGATCGGGCTGGCGGAGCGGGCCGAGCTGCGGGGCGGACGGCTCGACGCGCGCCGGGAGGGCGCGTCGTTCGTGCTCCGCGGCTGGATCCCGTGGGCCGCGTGACCACCCGGCTGCTGGTCGTCGACGACGACCCGCTGGTGCGGTCCGCGCTCGCGCTCATGCTCGGCGGCCAGGAGGACGTGCAGGTCGTGGGCGAGGCGGGCGACGGCCGGGAGGCGCTGCGGCTGGTGGACGAGCTGCGCCCCGACGTGGTGCTGATGGACATCCGGATGCCGCGGATGAGCGGCCTGGAGGCCACGCGCGCCCTGCACGGGCGGCCGGACCCACCGCACGTGATCGTGCTGACCACCTTCGACGCCGACGAGCACGTGCTGGGCGCGCTGGCGGCGGGGGCCGACGGGTTCCTGCTCAAGGACACTCCCCCGGCCCAGATCCTCGAGGCGATCCGGGCGGTCGCGGAGGGCGACCCGATGCTCTCGCCGTCGGTGACGCGGACCCTGATCGAGCGGATCCGCGAGGCGCCCGGTGACGACCGCGGGGAGGTCGCGCGGCTGCGGCTCGGCGTCCTCACCGAGCGCGAGCAGGACGTCGCCCTCGCGGTCGGCCGGGGCCTCACCAACGCCGAGATCGCCCGCGAGCTGCACCTCTCGATCCCCACGGTGAAGGCCCACGTGTCCCGGCTCTTCGACAAGCTCCGGGTGACCAACCGCGTGCAGATCGCCATCTGCGTCCACGACGCCGGCCTGGTCTGAGCCGACCTCCCGCGATCCGTCTGCGGATCGACCGGCTGCGCCGGGCTCGGGCGCGCAGACGGGTCGTTAGAGCTCGTACGTCGCGCCGCTCCGGGCCAGCTCGGCTGGACCGTCCCACTCCGACTGCGCCGCCGCCAGCATGTCGCGCGGGTCGTACCAGGGCGGCACGTGGGTGATCACGAGCCGGCCCACGCCGGCGTCGCGGGCCACCCGGCCGCAGTCGCCGCCGGTGAGGTGGATCCCGGGCGGGTTGGCGGCGCCCTCCTGGAACGACGCCTCGGCCAGCAGCAGGTCGGCACCCCGGGCCACGGTGTCGAGCTGCTCGCAGCGCCCGGTGTCGCCGGTGTAGGCCAGGAGCGCACCGCCGGCGGAGATCCGCAGGCCGAAGGCGTCGACCGGGTGGTCGACCCGGATCGGCTGGACGGTGAACGGCCCGACCCGGGCCGGCTCGCCGGGCGCCCAGGTCCGGAAGTCGAACTCCAGGCTCATCCCCGGGTCCTCCGGGAGGTCGTAGGCGCGGGCCATCCGGCCGGCGGTGCCGCGGGGCCCGTAGACGGGGAGCGGCGGCTGGGAGCCGTCGGGGTGGTACTTGCGCAGCACGTAGTAACCGCACAGGTCCAGGCAGTGGTCGGCGTGCAGGTGGCTCAGCAGCACCGCGTCGATGGCCAGCGGGTCGGCGTACCGGTGCAGCGCGCCGAGCGCGCCGCTGCCCAGGTCGACCAGGACCCGCCAGGTGCGGCCCTCGTGCTCCTGCTCCAGCAGGTAGCACGAGGCGGGCGAGTCGGGGCCGGGGTAGGAGCCCGAGCAGCCGACGACGGTGAGCCTCACCGGGCCCTCACCGGAGGCCGCCGGCGAACTGGCTGGCCGCCATCATCTCGGCGCCGAGGAAGCGGCGCCCGATGGTCTCGAACTCCGCCGTCGCGCCCGTGGTCGAGAAGGTGTACGACGGGTCGCCCGACGCGCGCATCAGGCCGGTGCCGGTCAGCATCTTGTAGACGTCCTTCGCGCACTCCTCCGCGCTGCTGACCAGCGTGACCCCGTCGCCGATGACGTAGGAGATGACCCCGGTCAGGAGGGGGTAGTGGGTGCAGCCCAGAATGAGGGTGTCGATGCCGGCGTCGGTGAGCGGGTCGAGGTAGGCGTGGGCCACCTCGAGGAGCTCGTCGCCGCCGGTGACGCCCGCCTCGACGAAGTCGACGAAGCGTGGGCAGGCCCGGGTGGTGACCTCGAGGTGCGGGGCGGCGGCGAAGGCGTCCTCGTAGGCCATCGACTCCGCGGTGGCGCGGGTGCAGATGACGCCGATCCGGCCGCTCCGGCTCGCCGCGACCGCACGCCGGGTAGCCGGCAGGATGACCTCGACGACCGGGACGTCGTACCTCTCGCGGGCGTCGCGCAGCATGGCGGCGCTGGCGGAGTTGCAGGCGATCACCAGGGCCTTGACGCCCTGCTCGTAGAGGTGGTCGAGGCACTCCAGGGCGTACTCGCGGACCTCGGCGATCGGCTTGGGCCCGTAGGGCTGCCGCGCGGTGTCGCCGAGGTAGTGCACCGACTCGTGCGGGAGCTGGTCGATGACCGAGCGGGCCACCGTCAGGCCGCCGAACCCGGAGTCGAAGATCCCGATCGGTGAGTCAACGGCAGGCACGACCAGCAAGCCTAGGCGGGCCGGTGGGCTTGTGCACGGACACGTCGTGCAGGTCACTTCGGCGGTTCGGGGGACATCGGCTGGACCTCGGGAGCAGGGTGGGGCCGTGGCGGACTCGCTGGAGGAGCGCCTCGCGCAGGCCCTGGAGGAGCGTGAGGCGGCGCAGGACGCCCTCCGCGACCTCCGGACCCGCGTCGACGACGCCCAGCAGCTGGCCCACATGGGCGACTACGACTACGAGATCGCCACCGACACCATCACCTGGTCCGACCAGCTGTTCCGCATCTACGGCTACCAGCCGCGCCAGATCGAGCCGGACTACGAGGGCTTCCTGTCGATGGTCCACCCCGACGACCAGGCCCTGGTCAAGGCGGTCCACCAGCAGGCCTACGCCACCGGCGAGCCCTTCGAGATGGTCGAGCGCATCGTCCGCGCCGACGGCGAGGTGCGCTTCCTGTCCTCCAACGGTCAGGTGGTGACCGACGAGCACGGAGCCCCGACCCGGATCCGCGGCACCTGCATCGACATCACCGAGCGGGTCCTGGCCGAGCAGGAGCGCGAGGCCCACGCCGCCCGGGTCCACGAGGAGCAGACCCGGCGCCGGGCCGCCCTCGAGATCAACGACTCGGTGGTCCAGGGCCTGACCGCCGCCCTCTACGCGCTCGAGCTCCACGACACCGACGCCGTGCGCGACTACGTGCGCCGCACCCTCGACGCGGCCCGCGAGATCATCACCGACCTCGTCGGCCCCCTCGAGGGGCCGGTCGAGCCGGGCGACCTGGTCCGCACCTCGCCCTCCGCCCTGCCGGACTGAGGACCGCGGGCCAACGGCTCAGGCGAGCAGGACGCCGTGCTGCCGGAGGAGGGCGTCAGTCGAAGAGCCGCGGCTGCGGCGGCCCGTGCGCGGGGTCGACGCCGTCGAATAGGCTGCTCACGGACTCGCCGGCGTGGATCCGCTGGATGGCGGCGCCGAAGAGGCCAGCCACCGAGCGCACCTGCAGCTCGGGCCAGCCGGAGGGGGCCGGCACGGTGTCGGTGGTGACGACCTCGGTAATCATCGGGTGGTCGCGGAGTCGCTCGATGGCCTTGCCGACGAAGAGCCCGTGGGTGCAGGCGACCGACGCCGAGGTGCAGCCCCGCTCGGAGAGCCGCTCCAGCAGCTCGAGGATCGAGCCGCCCGTGGCGATCTCGTCGTCGAGGATGATGGCGCGCTTGCCGTCGACGTCGCCCACGATCTCGTCGATGACCACGCGGTCGTCGGCCAGCCGCTTCTTGGAGCCGGCGGCCACCGGCAGCCCGAGCAGCCGGGAGAACTGGGTGGCGGTCTTGGCGTTGCCGAAGTCGGGCGAGACCACGACCGCGTCGCGGAGGTCCTGGCCCTGGTAGTGGTCGGCCAGCACGCCGAGCGCGGTCAGGTGGTCGACCGGGACCGAGAAGAAGCCGTGCACCTGGGGGGCGTGCAGCGTCATGGTGATGACCCGGTTGGCGCCCGCGGCGACCAGCATGTCGGCGACCAGCCGGCCGCCGATCGAGAGCCGGGAGGCGTCCTTCTTGTCCGAGCGGGCGTAGGCGTAGTACGGGATCACCGCGGTGATCTGCTGGGCCGAGGCGCCGCGGGCGGCGTCGAGCATCAGGAGGAGCTCCATGAGGTGCTCCTGGGTCGGCGGCACCAGCGGCTGGATGATGAAGACGTCGCGCTGGCGGCAGTTGGCCTGCAGCTGGGCCTGGAGGCAGTCGTTGCTGAAGCGGGTCAGCTCCACCGAGCTGAGCTCGACCCCGAGCGACTCGCACACCCGGGCGGCGAAGGGGCGGTGGGCGCTGCCGCTGAAGACGACGATCTCGCGCAAGGGTGGGCTCCCGGAGCAGGGGCGGGGCTACTCGACGTCCGGACTGTAGCCCTCGGCCTCGCGCACGGCCATGGCGCGTCCGCGCGGCGTCCGGCTGGCGAGCTCGTGGAGGGTCGGGAAGGGGTTGAAGCGGCAGCCCTGGAGCCCCTTCGACTGCTGCTGCATCACCGGAGCCAGCCGGCCCGGACCGGGGCAGGTGGCGTGGTGCAGCCCCAGCCAGTGGCCGGTCTCGTGGTTGACCACCATGTGGCGGTAGTCGCGCAGGGCCAGGTGCGCGGCGTTCCAGGCCGGCGAGGCGTGCAGCCAGCGGTCCTGGTTGATCACCACGTAGCGCCCGACGCGGCAGCTCCACATCGCGCTGCACGAGGAGGAGAACGACGGCACCAGGCCGGCCTGGGAGAGGACCAGGGTGAAGGAGCCGCCGTGGGCGACCGGCCGGAA
>CAZEPK010000343.1:0-5211 GCA_964514085.1 uncultured Nocardioides sp.
GTCCAGCTCGGCGCGCTGCCCCGCGGCGTCCGCGTCGTTGTGGGCACGCTCGGTCGGATCATGGACCACCTCGAGAAGGGCACCCTCGACCTGGGCAGCCTGAAGTACCTGGTCCTGGACGAGGCCGACGAGATGCTCAACATGGGCTTCGCCGACGACGTCGAGACGATCCTGGCCGACACCCCCGACACCAAGCAGGTCGCGCTGTTCTCCGCGACGATGCCGGCCCAGATCCGCCGGCTCTCGAAGCAGTACCTGCACGACCCGGTCGAGATCAAGGTGCAGAGCAAGACCGCCACCGCACCCAACATCCGTCAGCGCTACCTGCTCGTCTCCTACCCGCAGAAGGTCGACGCCCTCACCCGCATCCTCGAGGTCGAGAACTTCGAGGGGATGATCGTCTTCGTCCGGACCAAGCACGAGACCGAGACGCTGGCCGAGAAGCTCCGGGCCCGTGGCTTCTCCGCCACCGCGATCAACGGCGACGTGGCCCAGCCGGTGCGGGAGCGGACCGTCCAGCAGCTGAAGTCCGGTGAGCTCGACGTCCTGGTCGCCACCGACGTCGCCGCCCGCGGCCTCGACGTCGAGCGCATCAGCCACGTGGTCAACTACGACATCCCGACCGACACCGAGTCCTACGTCCACCGCATCGGCCGCACCGGCCGGGCCGGGCGCAGCGGCGACGCGATCTCCTTCGTCACGCCGCGCGAGCGCTACCTGCTCCGCCACCTCGAGAAGGCCAACGGCACCGCGCTGGAGCAGATGTCGCTGCCGAGCGTCGAGGACGTCAACAGCACCCGGCTCACGCGCTTCGACGACCGGATCACCGAGGCCCTGCAGGAGCAGTCGCGCATCGAGCGCTTCCGCGACGTCATCGCCCACTACGTCCAGGAGTACGACGTCCCCGAGGTCGACGTCGCCGCCGCCCTGGCCGTCGTGGCCCAGGGCGACGAGCCGCTGCTGCTCTCGCCCGAGCCCGAGCGCCCGGCCCGGCCGCCGCGCCCCGAGCGCGCCGACGGCGGCGACCGCGAGCGCGGTCCGCGGGCCGCGCGCGACGGCAGCCCGCTCGCGACGTACCGGATCGCGGTCGGCAAGCGCCACAAGATCGAGCCCCGCCAGATCGTCGGCGCCATCGCCAACGAGGGCGGCCTGCGCCGCCAGGACTTCGGTGCGATCTCCATCCGCCCCGACTTCTCCCTGGTCGAGCTGCCGGCCGAGCTCTCCCCCGAGACCTGGGACGCGCTCCGCTCCACCCGCATCTCCGGCAAGCTCATCGCCCTGAAGAAGGACGACGGTCCGCCCTCGTCGCGCCCGTCGTCCTCGCGTCCGCCGGACAAGAAGCCGCGGCACAAGAAGGCCTGACCAGTCCGTCGGTGGTTGAGGAGCTTGCGCAGCAAGCGTCTCGAAACCGGGTGAGCAGGTGCTGGGACTACAGGGCGAGCGCCACCAGCGACCCGGCAGCGGCCTGGCCCGAGGCGGCGGCGCTGATCACCGAGGCCATCGGCAGGGGCAGCGCGGCCAGGTGGGCCATGTCGCCGGCGGCGTGCACGCCCGGGACGCTCGTCCGACCCATCGGGTCGACCTCGACGCAGCCCGACGGGTTGAGGGCCAGGCCCAGCTGCGCGGCGAAGGGCGCGCGCTGGGACAAGGTCGTGTGGACGAACAGGCCCGCGACCTCCTCGCTGGGCCCGTCGGCGAAGCTCAGGGTCGCGCCGACCGGGCTCGGGCACAGGCCGGTGACCCGGTCGCGGCGCACCGCCACGCCCGCGGGCAGCCCCGCGGCCAGCTCCTGCGACAGCTCCTCGCCGTCGGTGTAGACCGTGACCCGCGAGGCGATCGGCCCGACCAGGCGCGGCAGGTGCCCGGCGCCGGCCGTCCCCAGCACGCCCACGTGCCCGCCGGCGAGCTCGTGCCCGTGGCAGAACGGGCAGTGCGCGACCACGGAGCCGAACAGCTCGGCCAGCCCCGGCTTGTCGGGCAGCGTGTCGACCACGCCGGTCGCGAGCACCAGGCCACGGCTGCGGACCTCCTCGCCACCCAGCCGGACCACGACGCCGGCACCGTCGCGGGCCACCGAGCCCACCACGTCGTCACGCACCGTGACCGTGGCGTACGCCGCCAGCTCCCGCCGCGCCGCGGCCCGGAACTCGGCCGGCGGGGTCCCGTCGTGGGTCACCACGTTGTGCATGCGGTGGGCCGGGTCGTTGCGGTAGGCGCCCGAGTCGACCATCAGCACCGTGCGGTGCACCCGGGCCAGGGTCAGGGTGGCCTGCAGACCGGCCGGGCCGCCGCCGACCACCACCGCGTCGTACTCCTCGTGCTGGGTCATCGTGTGCACTCCTCGTCGTCGGACTTGCCTCAACCACGAGGATCTGACTTCATGTCGGCATGAAGTCAAGCCTCGACTGGTCGATCGGTGAGGTGGCCGAGCGCTTCGCGCTCGAGACCCACGTGCTGCGCCACTGGGAGGACGTCGGACTGCTGGCGCCGGCGCGCGACCCGGGCGGCCGGCGCAGGTACGGCAGGGACGACGTGGTGCGCGTGGCCACGGTCATCCGCAGCAAGGCGGCCGGCATGAGCCTGGACCAGATCCTGGTGCTCCTCGACGCCGAGTCCGCCGACCGGCACCAGGTGCTGGAGGCCCACATCGCCGACCTGGACCGGCGGATGGAGGAGATGCGCCGGTCCCGCGAGATGACCGAGCACGCGCTGCGGTGCCGCGCGCACGACATCGCCACCTGCCCGCGGTTCAGCGCCATCGTGGAGGACCTGGTCTCCGGGGCCCTGCCGGCGTTCCCGGGCGTCCACTCCGGCCAGCACGTCTGACCCGCCCGGGTGGGCGGCGCCCTGTACAAAGGTGGCCATGACGCGACCTCGCCCCCAGGCCGCCGCCCTCCTGCTCGCCCTCTGCCTGGCGGTCGCCGGGTGCACCGGTGACTCCGGCGACGACGGGTCGCCCGACCAGCCCGACCCGCAGGAGGCCGCCACCGCGCTGGCCTCGGGCCTGACCGCCAAGGACCTGTCCAAGGTCACCTTCACGCCGCAGACCGCCACCACCGCGCAGGCGTCCTTCGACCGGGTCACCCAGGAGATGGACTCCGCCGGACTGGAGGTCGGCACCGCCGGGGTGGAGCAGGACGGCAGCACGGCGGTGGCCACCCTGCACTGGACGTGGGACCTCACCGCCGCCACGTGGGAGTACGACGCCACGGCGCAGCTCGCGCTGGTCGGTGACACCTGGCAGGTGGCCTGGGCGGAGTCGGTGATCGAGCCGTCCCTGGCCGGCGAGAACCTCGGCGTCTCGGCGGTGCTCGCCGACCGCGGCGACGTCCTGGGCGCCGGTGGGCAGCCGATCATCACCGAGCGGGAGGTCTCCCGGGTAGGGGTCGACAAGACCCAGCTCGGCGGCGCGGACCCGGCGGCCTCCGCCCGGGCCGTGGCCCAGCTCGTGGGCGTGGACGTGGGCCCCTACGTCAAGGCGGTGAAGGCCGCCGGCGCCCAGGCGTTCGTGGAGGCGATCACCTTCCGCCGCGAGGCGCTGCCCGCGGCCGTGAGCACCGGCATCACCGCGGTCCCCGGCGGCCGGGTGGTGGCCGGCACCCTCCCCCTCGGCCCGACGGCCGACTTCGCCGCGCCGCTGCTCGGCAAGGTCGGCGAGGTGACGGCCGAGATCATCGCGGAGCACCCGGAGTACCACCCCGGTGACCTGGCCGGGCTGTCCGGGCTGGAGTCGCGGTACGACGACCGCCTGCGCGGCACCCCCGGCGTGGTGGTCCAGGCCGTGCCCGACCAGGGCAACCCGCGCGAGCTGTTCCGCACCGAGGCCACGCCGGGCGACCCGCTGGTCCTCTCCCTCGACGTCGGGCTCGAGACCACGGCCGAGGAGCTGCTGGCCGGCACCGGCCCGGCCAGCGCGCTGGTGGCGATCCGGCCCAGCACCGGTGAGGTCCTCGCCGCGGCCAACGGCCCGGGCAACGGCGGCCAGAACCTCGCCACCTTCGGCCAGGCCGCGCCGGGCTCGACGTTCAAGATCGTCAGCAGCCTGGCCCTGCTGCGGGCCGGCCTGACCCCGGCCAGCGTGGTGTCGTGCACGCCGACCGTCACGGTCGACGGCAAGGAGTTCAAGAACTACAGCGACTACCCGAGCAGCGCCCTCGGCGACATCCCGTTCCGCACGGCGCTGGCCAACTCCTGCAACACCGCCTTCATCTCGCAGGCCTCGAAGCTGTCCGGCACCGACCTCTTCGACGCCGGGGTCTCGCTCGGCATCGGGCTGGACCACGACCTGGGCTTCCCGGCCTACTTCGGCAAGACCGACCCTGACACCTCCAGCCAGACCGGAGCGGCGGCCCAGCTGATCGGCCAGGGCACGATCCTGGCCTCGCCGATGGTGATGGCCACGGTGATCGCCTCGGTGCAGCAGGGCGCGCTGGTGGTGCCGCGGCTGGTCGAGGGCGTCGACACCTCCGCCCCCGAGGGCGCCGCGCCACTCAGCGAGGCGGAGGCCAGGGCCCTGCGGACGATGCTGCGCGGCGTGGTGACCGACGGCAGCGGCCGCGGGCTGCTCGACGTGCCGGGCCCGCCGGTGATCGCGAAGACGGGCACGGCCGAGTTCGGCACGGGCGCCGACCTGCAGACCCACGCGTGGATGGTCGCGGCCCAGGGCGACCTCGCGGTGTGCGTCTACGTCGACGTGGGTGCGTCGGGCAGCGCCACTGCGGGACCGATCATCGAGGCCTTCCTGCGCGCGGCCCGGTAGGCACGTCCCGCCGGCCCTGCAGGACGCCCACCCAGCCGGCACCGGCCGCACCCAGGCCGGCCGCGACGGCGTACGCCGGAGCGGGGCCGGCGGTCGCCAGCACCGTGGCGTAGGCCGCGACCGAGACCGCGCCGCCGACGTGGGTGCTCGACTCGAAGACCGCCGCCGAGACCGCCTCCGCGCCGGCCGGGGCGTCCCGGAGGGTGTGCTCCTTGAGCCCGGTGGAGGCTGCGGCCAGGCCGAACCCGAGGACCAGCAGCGGTGCGACCAGCCAGGCGGCCGCGGGCTCGTCGGGCACCGCGGCGAGGACGCCGACCGACCCGGCGCCCGCGCCGAGGCCGACCACGGCCGTGCGCACCGACCCGATCCGGCGGGCCAGTCGTGGCACCACCACCACGCCGCCCACGACGATGCCCGCGCTGCACGGCAGCACCGCCACGCCCGCCGCGGCC
>CAZEPK010000344.1:0-5140 GCA_964514085.1 uncultured Nocardioides sp.
TGGTCATCACCGAGTCGGTGGACTGCTCGACGTACGAGTCGGCCGAGACGCAGACCGCGATGGGCTTCTCGCAGGCCCCGGACACCCCGGGCCTGGCCGAGCACGTCCGGCGCGAGAGCGAGGTGTTCGCCGAGTCGGCCGCGATGATGGCCGACGCCATGGGCGTCGAGCTGGACCGGATGACCTTCGACGTCGAGTTCACCGCCGCCACCGGCGACAGCGACCTGGGCTTCATGACCATCCCGGCCGGCACGGTCGGTGGGGTGCTCGGCTACCACCGCGGCTGGGTGGGGGAGCGGAACGTCGTCAGCGTGGGCTTCAACTGGGTGATGGGCGAGCACACCGTCCCGCCCAAGCCGCTGGCCCACGGGCACGTGATCCAGGTCTTCGGGCTGCCCAACATGCGCACCGTCCTGCACTGCCTGCCGCCGGCGGACTGGACCGAGCCCGGCTTCATGGGCCTCGGGATGATCTACACGGCAATGCCCGTCACCAACGCGGTGCCCTACGTCGTGGCCGCGCCGCCCGGCATCGTGACGCTGGCCGACCTGCCGCCCATCACCGGGCGGATCAGGGTCTGACCCGGCTGGACCCGCCGCTGGGCACGGCTAGCGCGTCGCCCGCTTCTCGTTGCCCCGCTTGTAGTTGCCGGTGGCCCGGGCCAGCAGCTGCTGGGCCTGCTCGTTGTCGGCGGTCTCGAGCTGGGCCGCGAGCTTCGCGCCGCGCGCCCCCGCCACCACGACCACCTGCACCCCGCCGCGGGAGACCAGCACCTTCGACCCTGCGGTCACCCGCCACGTGAACGGCTCCGCGTCGAAGGTCACCGGTGCTCAGCTCGCGAGCGCCTTGACCGCGTCGACCAGCCGCGGGTCCTCGGGCTCCACGCCGGGGCTGAAGCGCGCCACCACGGTGCCGTCCGCCGCGACCAGGAACTTCTCGAAGTTCCAGGTGACGTCGCCGGCCTCGCCCTTCTCGTCGGGGGTCTGCACGAGCGTCTGGTAGACCTCGTGGCGGCCCTCGCCGTTGACCTCGACCTTCTCGGTCATCGGGAAGGTCACGCCGTACGTCGCGGAGCAGAACTCCGCGATCTCGCCGCTGGTGCCGGGCTCCTGGCCGCCGAACTGGTTGCACGGGAAGCCGACCACGGTGAAGGACTCGTCGCCGTAGGTCTCCTGCAGCCGCTCCAGCCCTGCGTACTGCGGGGTCAGGCCGCACTTGCTGGCCACGTTGACGAGGAGTGCGGGGCGGCCCGCGGTGATCTCGCCCAGCGAGGCAGGGGTCCCGTCGAGGCGGGCGACGTCGGCGTCGAGGATGCTCACCCGAGGATCCTAGGCAGTCGGTCCCTGTCGGCACCGGCGGCTAGTTTCACGGGGTGAGCTTCGTCCCGGTCACCGGCACCGCGACGTTCCGCGCCGGGCGGCCGCCGCGCGACGGCGTGGTGGAGTTCCAGGACGAGCGGCGCACCGTGACGCTGCCCATCCGGGCGGCCCTGCCGGTGCTGACCAAGGCCCACAGCCGCGACGACCTGCACCCGAGCGTCGGACTGCTGTCGGGCGCGGCGCTGCTCGGGCTGCGCCTGGTCGCGGCCGGCCACATCGAGCCGGCGGGCAGCGAGCCGAGCTGGCGGATGGGCCCCCTGGCCGCCGACGACGAGGAGCGGGTCCAGCGCCTGGCCAGCGCCCGCGCCCACCCCGACCTGTCCAGCGACGAGGCCGAGGACGTCGTCCGCGCGGTGCTCGATGCGGTGGCCGACGCCATGCCCCGCGCGGCGCCCACCGCTGCGACCGCGCAGCGCCGGCCGCCGACGCCCCGGCCCGACTTCGAGCGGAGCCTGCGCGACCGGCTCAGCCGCTACACCGAGCCGCGGCCCGAGCTGCCGCACCTGGTGCGCATCTCCCTGCGGGTCGAGGCCGACGAGGAGGAGCTGGTGGCCGGCTCCGTGCGGCTGGTGCTCCAGGTCCACGACGAGCAGAACCCCCTCCACCTGTGCGACGCTGCCGTGCTGTGGACCGAGGACGGCCACGGGTTCGGCGAGCGGGCCCGCACGCACGCCGCGATCGCGCTGCGGGGTGCGGCCGAGGCCTGGCCGGTGCTCGACCGGCTGCTCGAGCTGCGGGTGCCCGACCAGCTCACGCTGGACGGCGACGAGCTGGCCGACCTCCTCGAGCACGGCGTCGCCGACCTGGCCGCGCGCGGCGTCGACGTGCTCTGGCCCCGGTCGCTGGGGCGCGACCTGACGGCGACCACGGTGCTCGACCGGTCCCGCCCGATGTCGGCCCGCGAGGCCCAGCTGCGGTCCGGGCTGTTCGGGGAGAACGAGCTGTTCAGCTTCCGCTGGCAGCTCGCGCTCCACGGCGACCCGCTGACCGAGGAGGAGATGGAGCAGCTGGCCGGCTCGGCCGCGCCGGTCCTCCGGCTGCGCGGCAACTGGACGGTGATCGACCCCTCCATCACCCGCAAGGCGCGCAAGCGCGTGCTCCGCACCGCCACGCCGGCCGAGGCCATCGCGGCGGCGCTGACCGGCGTGGTGCAGCTGGGCACGGCCGAGCACCCGGTCGAGGAGCAGGTGCAGCTCGGGGCCTCGCTGCTCCACGTGCGCGAGCGGCTGCTCGGCGCCGCCCGCCAGGAGCCGGTGGAGGTGCCGGCCGCGCTGCAGGGCACGCTGCGCGACTACCAGCGCCAGGGCCTGACCTGGCTGGCCGAGCTGACCTCGCAGGGGCTGGGCGCCTGCCTGGCCGACGACATGGGGCTGGGCAAGACGATCACCCTGATCGCGCTCCACCTGCACCGCGTCGCGCAGGGCAGCCGGGGTCCCACGCTGGTGGTCTGCCCGGCCAGCCTGATGGGCAACTGGGAGCAGGAGCTGGCCCGGTTCGCCCCCGACGTCCAGGTGCGCCGCTTCCACGGCGGCCAGCGGTCGCTGGCCGGGCTGACCGAGGGCTTCGTGCTCACGACGTACGGCACCATGCGCGTCAGCCACGGGGAGCTGGCCGAGGTGGGGTGGGACCTCGTGGTGGCCGACGAGGCGCAGCACGTCAAGAACGCCCGCTCCTCGACCGCCAAGGCGCTGCGGCGGATCCCCAGCACGGTCCGGGTCGCCCTCACCGGCACGCCGATGGAGAACAACCTCACCGAGCTCTGGGCGATCCTCGACTGGGTGATCCCCGGCCTGCTCGGCAGCCGCCAGGCCTTCCGCCGGGTGTGGGCCTCGCCGATCGAGGCGGGCGTGCACGAGGCCAAGACCCGGCAGTTCGCCGACCTCATCGGGCCCTTCCTGCTGCGCCGCAAGAAGTCCGACCCCGGCATCGCGCCCGAGCTGCCCGCCAAGACCGAGACCGACCACCCGCTCCACCTCACCCGCGAGCAGGTGGTCCTCTACGAGTCGTTCGTGCGCGACACCATGGCCCGGATCGAGCGGGCCAGCCCCGACGACCAGGTGACCCGGCGCGGGCTGGTGCTGGCCCTGCTCACCGGCCTCAAGCAGATCTGCAACCACCCCGCCCACTTCCTCAAGGAGTCCGGCGTGGTGCGGCTGACCGGCCGCTCCCAGAAGCTCGACCTGGTCGACGAGCTGCTCGGCACCGTCCTGGCCGAGGACGGCGCCGCCCTGGTCTTCACCCAGTACGTCGCCATGGGCCGGCTGCTGGAGGCCCACCTGGCCAAGGCCGGGATCCCCACCCAGTTCCTGCACGGCGGCACGCCGATCCGCGAGCGGGAGGCGATGGTGGCGCGCTTCCAGGGGGCCGACGACCAGCAGGGCCCGCCGGTCTTCCTGCTCTCGCTCAAGGCCGGCGGCACCGGCCTCAACCTGACCCGCGCCGACCACGTCATCCACTTCGACCGCTGGTGGAACCCCGCCGTGGAGGAGCAGGCCACCGACCGCGCCTACCGCATCGGCCAGACCCGCCCGGTCCAGGTGCACCGGCTGGTCACGCAGGGGACCATCGAGGAGCGGGTCACCGAGCTGCTGCAGCGCAAGCGCGCGCTGTCCGACGCCGTGCTCGGCGGCGGGGAGGCCGCGCTGACCGAGCTCGACGACGACGAGCTGCGCGACCTGGTCACGCTGCGCCGCGACGACGCCCGCCGGGAGGGCCGCGAGCCGTGACCACGGTGGTGCACCCCCGCTCACCGGCGCGCCGCGGGGCCGCGCGCGCCACCCGCTGGTGGGGCAAGGCCTGGGTCCGGGCCGTCGAGGAGGCGTCGTACTCCTCCGCCGACCTGACGGCGGCGCGGCAGATCTCGCGCTCGGGCCGGATCGGCCAGATCAGCGTGGAGTCGGGGCGCTTCGTCGCGGCGGTCGAGGACGAGCACGGGCTGTGGGCGGTCCTGGGCACCATCCCCGTGCTCGAGCCCCCGGCCCGCGACGCGCTGGTCGAGATCGTGGCGGCCGAGGCGGGGCGCGTGGCCGCCCTGCTCGGGGGCGACCTGCCGCACACGCTGGTCGAGCACGCCGAGGAGGCCGGCGTCGAGCTGCTGCCCTACGGCGGCGAGCTCGGCTCGACCTGCACCTGCCAGGCCTGGGCCGATCCCTGCCCCCACGCGCTGGCGGTGCTCTACCAGCTGGCCTGGCTGGTGGAGGACGACCCGTTCGTGCTGCTGCACCTGCGGGGCCTGGCCCGCGAGGACCTCCTGGCCAGGCTGCACGAGCGCAACGAGCCCACCCGGGCCGAGGAGGCCGAGGACCCCGACCTCGACGTCGCGGTCGACGCGGCCCTGAGGGCGGCCGCGCTCCTGGCCGAGCTGGACAGTCCGGACGGGTCCGGCTGACCTCTCAGAGCGCCGGCACCTCCACCCGGACCGACGTCCCGCCGCCGGGTGCTGCCCCGATGGTGACCCGGCCGCCCACCGCGGCGATCCGGTCGCGCATGCCGGTCAGGCCGCTGCCGGAGCCGCTGCTCGGGTACGTGCCGAGGCCGGGGCCGTGGTCGCGGACCTCGAGCTCCAGGCCTGCGTCGGTGCGCGCGAGGCTGACCGTCACCGGGGTGCCGGGCGCGTGCTTGGCGGCGTTCTGCAGCGCTTCCAGGCCGCAGAAGTAGACCGCCAGCTCGACCTCGGGGTCGAAGCGACCGAGGGAGTCCTCGTCGGCCACCACCACGGCGTGGCCGGGGAAGGTCCGCGTGCGGGCGCGGAGGGCGGCGGC
>CAZEPK010000345.1:0-5112 GCA_964514085.1 uncultured Nocardioides sp.
GATCGCGAACGCGGACGGGTCGAAGCTGACCTCCAAGCTGGGCAGCTGACCCTTGCGGCGGGCCGTCCTCACGGCGGTCGCGGTGGCCCTGGCCGCCGTGGCCGTCGCCGTGTTCCTCGTGGTGCGCCAAGACGACGAGGTGGCCAGCGTCGGCGACCTCGACCGGGCCGACTGCGTGGACGCCGCGCCGTTCCTCCACGGTGAGCAGCCCACCCTGGACGACCTGTCCCGCGCGGACTGCGACGACCCGCACGACGCCGAGGTGCTGCTCCTGGTCGACCTCGACGCGGACCAGGCGAAGGCCTACCGCCCCGTGGTCCCCGACGCGGTCTGCCTCGACGCCCTCGGCGAGGAGGCCAGCGCCGCGGTGAGCGACGAGCGCCTCCTGGTCGCCGGCGTGGCCGACCGCGCCCGCCCCCGCGCCGGCGACACCCTGGCCTGCTTCGGGTTCGCCGCCGACGGCACCCGCCTGGACGGCACGTCCAAGCCGCGCTGACGGTACGCCGGTCGAGACGTCATACGGACCGGGCGCCCGGGGGCTCCGTCCGCATGACGTATCGAGCAGAAGGCTCAGACGACCGACAGCGGCAGCAGCTGCCGGCCCGTGGGGCCGATCTGGATCTCGGTCTCCATCTCGGGGCACACGCCGCAGTCGTAGCAGGGCGTCCAGCGGCAGTCCTCGACCTCGACGTCGGCGTTGCCGTCGGCGATGGCCAGGGCGTCCTCCCAGTCCGACCAGAGCCAGTCCTTGTCGAGGCCGGAGTCGAGGTGGTCCCACGGGAGGACCTCGTCGTAGTCGCGCTCGCGGGTGGTGTACCAGTCGAGGTCGACGCCGGTGCCGGCCAGCGCGGTCGCGCAGGCCTCCACCCACCGGTCGTAGGAGAAGTGCTCGCTCCAGCCGTCGAAGCGGCCGCCGTCGCGCCACACCTGCTCGATCACGGCGCCGACCCGGCGGTCGCCGCGGGAGAGCAGTCCCTCGATGGTGCCGGGCTTGCCGTCGTGGTAGCGGAAGCCGATCGCGCGGCCGTACTTCTTGTCGGCCCGCACCACGTCGCGCAGCTTGCGCAGCCGCTCGTCGGTGGTGTCGTGGTCGAGCTGGGCGGCCCACTGGAACGGCGTGTGCGGCTTGGGCACGAAGCCGCCGATCGAGACCGTGCACTTGATGTCGTTGCGGCCGGAGACCTCGCGGCCGGTGGCGATGACGCGCCGGGCCAGGTCGGCGATGGCCAGCACGTCCTCGTCGGTCTCGGTCGGGAGGCCGCACATGAAGTAGAGCTTCACCTGGCGCCAGCCCGAGGAGTACGCCGCGGCGACCGTGCGGATCAGGTCGTCCTCGCTCACCATCTTGTTGATGACCTTGCGCATCCGCTCCGAGCCGCCCTCGGGAGCGAAGGTCAGACCTGAGCGGCGGCCGTTGCGGGAGAACTCGTTGGCCAGGTCGATGTTGAAGGCGTCGACGCGGGTGGACGGCAGCGACAGGGAGACGTTGGAGCCCTCGTAGCGGTCGGCCAGCCCCTTGGCGATCTCCCCGATCTCGGTGTGGTCGGCGCTCGAGAGCGAGAGCAGGCCGACCTCCTCGAAGCCGGACTTGCGGATGCCGTTCTCGACCATGTCGCCGATGGTCTCGATGGAGCGCTCGCGCACGGGTCGAGTGATCATGCCGGCCTGGCAGAAGCGGCAGCCCCGGGTGCAGCCGCGGAAGATCTCCACCGAGAAGCGCTCGTGGACGGTCTCGGCCAGCGGGACCAGCGGCTTGGCCGGGTAGGGCCAGGCGTCGAGGTCCATCAGCGTGTGCTTGCGGACGCGGAACGGCAGCCCGGGCCGGTTGGGCACCACGGCCTCGATCGTCCCGTCGGCGGCGTAGGCCACGTCGTAGAAGCGCGGCACGTAGACGCCGCCGCTCATCGCCAGCCGGCGCAGCACCTCGTCGCGCCCACCGGGCCTGCCCTCGTCCTTCCACTCGCGCACGACCTCGGAGATCGCCAGCACGACCTCCTCGCCGTCGCCGAGCACCGCCGCGTCGAGGAAGTCCGCGACCGGCTCGGGGTTGAACGCCGCGTGGCCGCCGGCCAGCACGATCGGGTCGTCCTCGGTGCGGTCGGCGGCGTGCAGCGGGATGCCGGCCAGGTCGAGGGCGTTGAGCATGTTGGTGTAGCCGAGCTCGGTGGAGAAGCTCAGGCCGAAGACGTCGAAGCGCCGCACCGGCCGGTGCCCGTCCACGGTGAACTGCGGGATCGCGTGCTCCCGCATCACCGCCTCCATGTCGGGCCAGACGGCGTAGGTGCGCTCGGCCACGATCCAGTCGCGCTCGTTGAGCACCTCGTAGAGGATCTGCACGCCCTGGTTGGGCAGCCCCACCTCGTAGGCGTCGGGGTACATCAGCGCCCAGCGCACGGTCTGGCCGCTCGGGGCGCAGTCCCACTCCTTGACCGTGGAGTTGAGCTCGCCACCGACGTACTGGATCGGCTTCGAGACCGTCGGGAGCAGCGGCTCGAGCCGGCCGAAGAGGGATTCGGCGGGCGACTCGGTGGCGGTCGCGGAGGCGGTCATCGGGAGCTCCAGAGCTGGGGTGCGGGTCAGCCGACAAGAGTACGGCGCTGCGCACCGCGTGCCGAATGGCCGACCCGGGAGCCTCCTAGGCTCGGGGCGTGACCGCTCCTGACTTCGCCTCCCCGCCCGACCTGCCCACGCCGTTCGGCTACTCCCACGTGGTGGGCCTCCCGGCCGGCCGGCTGGTGTGGACCTCGGGCCAGGTGGCGGTGGACGCCGAGGGCGAGGTCCCCGAGGGGTGGGAGGCGCAGACCCGGCTGGTCTTCGAGCACCTCGGGCGCGCCCTGGCCACCCAGGGGGCCGGCTGGCCCGACGTGGTCAAGCTGACCTACTTCGTCACCTCGACCGACGGGATCGGCACCGTGCGCGCGGTGCGCGACGAGTTCGTCGACACCGGGCGTCCGCCCACCAGCTCCCTGGTCCAGGTGGCCGGGCTCTTCCGTCCCGACCTGCTGGTCGAGGTCGAAGCGGTGGCCTGGCTGCCCTAGCGGCCCTGGCGGCGTGCTCAGCGCTCCTGGTCCGCGGGAGCTCCGGCTGCGGCACCACCCGCGCCCGCCCGGGCCGCCGCAGCGGCCGAGGTCGCGCGCAGCTCGACCGGCGGCATCAGCAGGAGCAGCACGAAGGCGATGAGCCCCACGCCGGCCCCGAGCAGGAACACGGTGTCCATCGACTCGGCGAAGCCCTGCTTGAACGGGTGCGCCAGCGCCGGTGAGAGCGTGTCGATGAACGACGAGTCGCCCTGCACCTGGTCGGCGGCTCCGCTGTTGCCGAGCACGGCCGCGTCGGCCGGCGTCGGGTCGGCGACGACCTGCTGGAACGCCTGGGTCTGGGAGGCCTTGTCGAACTCCTCGGCGATGTTGGCGCCGACGGTGCTGAACAGGATGGACAGGAAGACGGCGACGCCGAGCGTGCCGCCGATCTGGCGGAAGAACGTGGCCGAGCTGGTGGCCACGCCGATCTCGGTCGGCGGCACGGCGCTCTGCATGATGAGCAGCAGCGGCTGCATGCAGTTGCCGAGCCCCACGCCGAGCACCAGCATGAACAGGTCGATGACCACCAGCGAGGTGTCGGCCGACGTGGTCGAGAGCAGCAGCAGGCCCACGACCAGGAGCGCCGACCCGACCCGCGGGAAGATCCGCGTCCGGCCCGTCCGCGAGATGAGCTGGCCCGAGACCAGGGCGCCGGACATCATCCCCAGGACCATCGGCAGCATCAGCAGCCCGGCCTTGGTCGGCGACGCGCCGTGCACGATCTGCATGTACAGCGGCAGGATCAGGATGCCGCCGAACATCGCCGCGCCGATCGCGATGCTGGCCAGGATCGTCACCGCGGCGGCGCGGATCCGGAAGAGCCGCAGCGGGATCAGCGCGGCGTCCCCCATCGCCCGCTCGGCCAGGTAGAAGGCCACGAGCCCGAGCCCACCCACGACGTAGGCCACCAGCGAGCGGCCCGAGCCCCAGCCCCACTCGCGCCCCTGCTCGGCCACGGTCAGCAGGGGGACCAGCGCGACCACCAGCGCGGTGGCGCCCCACCAGTCGATCCTGGCCTCGCTGCGCCGGTGCGAGAGGTGCAGGGTGCGGTAGACCACCACCAGCGCCGCGATGCCGACCGGGACGTTCACGAGGAAGACCCAGCGCCAGCCGGTGACCCCGAGGAGCGAGTCCTGGCCGGCGAAGAAGCCGCCGACGACTGGGCCCAGCACGCTGGAGGTGGCGAAGGTGGCCATGAAGTAGCCGGTGTACTTGGCGCGCTCCCGCGGGCTCACGATGTCGCCGATGATGGCCAGCACCAGCGTGAACAGCCCGCCGGCGCCCAGGCCCTGGAACGCGCGGAACGCCGCCAGCTCGTACATCGACGTCGCGAACGTGCACATCACCGAGCCCACGACGAAGACCGAGATCGCGAACATGAACAGCTTCTTGCGGCCGTAGAGGTCGCCGAGCTTGCCGTAGATCGGCGTGGCGATGGTGCTGGTGATGAGGTACGCCGTGGTGACCCAGGCCTGGATGGACAGGCCGTGCAGGTCGTCGGCGATGGTGCGGATGGAGGTGCTGACGATCGTCTGGTCGAGCGCCCCGAGGAACATCCCGAGGAGCAGACCGGTGAGGATGGTCAGGACCTGGGCGTGGGTGTAGTCCCCGGTCTCGGTCGGGGACGACGCGTCGTTGGTTGCCATCAGCAACGAGTCTAGGCGGCGCCCCCGGGCTCCGTAGGGTCTCCCCCATGGGCACAGCGACCGGGCGCCGGATCTCGTGGACGCTGGTGGCGCCCGTGGCCGCGCTCCTGGTCCTCGCGGTGTCCTGGGGGCGCCACCCGTCCTCGCTCGTGGCCGCGGTCATCGCGGTCTTCCTCGTCGGCGCGGTGCTCGCCGCCGTCCACCACGCGGAGGTCGTGGCCCACCGGGTCGGTGAGCCCTTCGGCTCGCTGGTCCTGGCGGTCGCGGTGACGGTGATCGAGGTCGGGCTGATCCTCACGCTGATGCTGTCCTCCGGCGGCAAGGACACCTCCGAGCGGGCCCGCGACACGGTGTTCGCGGCGGTGATGATCTCGTGCAACGGGATC
>CAZEPK010000346.1:0-5046 GCA_964514085.1 uncultured Nocardioides sp.
CCGTCGAGCACGCCGATCTGGCAGCCCTCGTGGGTCTCCTCGCGCAGGGAGGCGAGGACCGGCCCGACTGCGCCGTGCAGGTCCATGTGGGACTGCACGACCTGGCCGAGCTCGAACATCGTCAGGCCCAGCCGGTAGGCGCCGGTCTGGGGGTTGCGCTCGACGAGCCCCTCCTGGACCAGCGTGGTGAGCAGCCGGTGCACGGTGCTCTTGCCCAGGTCCAGCCGGCGGGCCAGCTCGGAGACCCCGATCTCCTTCTCGCGGGAGAGGAACGCCTTCAGCAGCCGCGCGGCGTTGCCGACCGAGGAGAGCCCGCCGTCGGTCATGCGGTGCTGCCCGCAGGCTGCCACTGGGTGCGGCCGCCGACCGCGGTCAGCACCGCCTTGCGGATCGCGTCGGGGTCGGGCGTCGGAGCCTCGCAGGCCGCGCGCACGCCCTCGTCGTACGGCGAGATGGCGCGGGCCAGCAGCGCCTGCGCGTGCGGCAGCCCGGCGGTGGCGGCGCCGGCCAGCTCGTCGACCAGCGCCTCCCGCCCACGGACCCGGGAGCGGATGGTCTCGAAGTCGCGCGCCGCGGCCGAGTGGCCGTTGGCCAGGCCGGTGCCGACGTGCGTCGCGTGGTGGCCGGACAGACCGGCGCCGGGCTGGGCGACCACGTGGTAGACCACGGTGCCGACGCCCAGCGCCCGCTTGACCTCCTCGAACGCCGGCTGGTCCTGCTCCTGCAGCAGGCCGAGGTCGGGCAGCACCACCGGGTCGTAGAAGCGCAGGCTCCAGGCCAGGCCGCCGTAGTCCGCGTCCAGCGCGACCTCGGGACCGGTGAGGGGGCCGAGCTCCTCCGTGGTGGCCAGCAGGTGCAGGTTGCGCGCGGCGAGCGCCGCGACGGTGATCCGGCCCGCGGTCATCAGCGCCATCCGGCCGCGCACGCCCGGTGAGAAGGTGGCCGCCTGGTCGACGTACGCGCGGTGGATCTCCTGGACGTAGCCGGCCACCGCCGCTCGCATGGCCTCGGGGCCGGGGCCCTGTCGTTCCGTCATGTGGAACACCCTTCCTTTACACGGAACGCTAGCCGTCCCTACGTTCGGGAGTCAAGGAAGTCATCGACGACACACACCAGTCACCAGGAGGCCGCGGTGGGAGTCCTCCGCCTTGCCCACGTCGACGTCCGGACGCCCGACCTCGAGCTGTCCACGGCGTACTACACCGAGGTCCTGGGGCTCAGCGTCACCGAGCGCACGGACGACTCGGTCTACCTCAAGTGCTGGGACGAGGAGGACCACCACTCGCTCCGGCTGCGGACCGACTCGCGCATCGGGATGGACAAGTTCTCCTTCCGGGTCGAGCGCGAGGACGACCTGGGCGAGCTCGAGATCCGTCTTGCCAACGCGGGCTGCGACGTGCGCCGGATCAGCCGCGGTGAGGAGGTCGGCCAGGGGGAGTCGATCCAGTTCGAGATCCCCAGCGGCCAGACCATGGAGCTGGTCTGGGACCTGGAGAAGGTCGGCAACATCCTCGGCAAGCGCAACCCCTCGCCGGTCCCGCCGCCCGACCTCCCCGGCATCGCGCCGCCGCGGCTGGACCACATGCTCATCAACGCCGAGGAGGTGGGGGAGTCCTACGCCTTCTTCAACAAGGTCCTCGGCTTCCGGATGACCGAGCAGGTCCTCGACGCCAACGGCCACCAGCTCGGCGTCTGGATGGAACGGTCGCACTCCCCGCACGACATCGCGATCGTCAACGGCCCCAACGGCGCGCTCCACCACTTCGCCTTCTGGCTCGACGACTGGGACCACGTCCGCAAGTCGGCCGACATCCTGGCCTACAACGGCGTCCAGATCGACCAGGGCCCGACCCGGCACGGGGTCACGCGCGGCAACACCATCTACTTCTTCGACCCGCTCGGCATCCGCAACGAGGTGTTCACCGGCGGCTACAGCCCGGACCCGGACTTCCCGCAGATCACCTGGTCCGAGGACCAGTTCGGCCGCGGGCTCTTCTACTACGAGAACGTCGTGGCGCAGCGGTTCCTGCGCTTCCACACCTGACCTGCACCACACCTCCACGACTCCGAGGGAGACCGATGTCCGACCGCATCCTGCGCCTCCAGCACGTCCAGATCCGGGTCCCGGACCTCGAGCTGTGCACGGCGTACTACACCGAGGTGCTCGGCCTCATCGAGACCGCGCACGAGGAGAACCGGGTCTTCCTCAAGTGCTGGGACGAGCACGAGCACCACTCGGTCGTCCTGCGCCAGGCGCCGACGTACGGGCTGGACCACATGAGCTTCAAGGTCACCGAGCTCGAGGACCTCGACTACTTCACCGAGCGGGTCGAGGGGGTCGGCATCCCGGTCAAGCGGTACGGCGCCGGCGAGCTCGGCCCCGGCTGGGGCGACGCGATCCGCTTCGAGGCGCCGTCGGGCCACACCGTGGAGCTCGGATGGGGGATGGAGAAGGTCGGCAACATGCTGCCGCTCTTCAACCCGCCGCCTCGGCCGGGCAACCTGGTCGGCATCGCGCCACCGCGGCTCGACCACATCTTCATCATGGCCGAGGACGTGGAGGCGGCCACCGCCTTCTACACCGAGGTGCTGGAGTTCCGGCTGACCGAGCAGATCATGGGCAACGACGGTCACCAGATCGCCACTTGGATGGAGCGCTCGCACACTCCTCACGACCTGGCCATCGTCACCGGGCCCAACGGCGCCCTGCACCACTTCGCCTTCTGGCTCGACGACTGGAACGCCGTCCGCGAGGCCGCGGACACCCTGGCCTACAACGGCGTGACGATCGACGTCGCTCCCACCCGGCACGGCGTCACCCGGGGCTACACCGTCTACTTCTTCGACCCCGTCGGCAACCGCAACGAGATGTTCACCGGCGGCTACTGGGTCGACCCCGACTTCGAGCCGATCACGTGGACCGAGGAGGAGATGGGCCGGGCGATGTTCTACTACGCCCGCGAGGTCAACGAGCGCTTCTTCACGGTGCACTCGTGAGCGAGGGCCCGGAGGAGCCGACCACCAAGACGTTCCGGCGCACCGACCGGACCGACGCGCCGCTCTACCTGGCCCGCTACTCCGAGCGCCGGGCGACGACCACGGTGCCGTCGTCCGGCCGCCCCGAGGCGCGCGAGGGCGACACCGAGACGCCGCTCTACCTGCGCCGGTTCCGCGACCGGGCCCCGGGTGCGGCCACCCCGACGCGCTCGGTGCCGCTGGAGCACGGCGGCGAGCGGTTCAGCCCGGAGTACGCCGGCGTGACCCGCAGCCACGAGATCATCCCGGAGGTGCCGCGGGAGGCCGACGGCTACGTCACCGAGATCCGGATCATCCGGCACGGCATCACCCAGGGCTACTCCACCGACGCCGGGCTGACCCCGATGGGCGCCTGGCAGGCCCACCAGCGTGGCCAGGCCCTGGCCCGCACGCTGCGCGAGTGGCCCCGGATGCGGATCGTCTGCGCCGACACCAACCGCGCCCGGCAGACCGCAGAGCAGATCCACCGCGGCCTGCTCGACGGGATCGACCAGTACGGCCGGGAGGCGGAGATCGGGGCGCCCGAGACGATCGACGAGCTGAAGAACTTCCAGGTCTGGACGCCGGACGGGGTCCGCGACATCACCGCGTCGTTCCGCAAGTACCAGGCCGAGATGGAGAAGATGGAGCGGATGGCGGTCGGCGACCGGCCGCGCTGGCTGGTCGAGATCGACCGGTTCTACCGGACCCAGCTCGGCGGGGCCGACCCGATCCAGCAGTGGCTGACGATCCCGCTGATGTACTTCGAGTCGCCGCAGGCCTGCGTGCGCCGCTTCTGGAAGGGCTTCAACCGGCTGATCGCCGAGTCGCCCGGGCAGCGCATCATCGCCGCCACCCACTCCGGACCGATCCGGGCCTTCGCCACGTGGGCCCACGGCTACGACCCCGGCGAGCCGGTCAACACCGAGGAGGTCGTGGTGCGCGTCAAGAAGGGCGGGCGGACGGCCACGGTGAGCTACCGCAACCGGGTCACCGAGGTGAACGTGCCGCCGGTCGACGAGATCCCGAGGTGGGACGCATGAAGGCGAGGGCGGCGATCATCGGGCCCGGCAACATCGGCACCGACCTGCTGGCCAAGCTCCGGCGGAGCGACTGCATCGAGGTGCAGTACGTCGTGGGGGTGGTGGAGTCCGACGGGCTCGAGCGGGCCCGCGCGATGGGCATCGAGGCGTCCGCCGAGGGCCTGGACTGGCTGCTCTCCCGCGACGAGCTGCCGCAGATCGTCTTCGACGCCACCTCCGCCAAGGCGCACCGCGCGGCGGCGCCGCGCCTTAAGGAGGCCGGCATCGTGGCCGTCGACCTCACCCCGGCCGCGGTGGGGCCGCTGGTCTCGCCGCCGGTGAACTTCCGCGACCACGTGGACGCCATGAACATCAACATGATCAGCTGCGGCGCGCAGGCGACGGTCCCGATCGTGCACGCGGTCTCGTCCGTCGTGCCCGTCGCGTATGCCGAGATCGTGGCCTCGGTCGCGTCCAAGTCGGCCGGCCCGGGCACGCGCGCCAACATCGACGAGTTCACCCACACCACCAGCCGGGCGGTCCGCGAGCTGGGTGGCACCCCGCGGGGCAAGGCCATCATCGTGCTCAACCCGGTCGAGCCACCGATGATCATGCGCGACACCATCTTCTGCGCGATCCCGGCCGACGCCGACCAGGACGCGATCACCGCCTCCGTGCGGGCCCGGGTCGCGGAGGTCCAGGAGTACGTCCCGGGCTACACGCTGCGCGCCGAGCCGCAGTACGACGAGCCGCGCGAGAAGTGGGACGGCAACGGCCGGGTCACCGTGTTCATCGAGGTGCTCGGCGCCGGCGACTACCTGCCGACCTACGCCGGCAACCTCGACATCATGACCGCCGCGGCCGCCCGGGTGGGCGAGCTCGTGGCCACGACCCGTTTCGTGGGGGCGGGGGCATGACGGGCACCGAGCGTCCGATCCGGATCACCGACACCACGCTGCGCGACGGCAGCCACGCGATGTCGCACGAGTTCACCGAGGCCCAGGTTCGC
>CAZEPK010000347.1:0-5027 GCA_964514085.1 uncultured Nocardioides sp.
GGCGCCGTCGCGCTCCTTGCCGCACTTGGCCCTGGTGAACGTCGTGAGCTGGTCATTGCTGTCCGGCCCCAGGACCGTGACGGAGGGGCCCTTCGCGGGCGCGCCGTCCGGGGCGGCCACCGCAGCGGCCGGAGCCGCCGGGGAGACAAGGGCCAGGGTCAGCAGCAGGCAGGCGGTCGTCAGGGGCCGGTTCACCCTCGGAACCTAGTGACCGGCCACCCGACGCGCAACGAGCAGAAGTTGCCCGGTCAGACCGGGACCAGCTCCACGGCGCCCACGGCGTACCTCGCCAAGATCGTGCGGGCCAGGTTGGGGTGCGCGCCCAGCGGTGCGGAGACGGCGACCGCGCCGGCCTCGACCGCCAGCTCGGCGGCCCGGTCGGGCAGGAAGCCCGGCGCGAGGAAGAGCGAGGCGACCGCTACGTGGCGGCGTCCCTCCGCGCGGAAGGCGCGGACGGCCTCGCCGGTGGCGGGCGGGGCGCTGGAGGCGTACGCCGCGGTCACCGGCAGCCGGTGGTGGGTGCCCCAGAGCCGGCCCAGCCGGGCCACGGCCTGGTTGGCCAGCGGGTCGCGCGACCCGGCCGCGGCCAGGACCAGCGCGTCGAGCTCGCGGACCCGGGCCGCGCTCAGCGCGTCGCGCAGGCGCTCGTCGAGCACTTCGAGGAACGACGCCTCGAGCCCGAGGATCGAGGTGGCCTGGATCCGCACGTGCGGATGCCGGGCCGAGGCCTCGGCGATGGAGGCGGGCACGTCGACCTTGGCGTGGTAGGCCTCGGTGAGCAGGAGCGGCACGACCACGATCTCCTCGTGGCCGGCCTTCACCAGCCGGTCCACGACGGTGTGGAAGTCCGGCTTGGAGAGCTCGAGGAAGGCGGCCTCGACCTTGAGGTCCGGCCGCATCGCGCGGACCTCGGTCACCAGCGCCTTGATCGTGGCGGCAGAGCGGCGGTCGCGGCTTCCGTGAGCCAGGGCCACCAGGGCAGGAGCGGCCATCTCAGGGCCTCCCTTCTGTCGGGTCGTACGTCGACCGGGTCACGAGTGGATCCCGCACTCGGTCTTGTTGGTGCCGGCCCAGCGGCCGCTGCGGGCGTCCTCGCCCGGAGCGACGCGTCGGGTGCAGGGGGCGCAGCCGATCGACGGGTAGCCGTCGTAGACCAGCGGGTTGACCAGGACGCCGTTCTCGGCGATGTAGCGCTCCACCTGCTCGTCGCTCCAGCGCGCGAGGGGGGAGACCTTGACCTTGCCCTTCTTGGCGTCCCAGCCGATGACCGGCGCGATGACGCGGTTGTGCGTCTCGGCCCGGCGCAGCCCGGTGGCCCACGCGTCGTACTCCGCGAGCGCGTCGGACAGCGGCTTGACCTTCCGCAGCGCGCAGCACAGGTCGGGGTCGGTCTTGTAGAGGTCCTTGCCGTACGCCGCGTCCTGCTCGGCCACGCTCTGCACCGGCGTGATGGTGAGGAGCTTGACGTCGAGGGTCGAGGCCACGGCGTCGCGGGTGCCGATGGTCTCCACGAAGTGGTAGCCGGTGTCGAGGAAGACCACGTCGATGCCGGGCACCACCTTGGAGGCCACGTCGGCCAGCACCGCGTCGCCCATCGAGGAGGTGACGCAGAACCGCTCGCCGAAGGTCGCCGCGGCCCACTCGATGATCGTCTCGGCCGGGGCCAGCTCGAGCTCGGCGCCCCAGTGGGAGACCAGCTCGCGCAGCTCCTCGGGGGAGCGGCCGGCGGTCTCGATGCCGCGCGAGGCGCGGGCGGTGTCGGTCGATGCTGCGGTCATTGCTCGGCACTCCCTGAGGTGGGCGCGCCCGGCCTCACGAGGCCGAGCATCTTCAGGGAGAAGGCGCGCAGGCAGCCGCGGCATTCCCAGGAGCCGTGCGTCTCGTCGTGCGGCCAGAGGTCCTGCTCGCCGCAGTAGGGGCAGTGCACCGGGAAGCCGCGCTCGCTCATAGTGGCGCGCCTTCCAGGGTCTTCTCGCCGCGCAGCAGGTCCTCGTCGGCGCGCGCCACCCAGGTCGCGAACGACTCCTCGGGCTCGCGGTCGGCCAGGAAGTTGCTGACCACCACGGTGACGTAGTCGTCGAGGCCCTCGCTGGTCACCTTGTGGGCGCGCAGCTTGCGGCCGAAGTTGGCCTGCAGCCCGGTGGCGCCACCGAGGTGTACCTGGAAGCCGCCCACCTGCTGGCCCTCGTGCATCACCAGCTGGCCCTTGAGCCCGATGTCGGCCACCTGGGTGCGCGCGCAGGCGTTGGGGCAGCCGTTGACGTTGACCGAGATGGGCACGTCGAGGTCGGGGAAGCGCTTCTCGAGCTCGGTGACGAGGTCTTTGGCCCGGGCCTTGGTCTCGACGATCGCCAGCTTGCAGAACTCGATGCCGGTGCAGGCCATGGTGTTCTGCCGCCAGCCCGAGGGCCGGGCCGGCAGCCCGATCCCGTCCAGCGCGGCGACCAGCGGCTCCACCTGGCCGGGGGCCACCCCGATGAGCACGATCTTCTGGTACGGCGTGAGGCGGGCGCCCGCGACGCCGTGCTGCTCCATCAGGTCGGCCAGCTGCACCAGCGCGGTGCCGGAGATCCGGCCCTGGTTCGGCGCCAGGCCGACGTAGAAGTTGCCGTCCTTCTGCTCGTGCACGCCCACGTGGTCGCGGTGGCCGGTGGGGGAGGGCGGGGAGTCGCACGAGACCAGCTCGCGGCCGAGGTACTCCTTCTCCAGCACCTCGCGGAACTTCTCGATGCCCCAGTCGGCGACCAGGAACTTCAGCCGTGCACGGGAGCGCAGCCGGCGGTAGCCGTAGTCGCGGAAGATGGAGGTGACGCCCTCCCAGATGTCGGGGACGTCCTCCAGCGGCACCCAGACGCCCATCTTCTGGGCCAGCATCGGGTTGGTGGAGAGGCCGCCGCCGACCCAGACGTCGAAGCCGGGGCCGTGCACGGGGTGCACCGTGCCGACGAAGGCGATGTCGTTGGTCTCGGGCGAGACGTCGTGGCTCGGGTGGCCGGTCAGGGCGGTCTTGTACTTGCGCGGCAGGTTGGAGAACTCCGGGTTGCCGATCGCGCGGCGCTTGATCTCGACCAGCGCCTCGGAGCCGTCGATGATCTCGTCCTTGGACACGCCGGCGACCGGCGAACCGAGGAACGGCCGCGGGGAGTCCCCGCAGGCCTCGGTGCTGTCCAGGCCGGAGGCGTCGAGCTTCTCCCAGATGGCGGGGACGTCCTCGATGCGGATCCAGTGGTACTGGATGTTCTCGCGGTCGGTGACGTCGGCGGTGTCCCGCGCGTACTCCTGGCCGATCTCGCCCAGGGCCCGCACGGTCGCGGCGGGCAGCAGCTTGCCGTCCGAGCGCACCCGCAGCATGAAGAACTCGTCGTCGAGCTCCTCCTCCTCGAGCATCGCGGTCTTGCCGCCGTCGAAGCCCGGCGCGCGCTGGGTGTAGAGGCCCATCCACCGGAACCGGCCGCGCAGGTCGGCGGGGTCGATGGAGGCGAAGCCGCGCTGGGAGTAGATGTGCAGGATCCGCTCGCGGACGTTGAGCGGGTCGTCGTCCTTCTTGGACTGCTCGTTCTTGTTCAGCGGCTCGGTGTAGCCGAGCGCCCACTGACCCTCACCGCGCTTGGGGCGCGGGATGTCGGTGTGCTCGGCCTTCTTGGCGCTGAAGCGGAGGTCGGACATGCTTCTCGGGTGGTCCTTCGCTGGGAGGAGGGCTGGCACTCGACGGTGAGTGCGAGCGGCCTGCTCGACGGGTGCTGGGAGGCGACTCAGCGGGACCGACAGATCATGCTGCGGAAGCGCATGAGGTCCACGTGGCGACGTACCACGAGGTGCGCATGCGTGACAGCGGAGACCATGTCAACCAGTCTCAGCCCGTGGAACGGCAGTCCACAAACGCTGATCTCGTGATGCGAGATGTCTGTCCGTCATGTGGACGGGTTGCGCCTCGCCCAGCGGGCCGACGTGACCGCCGCCACACGGATCCGACGACGGGACGGGCCTCGTCCGCGGCGGTCCTTGCTCCTAGTCTGTGCCCATGGCCGACATCGACGCGCTGACCAGCTCCGCCTACTCCCAGGCCCTCGAGGTCATCGCCTCGGTCGAGCCCCGGATCGCGGCGGCGACCCGCCAGGAGCTGATCGACCAGCGCGGCTCGCTCAAGCTCATCGCGAGCGAGAACTACGCCTCGCCCGCCGTGCTGCTCACCATGGGCACCTGGTTCAGCGACAAGTACGCCGAGGGCACGGTCGGCCACCGCTTCTACGCCGGCTGCCAGAACGTCGACACCGTGGAGTCGGTGGCCGCCGAGCACGCGCGTGAGCTGTTCGGTGCGCCGTACGCCTACGTGCAGCCGCACTCCGGCATCGACGCCAACCTCGTGGCCTTCTGGTCGATCCTGGCCCACCGCGTCGAGGGACCGTGGCTGGAGAAGTACGGCGCCAAGAACGTCAACGACCTCACCGACGAGGACTGGGAGACGCTGCGCCACGAGCTGGGCAACCAGCGGCTGCTCGGCATGAGCCTGGACGCCGGCGGCCACCTGACCCACGGCTTCCGGCCCAACATCAGCGGCAAGATGTTCCACCAGCAGCAGTACGGCACCGACCCGGAGACCGGGCTGCTCGACTACGACAAGGTGGCCGCCAAGGCCCGTGAGTTCAAGCCGCTGATCCTGGTGGCCGGCTACTCCGCCTACCCGCGCCGGGTGAACTTCGCCAAGATGCGCGAGATCGCCGACGAGGTCGGCGCGACCCTCATGGTCGACATGGCCCACTTCGCCGGGCTGGTCGCCGGCAAGGTCTTCACCGGCGACGAGGACCCGGTCGCCCACGCGCACATCACCACGACCACCACCCACAAGTCGCTGCGCGGCCCGCGCGGCGGCCTGGTCCTGGCCCAGGAGGAGTACGCCTCCTCGGTCGACCGCGGCTGCCCGATGGTCCTGGGCGGCCCGCTCTCCCACATGATGGCCGCCAAGGCGGTGGCGCTGGCCGAGGCCCGCCAGGACTCCTTCCGCGGCTACGCCCAGGACATCGCCGACA
>CAZEPK010000348.1:0-5007 GCA_964514085.1 uncultured Nocardioides sp.
CTCCTGGAAGTGGATCGTGCGCTGGCCCACCCACTGGTCCGGGACGGGCACCTGGTCCACCCGGATGGTGCCGGACGGGTCGCGGAAGTCGGGCTCCGCGCCGGCCGGGAGGATCCGGCGCAGGACCTGGTCGGCGGTCCACTTCACCGTGGCGACCGTGGTGATGCCCAGGCGCTGGTAGACCTCGGCCCGGCCCGGGTCGTAGATCCGGGCCACGACCTGCTGGATGCCGAAGGTCTCGCGCGCCACCCGGGCCGCGATGATGTTGGAGTTGTCGCCGCTGGAGACGGCCGCGAACGCGTCCGCCCGGCGGATGCCGGCCTTCTCCAGGACGGCCTGGTCGAAGCCGTAGCCGGTGACCTTGTCGCCGTTGAACCCTGGCCCCAGGCGGCGGAAGGCGTCGGGCTCGCTGTCGATGATCGACACCGTGTGGTTACGGTCCTCGAGGCTGCGGGCCAGGGTCGAGCCGACCCGTCCGCACCCCATGATCACGACGTGCACCGGGCCACGGTATCCGTAGTCCGCACCGGCTGACGTCGTTGCCTACGGATCCGGTGCCCCCTGTGCGTACGCTTGCGGCTCGTGGGTGTCGGCGATGTGTCCAAGCGGATCCTGCTGGGACGCAAGCTCCGGAGCTCCCAGCTGGGCGAGACACTGCTGCCCAAACGGGTCGCGCTCCCGGTCTTCGCCAGCGACGCCCTGTCGTCGGTCGCCTACGCCCCCGACGAGGTCTTCATCATGCTCTCGATGGCGGGGGTGTCCGCCTACGCCTTCAGCTGGAAGATCGGCATCGCGGTCGCGGTCGTGATGCTCACGGTCGTCGCGTCGTACCGCCAGAACGTGCACGCCTACCCCAGCGGCGGCGGCGACTACGAGGTCGCGACCGTCAACCTGGGCCAGACCGCCGGCGTCACCGTGGGCGCGGCGCTGCTGGTCGACTACGTGCTCACCGTCGCGGTCTCGATCTCCTCCGGCGTGCAGAACGCCGCCTCGGCCATCGACCCGATCTCGGGCCACGAGGCGGTGGTGGCCTCGGGCTTGGTGCTGGTCCTGATGGCGCTGAACCTGCGTGGCGTGCGCGAGTCGGGGACCTACTTCGCCATCCCGACCTACGGCTTCATGATCGGCATCATCGGGATGGCCCTCTACGGCCTGCTGCTCGCCTTCACCGGCGACCTGCCCGACGTCGAGAGCGCCCGCCTGACGATCGTCCCGCAGGCGGGGTACGAGGACGAGCTCACCACCGTGGGCCTGATCGTGCTGCTGGCCCGGGCCTTCTCCTCCGGCTGCGCCGCCCTGACCGGCGTCGAGGCGATCTCCAACGGCGTGCCGGCGTTCAAGAAGCCGAAGAGCAAGAACGCCGCCACCACGCTGCTGCTGCTCGGCTCCATCGCCATCACGATGCTGCTCAGCATCATCGTGCTGGCCCGCAACATGGGCCTGAAGTACGTCGACCCCAACGACATCGACCGGCTGCGCGAGCCCGACGGCAGCCACGTCAAGGACGGCTACGACCAGCACACGGTGATCGCCCAGCTGGCCAAGGCGATCTTCAGCGACTTCCCGCCCGGCTTCTACTTCGTCATCGCCACGACCGGCATCATCCTGGTGCTGGCCGCCAACACGGCGTTCAACGGCTTCCCGGTGCTGGGCTCGATCCTGGCCCGCGACGGCTTCGCCCCCCGGGCCCTGGGCTCGCGCGGTGACCGGCTGGCCTACAGCAACGGCATCGTCTTCCTGGCGGTGATGGCGATCATCCTGATCCTGGCCTTCAACGCCGAGACCACCCGGCTGATCCAGCTCTACATCGTGGGCGTCTTCGTCTCCTTCAACCTGAGCCAGCTCGGGATGATCCGGCACTGGACCCGGCTGCTGAAGTCGGAGAAGAACGCCGCGGAGCGCCGTCGCATGTACCGCTCGCGGGCCATCAACACCTTCGGCCTGGGCATGACGGCGGTCGTCTTCGTGATCGTGCTGGTGACCAAGTTCCTGGCCGGGGCCTGGATCGCCATCCTGGCCATGGTCATCTTCTTCATGATCATGCGCTCGATCCGGCGCCACTACGACAACGTCGCGGCCGAGCTCGCCGCCGACGAGGACGACAAGATCATGCCGACGCGGGTGCACGCGATCGTCCTGGTTTCCAAGCTGCACAAGCCGACGCTGCGCGCCCTGGCCTTCGCCAAGGCGACGCGCCCCAACGTGCTCGAGGCGGTCTACGTCTCCAACGACCCCCAGGACACCAACAAGCTCCTCCAGGAGTGGGACCAGCGCCGCATCGACGTGCCGCTCAAGGTGCTGCACTCGCCCTACCGCGAGCTGGTCCGGCCCATCGTCGAGGAGGCCACCGAGATCAAGCAGGCCAACCCTCGCGGGGTGGTCGCGGTCTACATCCCGGAGTACGTCGTGGGCCGCTGGTGGGAGCAGCTGCTGCACAACCAGACGGCGCTGCGGCTCAAGGGCCGGCTGCTGTTCACCCCCGGCGTCATGGTCACCTCGGTGCCCTACCAGCTCCGGTCCTCCCAGATCGCCCGCGAGCGCGAGCTGCGCGAGGACTTCCGGGTCCGCCCCGGCGACCTGCGCCGCGGCGAGGTCGACCGGCGCGGCGAGGACCGGGACCGGCGGCGTTGAGCACCACCCGGAGGCCCCGGGCGCGCACGCCCCGCGGCGCGTCCCACGTCGGCGAGCGCCACGAGGCGCTCGTCGGCCCCGTCGCCCACGGCGGCCACTGCGTGACCCGGCTGGAGTCGGGCCGCGTGGTCTTCGTCCGGCACGCGCTGCCGGGGGAGCGGGTGGTGCTCGAGGTGACCGAGGGCACCGACGGCGACCGGTTCTGGCGGGCCGACGCCGTCGAGGTCCGGGACGCCTCGCCCGACCGCGTGGTGCCGCCGTGCCCGTTCGCCGGGCCCGGTCGCTGCGGCGGCTGCGACTTCCAGCACGTCGACCTGGGCCGGCAGCGCGCCCTCAAGGCGGAGGTGGTCCGCGAGCAGCTCTCGCGCCTGGCGCACCTCGACGTCGAGGTGACGGTCGAGCCGGTCCCCGGCGTACCGCCGCACGTCGACGACGGCCTGCGGTGGCGGACCCGCCAGCGCTTCGTCCCGCTGCCTGGCGGACGGCTGGGCATGCGCAAGCACCGCTCGCACGACGTGGTCGAGGTCGACGACTGCCTCATCGCGGGCGCCCCGACCGAGCACGAGGTGCGGGGGGTGACCTTCGAGGTCGAGGACGACGGGTTCTGGCAGGTCCACCCCGGCGCCCCCGAGGTGCTCGTCGAGGCCGTGCTGTCGTTCCTGGAGCCGCAGCCGGGGGAGTCGGTCCTGGACCTGTACGCCGGCGTGGGCCTGTTCGCGCGGTTCGTCGCCGACGCCGTGGGCGACCCCGCGCTCGTGACCGTGGTCGAAGGTGACCGCCGGGCGTGCGCGCACGCCGAGGCCAACGTGCCGGGCGCGACCGTGCTGCCCGGTGACGTGGCCGCGGTGCTGGCCGGGCTGCCGGCCGAGCCCGTCGACCTCGTGGTCCTGGACCCGCCCCGCGAGGGCGCCAAGCGCAAGGTGGTCGAGGCGGTGGCGGCCCGCCGTCCGCGCGCGGTCGCCTACGTCGCGTGCGACCCGGCCGCGCTGGCGCGCGACGTCGCCATCCTGGCCGAGCACGGCTACGGCCTCGAGCGGCTGCGCGCCTTCGACCTGTTCCCGATGACCCACCACGTCGAGTGCGTCGCGTTGCTGACTCGTGGATCAGCAGACACCCTCAGGGGTGACGACGTCACGTAGAGTGCGTGGCGCAGATGGTCCCACCCGTTCTCGGAGGCTGAGCCCGTGCGCATTCTCGCCACCTCGGGGGGCTTCTGGCCCTCCGACACCGGCCCGTTCCACTGGCGTGTCGGGCCGCTGGTCGAGCACGCCCTCCACCTCGCCGACAGCCCGGCGCGGCCGCGCCTGTGCTACCTCGGCACCGCCTCGGGCGACTCGGTCAACGGGACCAGCGCCTTCTACCGCGCCTTCGCGGCCTCCGACGTGCGGGCCACGCACCTCGAGCTGTTCACCATGCCCAACGTGCCGGACATCCGTGCGCACCTGCTCGGCCAGGACGTGATCTGGGTGGGCGGCGGCTCGGTGGCCAACCTGCTGGCCGTCTGGCGGGTCCACGGCCTCGACGAGATCCTGCGCGAGTGCTGGGAGAGCGGCGTGGTGCTCAGCGGGGTCTCGGCAGGCTCCATCTGCTGGTTCGTGGGTGGCACGACGGACAGCTACGGCACCGACCTCCGCGTCTCCCCACCCGCGCTGGGTCTGCTGCCCTACGGCAACGGCGTGCACTACGACAGCGAGGAGCAGCGCCGGCCACTGCTCCACGGGCTGGTGGCCAAGGGCGACCTCCCGACCTCCCACGCCACGGATGACGGGGTGGGGCTGGTCTACGAGGGCACGGAGCTCGTCGAGGCGGTCGCGGACCGGCCCGGTGCCGCGGCGTACGTCGTGGAGCGGCAGGACGACGGCACCGTGACCGAGCGTCGGATCGAGCCTCGCCTGCTGGGGTGACTGCTCTGCTCGATGGTCGGGCCGGTCCGGGGAGCGGTGGCCTGGCAACGGTTGTCCCCAGGGACAACGGTTCCCAGCCCACCGCCGCCCTGACCGGGGCGGCGGCGGACGCCCATCGCATCCCCTCTCGACATCATGTATCTTGATATCAAGAGACTTCCGGGCGGGTTCCGACCAGCGGGCCCGCGACGGCAGGATGGGCGGGGACGCCCGTGTGGACCGAGGGCTCGGACGAGGAGATGGTGAGCATGGCCAGCAAGGACAGCTTCGGCGCGAAGGGCAGCCTCGAGGTCGGGGGGACGTCGTACGAGATCTTCCGGCTCGACAAGGTCGCCGGTGAGGGCCTCGACGTGGCGAGCCTGCCGTTCAGCCTCAAGGTGCTGCTGGAGAACCTCCTCCGCACCGAGGACGGCGCCGACATCACCGAGGACCACATCCGGGCGCTGGCCGGCTGGGACGCGGACGCCGATCC
>CAZEPK010000349.1:0-4995 GCA_964514085.1 uncultured Nocardioides sp.
GCGGTGGACCGCGTCACCCAGGCTGCCGTGGTCGTGGGGCAGGCGGAGCAGCGGCAGGACCGGCTGGCGGGCGCGGACCGGCCGCAGGTCGGCGTCGAGCGGTGCGGGGTCCACGAGGTTGCCGGGGTTGAGCAGGTTCTGCGGGTCGCAGACGGCCTTGACGGCCGCGAAGAGCCGGAGCGACTCCTCGTCGTACATCAGGGGCAGCAGCTCCGAGCGGGCCCGCCCGTCGCCGTGCTCCCCCGACAGCGAGCCCCGGTGGTCGCGCAGCTTGAGCGCGCAGGCGGTGAGGAACTCGCGGAAGACCTGCGACGACCCGGGCGCCCCGGGCTCGAAGGGGAAGTCGATGCGCACGTGGACGCACCCGTCGCCGAAGTGGCCGTAGGGCACCCCGTCGAGCTCGTGGTCGCGCAGCAGCTCGTCGAAGTCGCGGAGCCAGGCCCCCAGGCGCTCGGGCGGGACCGCCGCGTCCTCCCACCCGGAGTACGCCGGTGTCCGCAGGCTCCGGGCCGCGAGGCCGGCGCCGTCCTCGCGGATCCGCCAGAGCGCCGCGGCCTCGGCGGGGTCCGTGACCAGCCGGTCCCCGGTGGCGCCGGCCTCCGCGACGACGCGGGCGACCAGCCCAGGGGCCTGGGCACCGACCAGCTCCACGAACAGCCAGCCGGCCCCGGCGGGCAGCTCGGGTACGGCGCTGCCCCGCGCCCTGACCAGGTCGACGATCCGCGCGTCCAGCCCCTCGCAGGCCACCATCGCGCCAGCGGTGACCGCGAGCAGGGCCGGCACGGCATCGGCCGCGTCGACCATCGAGGGGTAGCCGAGGACCACGAGCAGCCGCTCCGACTCGTCCTCGACCAGCCGCACGGTGGCCTCCCGGACGAGCGCGAGCGTGCCCTCCGAGCCGGCCAGGAACTTGTCGATGCTCCGGCGCTCGGGCAGCAGGTGCTCGAGGGAGTAGCCGCTCACCTGCCGGCCGAACCGGCCGAACTCGGTGCGCACGTGGGCCAGGTGCTGGCCGACGAGCGCGTCCAGCCCCGCCTCGACGTCCGCCCGTGAGCCGGCGCCCGGTCCCCACGCGACGTCGAGGGCGACCACGTTGTCGACCGTCCGCCCGTAGCCCAGCGCCCTCGAGCCGCAGGCGTTGTTGCCGATCATCCCGCCGATGGTGCAGCGCGTGTGGGTCGACGGGTCGGGGCCGAACCGCAGCCCGTGAGGCGCGGCGGCGCGCTGCAGGTGGGCGTGCACGACCCCCGGCTGGACCACGGCGGTGCGCGCCTCGGGGTCGACCGACACCACCTGGTCGAGGTGCTTGAGGGTGTCCACGACGATGCCCGGTCCCACGGCGTTCCCGGCGATCGAGGTGCCGGCTCCGCGCATCGTGAGCGGCACCCCGGTGACCTGCGCGACGTCGAGGACCGCGTCGAGCTCGTCGGCGACCCGCGGCCGGACCACGACCTGCGGGACCACGCGGTAGAGCGAGGCGTCCGAGGAGTACATCGCCCGGGCCAGGTCCGAGTCGTCGACGTCGGTGACCCCCCGCTTCCGCAGCTCCTCGACCAGGTCGGCTGCGGTCACCTCACCAGTGTTCCATCGACGCCCTGAAGACCTGGGCCAGGTCCTCGTCGGTGGGCGGCTTGGGTGAGGTGGCCAACAGACGCTGCTGCTGCGTCGCGCCGGCCACGAGGTCCTCCACGTCGGCGACGCCGTAGCCCACCTCGGCCAGCCCGTTGGGGATGCCGATGTCGCGCATCAGGGCGGTGACCACCGCCGGGAGCAGCTCGGGTCCGTCCCCATCGGCGTCGGGGTCCAGGATCCGGGCGGCTCGCAGGTGCCGCTCGGGTGCGGCGTCGAAGGTGAAGCGGAACGCCGCGGGCGCGGTCAGCGAGACCGCCATGCCGTGCGGCACGATCGGCTCGTCCGCGGGGTAGCCCGCCGGGACGTAGGACCGGACCCGTCCTGCGATCGGGTAGGCGTTGGCGTGCGGGATGTGCACCCCGGCGTTGCCGAACCCGAGCCCGGCGAAGGTGGCCGCCATGGCCATCTGCTCGCGGGCCGCGGTGTCCTCGCCGTCGGCCACGGCGGTGCGGAAGGCACCGGCCAGCAGGCTCAGGGCCTTCTCCGACCACATGTCGGCGATCGGGTTGGCGCCGCAGTAGGGGACGCGCTGCTCGGGCTGCTTGGCGTCGAAGTCGGCGTACCAGCGGGCCGTGTAGCTCTCCAGCGCGTGGCAGAGGATGTCCATGCCCGAGGCCGCGGTCACCAGGGTGGGCTGGGTCAGCGTCAGCGTGGGGTCGACCACGGCCAGCCGGGGCCGGAGCGCGGGGTGGCTGATGCCGGTCTTGACCTTGAGCGCGAGCACGTCGAGGACGCAGATCGTGGTGCTCTCGCTGCCGGTGCCGGTGGTGGTCGGGATGGCCACCAGGGGCAGCAGCGGCTGGAGCGGCGCCTGGGCCTTGCCGACGGGGGCGTTGACGTAGTCGAGCAGCTCGCCGGGGTTGGTCAGCAGCAGGTTGACCGCCTTGGCGGTGTCGATGGAGGAGCCGCCGCCGATGGCCAGCACCGCGTCGAACCGGCGCCCGGTCGACTCCGCGTCCCGTGCGAAGGCGATCGCCTCCTCGAGCGACTCGTCGGTGGGCTCCACGCGGGCGCGGTCGAAGACCACCGTCTCGATGCCGTGCTGCCAGACCTGCTCGGCGATCCGGGTGGGGTGGCCGGTCGCGTGCACGCCCTGGTCGGTGACGACCAGGACCCGCCTGGCGCCGTACGCCGCGAGGTCGTGGCCGACCTCGGCCGAGGCCCCGGCCCCGAACTTCAGGGCCGGTGCGGCGTAGGTGAAGACGGTCTCGTTCCCTGCGTTCACCGCCCGAGCCTAAGCGCGAGGGCGGTGCGGACCAGGTCGCGCACCGGGTGGTCGGGGCCACCTACCTCCGAGACGGGCACCCAGGCCGCCGCGTCGGTGGTGCCGCCGGTCTCGACGACCTGCGGCTCGCCGTCGCCCACCTCCGCCGCGAAGACGATCTGCAGCGCGTGGAAGTCCTCCCGCCGCCCCGAGGGCGCCGTCCCCTCGAAGTGCGTGGAGCCGACGTCGAGCACCGCGCCCGGGGTGCAGGCCAGGCCGGTCTCCTCCCGCACCTCGCGCACCACCGTCTGCCGCGGCTCCTCGCCGTGGTCGATGCCACCGCCGGGCAGCGTCCACTGCCCGGGGTGCGGGCCGCGGGCCGAGTTGCGGGTCAGCAGGACCTCCTCGCCGCCCGGACCGGGGCGGAGGGCCAGGGCGTACGCCGCGACCCGCTGCAGCTGGAAGGGCCGGTGCTCCCCCAGCACCTCGGTCACCAGGCTCACCACCGGCACGCTGCCGTCGAGCACCGCCGCCAGCGGCTGCCAGGCCGCCTCCATGGTCGAGCCGTCGACCTCGACCACGTGCGGGTCCGGGCTGTCCACGGGGACCCAGCCGTCGTAGACGATCCGCAGGGCGTGCGCGTCGGCCCGCCGGCCCTGCCGCCAGGTGTTGCGCTGGTGGAAGGAGTAGACGTGCGCCGTCTCGCCGATGTGCACGTCGAGGCCGGTCTCCTCGTGCACCTCGCGGACCACGGCGTCGCGGGGGTCCTCGCCGTGCTCGAGGCCGCCACCGGGCAGGGTCCACAGCTCCTTGCTGGTCAGGCGCTTGGCCAGCCGGCTGAGGAGGATGTGGTCGTCGCGGAGGATCACGGCGTACGCCGCGACCCGCTGCACCTTCCGCACCTGACGTCGCTCAGCCACGACTCGACCCTAGGTGGTGGTCGCCGGGGCCCCAGCGGGGGGAGACGGCGGCGCGGGGCATGCCGTCCAGCGCGTAGGACGCGACCCGCTCCACGCCGTGGCCGCCCAGGTGGGCCGGGTACCACGGTGCCCACTCCCCCGGCCTGGGCCGGTGCTCGGGCAGCTGCTGCAGCGCCTCCAGCCCGTCCTGGAGGAGGCCGCCCAGCCGGCGGGTCGTCGCCTCGACGTCCGCGTCCGGCGCCACGTGCAGCGGCGCACCGAACCGCACGTCGACCAGCCGCCCCCGGCTGAGCTCGGGACGGGGGAACGGCGCGTCCAGCGCCCGCTTCTGGCCCCACAGCCGCTGGCCTCCCCAGACGCTCACCGGCACCAGCGGAGCACCGGTCTCCCGGGCCAGCGCCACCGCGCCGGGCATGAGCGCCCGGACGACGTAGGCCGCGGAGATCCCGCCCTCGGGGAAGACGCAGACCGCCTCGCCGCGACGGAGCAGCCCGCGCGCCTGGAGGTAGGCGCCGGCGGGGGCCTGGCGGTCCACCGGGACGTGCTGCATCCGGTCCATGGCCCAGCCGACGCGGCTGTCCCAGATCTCGTGCCGGCACATGAAGCGGACCAGGCGGCGGGCGCCGCGGCCCCCCAGCAGGGCCTGCTGGACGAAGACGAAGTCGGGGAACGACACGTGGTTGCTGGCCAGCACCACCGGGCCGGCGGCCGGCACGTGCTCCTGACCGTCCGACCGCACGGTCAGCCGCAGGCCGCGCAGCAGCGCCCGTCCACCCAGGATCGTCCCCCGGTAGAGCGCGTCGGTCACGACAGGTGTTCGGAGCCGCTCAGGAGAACGGCGGGCGGGCGTCGCGCGCCACCGAGCGGCGACCGGCCCAGCGCCACACGCGGGCCGCCCGGTCGCGGTCCTCGTCGGTGACCAGGTTGCCCATCCAGCGCAGCGCCAGGGTCATCAGCCAGTCCGAGCGCATCCCGGCCGGTCCCAGGGTCTTGAGCAGCCCGGGGACGGTGACCAGGCCGGCCAGCCGGCGGGCGATGGAGAAGGACTCCCCGTAGTGCTCGGTGAGCAGCGCCGGCCAGGCCCGGGTCAGGTCGGCGTTCTCGGCGATGAGGTCCGCGATGAACCGGCCGGTCTCCAGGCCGTAGTCGATCCCCTCGCCGTTGAGGGGGTTCACGCAGGCGGCGGCGTCGCCGATCAGGGCCCAGTTGGGGCCGGCCACGCCGCTCACCGCGCCGCCC
>CAZEPK010000350.1:0-4979 GCA_964514085.1 uncultured Nocardioides sp.
CATGGTGGCGAACGAGCCCATCAGGGCGGTGCCCAGGAGCACGGTCAGGAAGGTCGCGAGCGAGGCGGCGGTGCGGTGGCGCAGCGAGGCCAGGGCCAGCGCGGTCACGACGCCACCTCGGCGACCAGCTCGTCGAGGTGGGCGAGCTGGCCGGCCACGGCGTCGGCCGTGGGCTGCGCCATGCTGCCGGCGACCCGGCCGTCCACCAGGAAGACCACGCGGTCGGCCGCGGCGGCGGCCACCGGGTCGTGGGTCACCATGACCACGGTCTGGCCCAGGTCGTCCACGCAGGCCCGGAGCAGCGCCAGGACCTCGTGGGTGGTGGCGGAGTCGAGGGCGCCGGTCGGCTCGTCGGCCAGGATGACCGCCGGGTCGGTGACCAGCGCGCGGGCGATGGCCACGCGCTGCTGCTGGCCGCCCGAGAGCTCGGCGGGCAGGTGGCCGCCCCGGTCGGCCAGGCCGACGCGGGCCAGCAGGTCGCGGACCCGCTGGCGGTCCGGGCGGCGCCCGGCCAGCCGCAGGGGCAGGCCGACGTTCTGCTCCGCCGTGAGGTAGGGCATCAGGTGGAAGGCCTGGAAGACGAAGCCGACCTGCTCCCGGCGCAAGCGGGTGCGGTCCGACTCGTCCCCGTCGGTCAGGTCCTGGCCGGCGACCAGGACCCGCCCCTCGGTGGGCCGCTCGAGCCCGGCGGCGCAGGTGAGGAAGGTGGACTTCCCCGAGCCGGAGGGACCCATCACCGCGGTGAAGGAGCCGGAGGGGAAGGACAGGTCGACGCCGTCGAGGGCCCGGACGGAGCCGGCGCCCTCGCCGTACGTGCGGGCGAGGTGCTGGACCTCGAGCGCGGGTGGGTGGTGGTTCATGGCTGCTCCTCGGAGCGTCGGGGATTCTGACGTCTCCGACGCTCGCAGCGCAGCGGCCTCCGGACGATGGGCCTGGACCGCCGACCGTGGTGGGGTTTTGCCTACCCCTCCGAGCGATTCGTCTGCGCGGTGACCGGCTGCTCGCCGCTCGGCGCGGCAGACGGGTCGGACTCCGTGCGCTCGGGCGCCTCGCCCTCGGCGTGGGGGTGGCGGCGGCGGTGCCGCAGCTCGACCCAGAGGCCCCGGACGCCGCGGCTGCGGCCGGCCACCTCGGTGCCGTCGAGCTCGGTGCCGGGGTGGTTGACCGCCTGCAGGGCCGCGGCGGTGATCGGCAGGACGCCCTCGCCGCGCAGCGCCTCGGGGGCCACCTCGTCGTCACGGACCAGGCCGAGCGCCGCCAGCACCGAGGGCAGGAGGACGGCGGCCAGCGAGCGGTAGCCGGCCGCGGAGGGGTGGAAGCGGTCGGGTCCGAACATCAGCGCCGGGGCCGCGGCGAACTCCGGACCCAGCACCGAGCCGAGCGACACGGTGCGGCCGCCGCCCTCGAGGACGGCGATGGTCTGGGCCGCCGCCATCCGGCGCGACCAGGTGCGGGCCACCTGCTTGAGCGGGGCCGGGATCGGCTTGACCGTGCCGAGGTCGGGGCAGGTGCCCACCACCACCGCCACGCCGGCCTCCCGGAGCCGGCGCACGGCGTCGGCCAGGTGGCCCACCGAGGCCGCCGGCGTGACGCGGTGCGTGACGTCGTTGGCGCCGATCAGGACGACGGCGACGTCCGGCTCGATGGGCAGCACCCGGTCCAGCTGGCCGCCGAGGTCGGAGGAGCGGGCGCCGACCTTGGCGAAGGCCCGCAGGTAGACCCGCCGGTCGGCCCGCTCCGCGGCGCCGCTGGCCAGCAGGGCGCCGGGGGTCTCCTCGACACGCTCGACGCCGTACCCGGCGGCGCTGGAGTCGCCCAGCAGCACGATCTTGATCGCCGGCCCGGGTCGCCCGCCGCCGTACCAGCCCGTCGCGTCGGGCGGCGGCACGTCGCCCGCCTCGCCGATGGTGCGGCGGGCCACGGTGGCCTCGGCCCGCAGGACGCCGTAGAGCGCTCCGCCGAGCACGGAGAGGCCGCCTCCGCCGTACGCCGCGGCCGAGGCCAGCTTGCGCGCAGCACCGGCCTTCCCCACGAGTCCATGCTACCGCCGGGTAACTGACAGGATCGGTCGGGTGGACTACGCGAACTCACTCCTGGACCTGATCGGCGACACCCCGCTGGTCCGGCTGCACCAGACGCTCGACCTGCCCACCGAGGACGGACCCCTCGTGCTGGCCAAGGTCGAGTACCTCAACCCCGGCGGCTCCGTGAAGGACCGCATCGCCACTCGCATGATCGACGCGGCCGAGGCCTCCGGTGCGCTGCAGCCCGGCGGCACCATCGTGGAGCCGACCTCCGGCAACACCGGGGTGGGCCTGGCCATGGTGGCCCAGTCGCGTGGGTACACGTGCGTCTTCGTCTGCCCCGACAAGGTCAGCGAGGACAAGCGCAACGTGCTCAAGGCCTACGGCGCGGAGGTGGTCGTCTGCCCGACCGCGGTGGCGCCCGAGCACCCGGACTCCTACTACAACGTCTCCGACCGGCTCTCCAAGCAGCCCGGAGCCTGGAAGCCCGACCAGTACTCCAACCCGAACAACCCGCGCTCGCACTACGAGACCACCGGTCCGGAGATCTGGACGCAGACCGAGGGCCGGATCACGCACTTCGTCACGGGCATGGGCACCGGCGGCACGATCTCCGGCGTGGGTCGCTACCTCAAGGAGCAGAACCCCGACATCCAGGTGATCGGCGCGGACCCGGCCGGCTCGGTCTACTCCGGCGGCAGCGGCCGCCCCTACCTGGTCGAGGGCGTCGGCGAGGACTTCTGGCCCGAGACCTACGACCGCGAGGTCGCGGACCGTGTCATCGAGGTGTCCGACGCCGACTCCTTCGCCTTCACCCGCCGCCTGGCGCGCGAGGAGGCGATGCTGGTGGGCGGCTCGTCCGGGATGGCGGCGTTCGCGGCCCGGCAGCTGGCCCAGGAGCTGGCCGCGGAGGGGCGCACCGACGCCGTGGTCGTCGTCCTGCTGCCCGACAGCGGTCGCGGCTACCTGACCAAGGTCTTCAACGACGACTGGCTGGCGACCTACGGCTTCCCGACCGAGAGCACCCGCGACCGGACCCAGACCGTGGGCGAGGTGCTGCGGGGCAAGGACGGCCGGCTGCCCGACCTCGTGCACACCCACCCGGGCGAGACCATCGCCCAGGCGGTCGCGATCCTGCAGGAGTACGCCGTCTCGCAGATGCCCGTCGTGCGCGCCGAGCCCCCGATCGTGGCGGCCGAGGTGGCCGGCTCGGTCTCCGACCGGGCGCTGCTCGACGCCCTCTACGCCGGCAGCGCCAAGCTGAACGACCGGGTCGAGGACCACATGAGCCCGCCGCTGCCGACCGTCGGCTCCACCGAGGCCGCCAGCGACGCGGTCACCATGCTGGAGACGTCGGACGCGGTGCTGGTCCAGGAGGACGGCAAGCCGATCGGCGTGCTGACCCGGCAGGACCTGCTCGCGTTCCTGGCGGGCACGCGGGAGTAGCGGCGGCGGCCTCTAGGATCGAGAACACGTTCTAGTTTCCGGAGGCAGCGATGAGCTCCAGCCCAGCGGTCGAGGGGTGGTTCACCACCGGGCCGGAGCCGGCGCTGCTCGGCTCGCGGTGCACGACCTGCGCCACGACGTACTTCCCGCCGACGCAGGGGTTCTGCCGCAACCCCTCGTGCGACGGCGAGGAGTTCGAGACCACCGAGCTGTCCCGCCGCGGGACGGTCTGGAGCTACACCGACGCGCAGTACCAGCCGCCGGCGCCGTACGTCGCCCGGACCGAGCCCTACGAGCCGTTCGCCCTCGCCGCGGTCGCGCTGGCCGAGGGCATCACGGTGCTGGGCCAGGTCGCGGACGGCTACGGCGTCGCGGACCTGCGGGTCGGCGCCGAGGTGGAGCTCGTGGTCGAGCCGCTGGACGGCGACCTGCTGATCTGGCGCTGGAAGCCGGTCACCGAGCTGGGCGAGGAGGCCGACCAGTGAGCGCGAGCGACGTGGCGGTCCTCGGGGTCGGCATGCACCCGTGGGGCAAGTGGGGCCGGCCCTTCACCCAGTACGGCGTGGTGGCCGCGCGCGCGGCGCTGGCCGATGCCGGCATCGACTGGACCCAGGTGGACCTGGTCGTCGGTGGGGAGACCGTGCGCAACGGCTACGGCGGCTACGTCGCTGGCGCCACCTTCGCCCAGGCGCTGGGTTGGAACGGCGCGACCGTCGCGACGTCGTACGCCGCGTGCGCGACAGGCGCCCAGGCCCTGGACACCGCGCGGGCGCGGATCCTGGCGGGGCTGAGCGAGGTCGCCCTGGTGGTCGGCGCGGACACCACGCCCAAGGGGTTCCTCGCGCCCAACGCGGGGGAGCGGTGGGACGACCCCGACTGGCTGCGCTTCCGGCTGCTCGGCATGACCAACCCGGCGTACTTCGCGCTCTACGCCCGCCGGCGGATGGACCTCTACGGCGCCACGCCCAAGGACTTCGCCGCGGTGAAGGTGAAGAACTCCCGGCACGGGCTGGAGAACCCGAACGCGCGCTACCGCAAGGAGGTCGGCGTGGACGACGTGCTGGCCAGCGCGGTGGTCTCCGACCCGCTGCACCTGCTCGACATCTGCGCCACCTCCGACGGCGCGGCCGCGGTGGTGGTGGCCAGCACCGCCTTCGCCCAGAAGCTGGGCCTGGACCGGCCGGTGCTGGTCAACGCGATCTCCACCGTGACCCCGACCTTCCCGAACACCGTCCTGGACATGCCGAACCTCTCCACCGACTCCTCCGCGGTGCTCGGCGAGGGGGTGGAGCCGGAGCGGACGTTCAAGGAGTCGATAGCGCACGCGGCCTACGAGGAGGCCGGCATCGCTCCCGAGGACGTCAGCCTGGCCGAGGTCTACGACCTGTCCACCGCGCTGGAGCTGGACTGGATGGAGGACCTCGCGCTCTGCGGGCGCGGCGAGGCCGAGGCCCTGCTGCGCGCGGGCCAGACCACGATCGGCGGCCGGATCCCGGTCAACCCCTCGGG
>CAZEPK010000351.1:0-4963 GCA_964514085.1 uncultured Nocardioides sp.
AAGAAGCCGGTGGACTCGACCACCACGTCGACGCCCTCGTCGGCCCACTTCAGGTTGGCCGGGTCGCGCTCGGCGAAGACCTTGACGGTCTTGTCGCCCACGGCGATCTGGCCCTCGCTGGCCCTCACGTCGGCGTCCAGGCGGCCGAGGATGGAGTCGAACTTCAGCAGCGGGGCCAGCGCCGCCGGGTCGGTCAGGTCGTTGACCGCGACGATCTCGATGTCGAGGCCCTCGTTCTGCTGGAGGACACGGACGGCGCGGTAGAAGTTGCGGCCGATGCGGCCGAAGCCGTTGATGCCGACGCGAACGGTCACTGCAGTAGCTCCTGGTGTCGATGTGCAGAGGCGGTGGAGGTCGATGGAACGATCCAAGGGCGACCCTACCGAGCCACGGCCGGAGCGCCAGACCGGCGTCCGGCGTACGTGCGGGTAACTACTCCTCGGCCAGCATCTCCGGGGTCAGCGACGCCTCGGTGTCGGGGATGCCGAGGTCCTCGGCGCGCTTGTCGGCCATGGCCAGGAGCCGCCGGATCCGGCCGGCGATCGCGTCCTTGGTCAGGACCGGGTCGTGCAGCTGGCCGAGCTCCTCGAGCGAGGCCTGCTTGTGCTCGAGCCGCAGGGTGCCGGCCATCTTGAGGTGGTCGGGGATCTCCTCGCCGAGGATCTCCATCGCCCGGTCCACCCGCGCACCGGCGGCCACGGCCGCGCGGGCCGAGCGGCGCAGGTTGGCGTCGTCGAAGTTGGCCAGCCGGTTGGCGGTCGCCCGCACCTCGCGCCGCATCCGGCGCTCCTCCCAGGCCATGAGCGACTCGTGGGCGCCCAGCCGGGTGAGGAGCTGGCCGATCGCGTCGCCGTCGCGCATCACGACCCGGTCCACGCCGCGGACCTCGCGGGCCTTGGCCTGGATGCCGAGGCGGCGGGCCACCCCGACCAGCGCCAGCGCCGCCTCCGGGCCGGGGCAGGTCACCTCGAGCGAGGAGGACCGACCGGGCTCGGTGAGCGAGCCGTGGGCCAGGAAGGCGCCGCGCCAGGCCGCCACCGCGTCGCAGCCGCCGCCCGACACCACGGCCGGCGGCAGGCCGCGCACGGGTCGCCCGCGCTGGTCGAGCAGCCCGGTCTGGCGGGCCAGGGCCTCACCCTGCTTGCTGATGCGGACCAGGTAGCGGCTGCCCTTGCGGATGCCGTTGCCCTGCACCATCACCACGTCGGACTCGTGGCCGTAGACGTCGGCCACGTCGGTGCGCAGCCGTCGCGCCGCGGCACCCGTGTCGAGCTCGGCCTCCACCACGATCTTGCCGTTGACGATGTGCAGCCCGCCGGCGAAGCGCAGCATCGAGGCCACCTCGGCCTTGCGGCAGCAGGTCTTCGTGATCTGGGTGCTCGCCAGCTCGCTCTTCACCTGTGCCGTCATCGCCATGGGCCGATCCTCGCACGCGAGTCAACAACCCTCGGAACCCTTGTTCCTAGGGCATTTCCTAGGGGGTCCCGCCGATGATCTTGGCGTACGCCGCCGCCAGCTTGGCCGGGTCGTGGCGCGGGGTCCCGGGCGCCTCCGCGACGTCCTCGACGACCAGCCGCGCGCTGTACGCCGCCACGATGTGCTCCAGCTCGGCGAGCTCCTCAGGGCCGAGGTTCTGGTCGGCCAGGACGGTGTGGACGCCGAGGTCGGGCGCGTGCTCGGACAGCACCCGGAGGTGGTCTGCGGCGCCGAAGCCGGGCGTCTCCCCCGCCTCGGCCGCGAGGTTGAGCACCACCACGACCCGGGCGTCGGTGCTGACCAGCGCCTGGCGCAGGGCCGGCACCATGACGTGCGGGATGACCGAGGTGAACCAGGAGCCCGGGCCCAGGACCACCCAGTCGGCGGCCTCGATGGCCTCCAGGGCCTGGGGCGCCGCGGGCGGGTCCGGCGGCACCAGCGCGATGGTGTCGATGACGCCGTCGGTGGTCGCGACCTCGACCTGGCCCCGCACGCTGACCAGCGAGTCCGGGTGGTCGGGCACCAGCCCGCGCACGTCGGCGGTGATGTCCATGGGGACCAGGGCCATCGGCAGCACCCGGCCGGTGGCCCCGAGCAGCCGGCCGACGTAGTCCAGGGCGTCGACGTGGTCGCCCAGCAGCTCCCACAGGCCGACGATGAGCAGGTTGCCGATCACGTGGTCGCGCATCTCGCCGTCGCCGGCGAAGCGGTGCTGCAGGACCCGCGACCAGGTGACGCCCCACTCGTTGCGCCCGCACAGGGCGGCCAGCGCCATCCGCAGGTCACCGGGCGGCAGGACGCCGAACTCGTGGCGCAGCCGCCCCGACGACCCGCCGTTGTCGGCCACGGTGACCACCGCGGTGAGCTCGTCGACCACCAGCTCGTCGACGAGCAGCCGGAGCGCGGAGAGGGAGGCGTGGAGGCCGTGCCCACCACCGAAGGCCACCACGGCCACCGCCCGGTCGGGCGTCACTCGCGTCCCAGGTCGCGGTGGTAGGCCCGCGCCTCGATGCCCTGGCCCTGCAGCCGGCGCACGACCTCCTCGGTGGCGGCCACGCTGCGGTGCTTGCCGCCGGTGCAGCCGATCGCCACCTGGGCGAACCGCTTGCCCTGGCGGAGGTAGCCGTCCGAGACGCCGCCGATCAGCGCCACCCAGCGCTGCACGAACTCCTCGGCGCCCTCCTGGCCCAGCACGTAGTCGGACACCTCGGCGTCGAGGCCGGTGCGGGGCCGCAGCTCGGGGATCCAGTGCGGGTTGGGCAGGAAGCGCATGTCGGCCATGAAGTCGGTGTCGACCGGGATGCCGTACTTGAAGCCGAAGCTGACCACGCTCACCTTGAGCCGCACCGTGAGCGGGGTGCCGAACTCGTGCGCGATCCGGTCGGTGAGCTGGTGGACGTTGAGCGCCGAGGTGTCGATGACCAGGTCGGCGTCGCCGCGCAGCCCGGCCAGCACCTCGCGCTCGCGCTGCAGCCCGTCGAGCAGCCGGCCGTCGCCCTGGAGCGGGTGCGGGCGCCGCGCGGCCTCCTGGCGGCGCACCAGGACCTCGTCGCTGGCCTCCAGGAAGACCAGCGTGGCGTGGCGACCGGACGCACCGTGGGCGAGGTTCTCGGCCAGGGACTCGAAGAAGGCGCCCGACCTGACGTCGGTGACCACCGCGACGGGCTGGTCGGCCCCTCGGCTGGTGTCGACCAGGCGGATGACGTCCTTGATCAGCTCGGGCGGCAGGTTGTCGATGACGTAGAAGCCGAGGTCCTCGAGCTCCTTGGCCGCGGTGCTGCGGCCGGCACCGGTCATGCCGGTGACGACGACGAGCTCGCCCGGCCTGGCCGTGGCGTCCTCGGTCACTCCTCGATCTCCCCGGTGGCCGTGTTCACGGACACAGTCTGTCGACCCGCCTTCGCCGCGGCCACCGCGTCCTTGATCGCCGCGGCCGTCGTGGGCCCGATCCCGGGCACCTGGGCGATGTCGCCGACCTCGGCCTCGCGCAGCTTCTTCAGCGAGCCGAAGTGCTTGAGCAGGGTCCTGCGGCGCACCTCACCGAGCCCCGGTACGTCGTCGAGCATGCTCTCGACCATCGACTTCGAGCGCCGTGACCGGTGGTGGTTGATGGCGAAGCGGTGCGCCTCGTCGCGGATCCGCTGCAGGAGGTAGAGACCCTCCGACGAGCGGCGCAGGATGACGGGGTCCTCCTGCCCGGGGACCCACACCTCCTCGAGCCGCTTGGCCAGCCCGACCACCGGGATGTCGTCGATGCCCAGCTCATCGAGCGCCTTCTGCGCCGCGGCGACCTGGGGCGGGCCGCCGTCGACGACCACCAGCCCGGGGGCGTAGGCGAACTTCCGCGGCCGCCCGGTCTCAGGGTCGACCAGCATCGGACCGGACTGGTCGTCACCGGGCTTGAGCTCGGAGCGGGCCTGCTCGTCGAGGAGGCGGCGGAAGCGCCGGCTGATCACCTCGTGCATCGAGGCCACGTCGTTCTGGCCCTCGACGCCCTTGATGACAAAGCGGCGGTACTCGCCCTTGCGGGCCAGACCGTCCTCGAAGACCACCATCGAGGCCACCACCTCGGTGCCCTGGAGGTTGGAGATGTCGTAGCACTCGATCCGCAGCGGCACCTCGTCGAGCTCGAGCGCCTGCTGGATCTCCTCCAGCGCGCGGTTGCGCGTGGTCAGGTCGCTGGCCCGCTTGGTCTTGTGCAGCGCTAGGGACTGGCGCGCGTTGGAGGCCACCGTCTCCTGCAGCGTCCGCTTGTCGCCGCGCTGCGGCACCCGGATCTGCACCTTGCTGCCGCGCAGGTCGCCGAAGAGCTGCTCGAAGGTGTCGACGTCGGGCGGCAGCGCCGGGACCAGGATCTCGCGCGGGATGGAGTCTCCCCCGTCGTCGGGCTGCGTGCCGGCGTAGAGCTGGAGGAGGAAGTCCTCGACCAGCTCGGGGGTGCCGCCCTCCTCCACGCGGTCGGCCACCCAGCCGCGCTGGCCGCGGATCCGGCCGCCCCGGACGTAGAAGACCTGGACCGCGACCTCGAGCGGGTCCTCGGCCAGCGCGATGACGTCGACGTCGGAGCCGTCGCCGAGCACCACGGCCTGCTTCTCCAGCGCGCGCTCCATGGCGCCGAGGTCGTCGCGGAGCCGGGCCGCCTTCTCGTAGTCCTGCCGCTCGGAGGCGGCGTACATCTCGCGCTGGATGCGCCGGATGAACGGCCGGGTCTGCCCGGCCATGAAGTCGCAGAAGTCGTCGACGATCTCGCGGTGGTCCTCGGCGGAGATGTTGCCGACGCACGGCGCCGCGCACTTGTCGATGTAGCCGAGCAGGCAGGGGCGGCCGATCTGGCCCGAGCGCTTGAAGACGCCGTTGGAGCAGCTGCGCATCGGGAAGACCCGCAGCAGGATGTCGACCGTCTCGCGGATGGCCCAGGCGTGGCTGTAGGGGCCGAAGTAGCGGGTGCCCTTGCGCTTGGCCCCGCGGCCCACCATCACCCGCGGGA
>CAZEPK010000352.1:0-4879 GCA_964514085.1 uncultured Nocardioides sp.
GACGCCGCCCACCCGTGGCTGATGGTCTACACGGGCGACGACAACGCGGAGGGCACCCGCCGCCGCTCGGTCGCGGTCGAGCCGATGACCGCCCAGGCCGACGCGTTCCGCTCCGGCGAGGACCTGGTGCTGCTCGAGCCCGGCGAGGACCTCACCGCCTCCTGGGGCATCCGCTCCCTCGACTGACGCCCACCCGTCGTTACTGATGAGCAGTAACGACGGCTCGGCGTGAGAACGACGCTGACCCGTCGTTACTGATGAGCGGTAACGACGGCTCGGCGTGAGAACGACGCTGACCCGTGGTTACTGATGAGCAGTAACGACGGGTCGGCGTGATTCAGGACGCGGAGGAGGCGGCCACGAGCGCCTTGAGCTCGCGCAGGGCCGTGCGGGCGCGCCGTCCGTCGGAGGCCTGGATGCCGAGCACGGAGGCGGTCTCGCCGTCGGCCAGGTCCAGGGTCACCCACGGGGCACCCGGCGGCAGCCGGGCCGCCACGATGAAGGCCCAGGGGTACTCGTGGCGGCGGTAGCCGTTGACCACCACGAGGTGCTCGGTGTCGGCCACCGCCCGCGAGCGGATGAGCATGTGCATCAGCGCCAGGTAGATCAGGCCGAAGAACACCAGCGTGCCGAGCTGGAACGGCGTGAACTTGCTCCTGGTCTCGTCGTCGAGCCCGAACCAGCCGACGGCCACGACGGCGACGAGGGCCACGGTCACCGCGATGCCGACCACCCGGGGGCCGAGCGGCCGCCAGGTGCGGGGCAGGGCCGGGACGCCGGCGGGACCGGTGGCCGGCGAAGGGTCAGAGGCGGCAGGCATGGATGTCCGTGAGCAGGATGCCGCGGGCCCCGATCTCGTAGAGCTCGTCCATCAGCCGCTGGGACCCGTCGCGCGGGACCATCGCGCGAACCGCCACCCACCCGGCCCGGTGCAGCGGCGCGATGGTCGGCCCCTCGATGCCGGGCGTGAGGGCCACGGCGTCGTTCACGTGGGCCTCCTCGATGTCGTAGTCCATCATCACGTAGGCCCGGGCGACCAGGACGCCCTCCACCCGGCGGCGGAAGATCTCGAAGTCGGCCGGTACGTCGCCCGAGCGGGTGACGAGCACCGCCTCGGACTCCAGCAGCGTCTCGCCGAAGACCTCCAGCCCGGCCGCCCGCAGGGTGCTGCCGGTCTCCACGACGTCGGCGATCACGTCGGCCACGCCGAGCTGCAGCGAGGACTCGACGGCACCGTCGAGCCGGACCACCTCGGCCTCGATGCCGCGCTCCTGGAGGAAGGCGCTGACCACCCCGACGTACGACGTGGCGATGCGCGTGCCGGCCAGCTGCGCCAGGTCGGAGTACCGGCCGGCCGGGCCGGCGAACCGGAACCGGCTGCGGCCGAAGCCCAGCGACAGCACCTCGTCGGCCTTGGCGCCGGAGTCGCGGAGCAGGTCGCGGCCCGTGATACCCACGTCGAGAGTGCCCTCGCCGACGTAGAGCGCGATGTCGCGGGGGCGCAGGTAGAAGAACTCGACGCCGTTCTCCTCGTCGGTGAGCGTGAGCTGCTTGGCGTCGTCGCGCTGGCGGTAGCCGGACTCGCGCAGGATGTCGGCCGCGGACTGGGCCAGGGACCCCTTGTTGGGGACGGCGATGCGGAGGAGAGACATGGTCCTTCTCAGAGGTGTGCGTAGACGTCGTCGAGCGTGAGGCCCGTGGCCAGCATCAGCACCTGGGCGTGGTAGAGCAGCTGGCTGATCTCCTCGGCGGCGCGGTCCTTGCCCTCGTGCTCGGCGGCCATCCAGGACTCCGCGGCCTCCTCGACCAGCTTCTTGCCGATCGCATGGACGCCGGCGTCGAGCTGCGCCACCGTGCCGGAGCCGTCGGGCCGGGTCCCTGCCTTCTCCGACAGCTCGGCCCAGAGCTCCTCGAACGTCTTCACGACCGGTGAGCCTAGTTCGTGCGCGCCGACAACCCGGTCGCGCGTCCCGCCGTGGACCGGTCAGGATGGGGCCGTGCCCCGCACCATCGCCGACCTCGACTGGCCGGTCACCACCGAGCGGCTCGTGCTCCGGCCCGCCGAGCAGCGTGACGCGCTCCCCACCTTCGCCTTCCGCTCGCTGCCCGAGGTCACCCGGTGGATGACGGCGCACGCGACGGACCCGGTCGCCTGGGAGGCGGGGTTCGGCGAGCGGCTGGCCGACACGCTGGTCATCGAGAAGGACGGCGCCGTCATCGGCGACCTGATGCTCCAGGTGCAGGACCCGTGGTCCCAGGTCGAGGTCCGCGACCAGGCCAAGGGCACCCAGGTCGAGATCGGCTACGTCCTGGACCCGGCCCACGCGGGCCAGGGCTACGCCACCGAGGCCGTGCAGGAGGAGCTCCGCATCTGCTTCGAGGAGCTCGGCGTACGCCGGGTGATCGCGCAGTGCTTCGCCGACAACGAGGCGTCCTGGCGGCTGATGGAGCGCCTGGGGATGCGCCGCGAGCAGTACTGCGTGAAGGACTCGCTGCACCGCAGCGGCGAGTGGCTGGACGGGATGGCCTACGCGATCCTGGCCGAGGAGTGGCGCGCCGCTCGCGATTCGTCTGCGGGTTGACCGGTAGCCGCCCGCGCGCGGGCGCAGACGGGTCGGGAAGGTCCCGGCCTCAGAGGTCCCGCAGCACCCGGGCCGTGGCCAGGGCGGCCGAGGTGGCCTCGTGGCCCTTGTCCTCGCTCGAGCCGTCCAGGCCGGCCCGGTCCAGCGCCTGCTGCTCGGTGTCGCAGGTGAGCACGCCGAAGCCGACCGCCACAGTGTGGTCCAGCGCCACCCGGGTCAGTCCGTCAGTGGCCGAGGAGCAGACGTAGTCGAAGTGCGGGGTGCCGCCGCGGATCACCACCCCCAGCGCCACCACGGCGTCGTACCCCTGCTGCGCCAGCGCGGAGGCGACCACCGACAGCTCGAAGGTCCCCGGCACCCGGACCACGGTGGCCTCCACGGAGTGGTCCGCACAGGCGCGCGCCGCGCCGGCCAGCAGCCCGTCCATCACCTGGGTGTGCCAGCTGGCGGCCACCACGGCGACCCGCAGCCCGCTGGCGTCGAACGGCTCGACCGCCGCGGCGCCCTCGCCGCTCACAACGCCTCCCCGACGTCGCCGTGGACGTCCGCTCCGACGGCGCGGAGCGGTCGCTCAGCGGCGCTCTGGAGGCTGGTCCGGTGCGCCTCCTCCAGCGCCGCTGCCTCGGCCGCGAGGCCGGGCATGACGTGGCCCATGCGGTCGCGCTTGGTGAGCAGGTAGGCCAGGTTGTGGTCGTTGGGGTGCGGGGTCAGCGCGACGCGCTCGGCCACGGTGATGCCGTACTCCTCCAGGTTGGTGACCTTGTCGGGGTTGTTGGTCATCAGCCGGACCGTCCCGATCCCGAGGTCCTTGAGGATCTGCGTCGCGGCGCCGTAGTGCCGGGCGTCGGCGGGCAGGCCGAGGTCGAGGTTCGCGTCGACGGTGTCGCGGCCGCCGTCCTGGAGCTGGTAGGCCTGCAGCTTGGCCACCAGCCCGATCCCCCGGCCCTCGTGGCCGCGCAGGTAGATCACCACGCCGCGACCCTCGGTGACGATGGTGTCCATGGCCTCGTTGAGCTGGGGGCCGCAGTCGCACCGGTCGCTGCCGAAGACGTCGCCGGTGAGGCACTCGGAGTGCACCCGGGTCAGGACGGGCGCGTCGCCGCTGACGTCGCCGTAGACCAGCGCGACGTGCTCGGAGTCGTCGACGGTGATCCGGTAGCCGTAGGCCGTGAAGTCGCCGTGGCTGGTCGGCAGCCGGGTCTCGGCCACCCGGGTGACCAGCACCTCGTTGCGGCGCCGCCAGCGGACGAGGTCCTCGATCGAGATCATGGCCAGCCCGTGCTCGTCGGCGAACGCGCGGAGCTCGGGCGCCCGCTTCATGGTGCCGTCGTCGTTGACCAGCTCGACCAGGACCCCGGCGGGCGTGAGCCCGGCCAGACGGGCCAGATCGACCGCGGCCTCGGTGTGCCCCCGACGGGCCAGCACGCCGCCCTCGCGGTAGCGCAGCGGGAAGACGTGGCCGGGCCGGGTGATCTCCCAGGGCTCGGTCGCCGAGTCGGCCAGCACCTTGACGGTGTGCGCGCGGTCGGCGGCCGAGATGCCCGTGGTGACGCCGTCGCGGGCGTCGACCGAGATCGTGTACGCCGTGCGCATCTTGTCCTTGTTGTGCGGCGTCATCAGCGGGATCTCGAGCCGGTCGAGCATCACGCCGGGCATCGGGGCGCAGATGACGCCGCTGCTGTGGCGGATGGTGAAGGCCATGAGCTCGGGCGTGGCCTTGCTCGCCGCGAAGATGAGGTCGCCCTCGTTCTCGCGGCTCTCGTCGTCGACCACCACGACCGCCTTCCCGGCGGCGATGTCGGCGACGGCCCGCTCGATGGAGTCCATGCGGACGCCGACGTGCTGTGGCTCGGTCATGACTGGTCCTTCCCTGCGATGTGTCCGGCCTGGAGCAGCTTCTCGACGTGCTTGGCCAGGACGTCGACCTCGAGGTTGACCCGGTCGCCGACCTGGCGACGGCCGAGCGTGGTGCGGGAGAGGGTCTCGGGGATCAGCGAGACGGAGAAGCCGTCGTCGCCGGCCTCGACGACGGTCAGGCTGACGCCGTCGACGGTGATCGAGCCCTTGTCGACGAGGTAGCGGGCGAGCTCCGGCGGCATCGACACCTCCACGACCTCCCAGTGCTCGCTGGGCGTCCGGCCGGTGATCGTGCCCACGCCGTCGACGTGGCCGGTGACCAGGTGGCCGTCCAGCCGGTCGCCCACGCGCGCCGCCCGCTCCAGGTTGACCCGCGCCCCCGGCCGCCAGCGCGGCGCGGTGCGCTTCACGGTCTCCTGGGCCAGCTCGACCGCGAAGCC
>CAZEPK010000353.1:0-4848 GCA_964514085.1 uncultured Nocardioides sp.
ACAGCCGCACCGACGCCGGCGCCGACCAGCAGAACTACGCCAAGAGCTGCGACGAGACGTTCGCCATGGTCGGGTCCATGTCGGCCTTCGACTCCGGCGGCGCGGCCACCGCCCAGGGTTGCGGCCTGCCCGACATCCGCTCCGCGGCGGTGACCAAGGACCGCAACGCGTGCAGCACCTGCTTCCCCGCCCAGTCGGTCAACACCGGTGAGTGGGAGAACGCGCCGGGCGAGTTCATCAAGAAGAACTACCCCGACGCCGCGGCGCACGCCGGGCTCTTCTACCTCAACGCCGGGGCGGCCGCGGAGAACGGCCCGGCCGAGGCGAGCGCGATGTCCAAGCAGGGCCTGCACTTCGACGTGGTGCAGGGGATCGACGTCGCGGAGTTCAACTACGCGCCGTACGCCCAGGCCCTCAAGGACAAGGGCGTCAAGGTCGTCTTCTTCGTCGGGGCCTCCCAGCAGTCCGCAAGACTCGCGCAGGCCATGCAGCAGGTCGGCTACAAGCCCGACATCTACCTGCGCGACCCGACCGACTACCTGCCCAGCTTCGTCGAGACCGGCGGCTCGGCCGTCGACGGCACCGTGGTCTTCCTCAACTTCGTCCCCTTCGAGGAGGCCGCCAGCAACAACGAGATGAAGCTCTACCTCAGCTGGCTCCAGCAGGTGAGCCCCGGCGCCGACCCGACCTTCTTCGGGGTCTTCTCCTGGTCGGCCGCCCGGCTGTTCGTGGAGAAGGCGACCGAGCTGGGCGGCAAGCTGAGCCGGGCCGCCCTGGTCGACGCCCTGCGCAAGACCGACAAGTGGACGGCCAACGGGCTGACCTCGCCCCAGCACGTCGGGTCCAAGCGCACCGGTGACTGCTGGCGCTTCATCCAGCTCAACGGCGGCGCCTGGCAGCCGGTCGGCGGCACCAAGTACACCTGCGCCGGCACGACGAACGGCTGAGGAGGGACGACCATGGGCTCCTTCATCGCCTACACCCTCTTCGGGCTCTTCTCGGGTGCGGCGTACGCGATCGCGGCGAGCGGGCTGGTCCTCACCTACGCCACGACCCGGGTCTTCAACATCGCCCACGGCGCCTTCGGGATGCTGCTGTCCTTCGTCTTCTGGGACTTCAGCGTGCGCCAGGGCATGCCCACCCCGCTGGCGCTCTTCCTCGTCCTCTTCGTGGTGGCCCCGGCGATCGGCTGGTTCATCGCCCGCTTCGTGGCCCGCGACCTCGGGGACGCCCCGCCCAGCGTCTCGCTGGTCGTCACCGTCGCGCTGCTGGTGCTGTGCATCGGCGTCGCCTCGCAGGTCTACCCCCTCGAGTCGCGCACCGTGCTGCCGTTCTTCGCCGGCACGAACTTCGCCGTGGGCGAGGCCAACATCACCGCCCACCAGGTGATCACGATCATCGCCTCGGTGCTGGTCGCGGTGGGTCTCTACCTGCTGCTCTCGCGCACCCGCATCGGCACCGCCATGCGCGCCTCGGTCGACAACCCGGAGCTGCTGCGGCTCTTCGGCGGCAAGCCCGAGCAGGTCGCCGCCCTGGCCTGGATGATCGGCATCTCGCTGGCCGGCCTAGGCGGCATCCTGCTGGTCAACCAGGTGGGCCTGGACTACTACCAGCTCACGCTGCTGGTCATCAACGCCTACGCCGCCGCGATGCTGGGCAAGCTCAAGAGCCTGCCGCTGACCTTCGTGGGCGCCATGGTGCTGGGCCTGCTCACGTCGTACTTCCCCGGCTACGTGCACCTCGAGGGCACGCTGTCCCAGGTCCAGAACGTGCTCCCCGCGCTCTTCCTCTTCGTGGTCGTGGTGGCGCTGCCCCAGGCCCAGCTGCGGATCGGCCAGGTCAAGGGCAACGTGTCGGTGCCGATGCCCTCGATGCGCCGCACCCTCGGCTGGAGCGCCGGCCTGCTGGTCCTCGTGGCCCTGCTGGCCGGGTCGCAGTCGGAGCCGAACCTCCTGCTCGTCGGCAAGGCGGCGGCGTTCGGCATCGTGATGCTGTCGATGGTGCTGCTCACCGGCTTCGGTGGCCACGTCTCGCTGGCCCAGCTGGCCTTCGCCGGGGTGGGCGCACTGACCTACGCCAAGCTCGACGAGCCCAACCTGTACGGGCTGCTCGTCTCGGTGCTCGTCTCCGCCGCGGTGGGCGCGGTGGTGGCGCTTCCCGTGCTCAGGCTGACCGGGCTCTACCTGGCCCTGGCCACGCTGGCCTTCGCCTCGATCATGGACAAGGTCGTCTTCCAGGCCGAGTGGGCCTTCGGCTTCAACGGCCTGCTGCCCGCGGGCCGGCTGTCGCTCCTCGGCCACTCCGTCAGCTCCACCGGGGCCTACGTCTTCCTGATGGCGGCCTTCCTGGTGCTGGTCGCCTGGGCCGTGCTGCTGCTGCGCCGCGGCGTGGTCGGCCGGCTGCTGGTGGCCGCGCGCGACAGCTCCGCCGCCTGCGGCACGCTCGGCCTCGACGTCCGCTGGTTCCGGGTCGGGCTGTTCGCGCTCTCCGCCGGCCTGGCCGGGCTCGGGGGTGCGCTCTACGCCGGGCTGCGCCAGAACATCGGCGCCGGCGACTTCATCTACTTCAACAGCCTGCTGCTGCTCCTCTTCGCCGTGGTCGCCGGTGTCACCTCGATCACCGGCGCGGTGCTGGGCGGGGCCGCGCTGACCGCGCTGCCCGAGCTGCAGTCGAGCTACCCCTCGGTGGCGGGCATGTTCTTCGTGGCCATCGCCGTTTTCGCGATCCTCCTGGCCAAGGAGCCGAACGGCGTCTCCGGCTACCTCTTCCGCCTCGGCCACTGGCTGGAGGCCCGGATCGCGCCGTCGATCCGCGCCAACCTCCCGACCCTGCCCGGGGGCTCCGGCGGCGCCGCCGACCTGGACGCCGGGCCCGCCGGCGACACCGTCAGCCAGCCCGAGGGGGTGCCCGCCCATGCGCACTGAGCCGCTCCTGGTCGTCGACGACGTGGTGGTGCAGTTCGGCGGCGTCACCGCCGTCAACCACGCCTCGTTCGTGACCGAGGCCGGTCGGGTCACCGGCCTTATCGGCCCCAACGGCGCCGGCAAGACCACCTGCTTCAACGTCATCACCGGCCTGCAGAAGCCCACCCGCGGCACCGTGCGGTTCAACGGCCGCAACGTCACCCGGACCCCGGTGCACCGCCGGGCCAAGCGCGGCATGGGCCGCACCTTCCAGCGGCTCGAGGCCTTCGGCTCCCTGTCGGTCCGCGACAACGTGCGGGTCGCCCACGACATCCACGCCGGCCTGGTCGGGCTGGTCCGGCCCTCCCGCGGGGACGTCGACGGGCTGCTGGAGCGCGTCGGCATCTCGGCGTACGCCGACGAGCGCGCCGACTCGATCCCGACCGGCGTGGCGCGGCTGCTCGAGCTGGCCCGCTGCCTGGCCGGTGACCCGCAGCTGCTGCTGCTCGACGAGCCGTCCTCGGGCCAGGACGAGACCGAGACCGAGGCCTTCGGTGACCTGCTCCGCGAGCTGGCCGCGGAGGGCTGCGGCATCCTCATGGTCGAGCACGACATGGACCTCGTGATGTCGGTCTGCGACGAGATCCACGTCCTCGACTTCGGCCAGGTCATCGCCTCGGGCGCGCCGGCCGACATCCGCAGCGACCCCGAGGTCCAGCAGGCCTACCTCGGCTACGCCGACGCTGCCGAGGACGCTGCCGCGGCCGACGTGACCCGCACCGACCTCCAGCCGGTCCAGGACACCCAGACCATCCCCGCCGTCCGGGAGCCAGTGTCATGACCACCCCACGGAACTGCTCGGTGCGCGCGCTTCGCGCGAAGGGCTCGCACTTCCGCGGGGACCCCGGAGGAGCACGATGAGCGTCCCCATCCTCGAGGTCGTCGACGTGCACGCCGCCTACGGCCGCATCGAGGTGCTCCGCGGCGTCGACCTCGCCGTGCCCAAGGGCGCCGTGATGGCGCTGCTCGGGCCCAACGGCGCCGGCAAGTCCACGCTGACCAAGATCATCAGCGGCCAGAAGAAGGCGACCTCCGGCGACGTGCACCTCGGCGGCGTCAACGTCCGCGACGCGCAGCCCGACGAGCTCGCGCGGGTGGGCCTGTGCACCGTGCCCGAGGGCCGGTCGGTCTTCCCCAACCTCACGGTCGAGGAGAACCTCCTCCTGATGTCGTACGCCGGGGTCCCGGCGGCCGCCGTCCTCGACACGGCGTTCTCCTACTTCCCGCGGCTGCACGAGCGCCGCGCCCAGCTGGCCGGCACCATGTCCGGCGGCGAGCAGCAGATGCTGGCCATGTCGCGGGCCCTGGCCAGCGACCCGGCGCTGCTCATCCTGGACGAGCTCTCGATGGGGCTGGCGCCCCTCATCGTGGACGAGCTGTACGGGACGGTGTCACAGATCGCCGCGTCCGGCGTCTCCATCCTGTGCATCGAGCAGTTCGCCCGGACCGCGCTGCGCGTCTCCGACTACGCGGCGGTGATGAGCGGCGGCCGCGTCGTCGCGACCGGCGAGCCCACGGAGATCCTCGAGACCATGTCCGACGTCATCCTGGGAGGGGCGGCATGAAGCAGTACCTGGTTCCGATCGTGGCGGCGGGGGTGGCAGCCACGTCGCTGTCGTTCACCGCCGGCGCGGCGGTGGCCGACGAGTCGCCCTCGGCCTCGCCGTCCTCCTCCCCGTCCAGCTCCCCGTCGTCCTCGCCGTCGTCCTCGCCCTCCGGCTCGCCGACGTCGACCACCTCGACGTCGCCGACCAGCTCACCGGCGCCGCCGCCCAGCTCCGGGGCGTTCAGCGGCTACAGCAGCAGCGGCATCGCCACCCCGGTCAAGGTCGAGATCTTCGAGCCGACGATCCCGATCCCCACCGTCCCGCAGGCCGAGTTCGAC
>CAZEPK010000354.1:0-4848 GCA_964514085.1 uncultured Nocardioides sp.
GGCCCGCGAGGTGCGCCCGACGCCGACGATGTTGAAGAAGCCGTGGATCTGGTCGTCGAACCGCGTCAGGTCGACCTGCGCCCCGGCGGCGCGCAGCCGCTCGGCGTACGCCTCGCCCTCGTCGCGCAGCGGGTCGAAGGCGGCGGTGTAGACCAGGGCGCGGGCCAGGCCCTCGGGCAGCTCGGCCTGCAGGGGCGAGAGCCGCGGCTCGTCGGGGGGTACGCCGGGCGAGTAGGTCTGGTCGGCCCGGTCCATGAAGCCGCGGGTGAGGTAGAAGCCCTCGGCGAACAGCTCCGAGCTGCGGGTCGACCGCCCGGCCTGGGTGGCCGGGTAGACCAGCACCTGCACCGCGCACGGCCAGCCGTGCCGGGCCGCCTCGATGGCCACGCCGGCGGCCAGGTTGCCACCGGCGGAGTCACCACCCACGGCCAGCCGCGCCGGGTCGGCGCCCAGCTCGGCGGCGTGCTCGACCGTCCAGGCGTACGCCGCGGCGGCGTCGTCGCAGGCGGCCGGGAACGGGTGCTCGGGCGCCAGCCGGTAGTCGACGGCCAGCACCCGGACGCCCGAGGTGCGCGTGAGGAAGCGGCAGGCCGCGTCGTGCGAGTCCAGGTCGCCGCACCAGAAGCCGCCGCCGTGGAAGAAGACCAGCATCGGTCCGGTGGCCGGCGCACCGCTCGGCACGTAGAGGCGGGCCGGCAGGTCGGCCACGCGCAGCGAGCGGACGGAGCCGACCGGCTGGTCGCCCCCGGTGAGCGCGGCGGTGGTCCGGACCACCTCCCGGCCCTCGGGGAGGGGCACCTCCTCGGCGCCGGGCACACCCGTGACCCGCTGCAGCCGCAGCATGAGCTGGACGTCGGTGGCCAACTGGTTCCCGTCGACCCGCACCGGCCGCCCGGCCAGCACGCGCTGCGCCCGCTCGGGCAGCGCCATCGCTCCGACCAGCCCGAGCCGCTCCAGCTTCGTGCCTATGCGCATGAGCACCAGAGCGTATGGGGTAGGAACTGCGGGTGACCCACCCCCTGTCCGTCCTGGCCCTGGCCTTGGTCCTGCTGGGCGGCGGTGCGGGCGCCTCGCCGGCCGGCGCGCGGCCCGCCGAGGCGACGTACGTCGCGGCGACCGTGGCGGCCTGGCAGGGCGGCGACCCGGTCTACCTCAGCCCCGACAGCGGCGCGCTGGGGGCCGACGAGGCGGACGCCCTGCGCGACCGGATCACCGGCTGGCGCGACGACGTCTTCCTCGCCGTGCTGCCGGCGGCGGCGATCCGCACCGGCGAGGGCGACGACGCCGACGAGGCCTCGGCCCTGCTCGACGGGCTCCACGACGCGATGGGCGGGCTGGACGGGGTCTACGTCGTCAACCTCAGCGGCGCCGGCACCTACGCCGCCGGCTACGGCGAGGCGCCGGGCGCGGGCGAGGTGGGCCGGATCGTGGCCGAGCAGGTGCGAGACCACACGCTGGGCCAGGTGGCGCAGGTCCTCGACGGCACCCTGGACGGGCTCGGCGCCCCCTCCGACGACGGGGTGCCGTGGTGGTGGGTGGTGGCCGCCGTGCTGCTCGGCGCCGCGCTGGCCGCGGGCGCCGTCCTGGGCCTGCAGCGGTGGCGGCGACGGCCGGTGTCTCGGGCCTCGGGCGAGACCTGGGCCGGCCCGGCGGACTACCGGCCGGGCTTCACGGCGTACGGCGACCAGACCGACACGACCGAGGAGAGAGCGGCGCTGGCCCGGGAGGACGTGACCCGGCTCGGCGAGGAGCTCGAGGCCGCCGACCCGCCCCTGGCCGACCCCGCGGTCGCCGCCCACGTGCAGGCCGCGATCGACGCCTACGCCGACGCCTCGCGACGGGTCGACGGGCTGCAGACCGACGAGGAGCTGCGGCAGGTGGGCCAGGTGACGGAGTACGCCCGCTGGCAGCTGGGCTGTGCCCGGGCCCTCCTCGCCCACACCCCGCCACCGGCCCGCCGGCTGCCGTGCTTCGTCGACGCGGCGCACGGAATCTCGGTCGCCGACGTGTCGTGGGCGCCTCCGGGGGGCAGGCTGCGTCCGGTCCCGGTCTGCCGGGCCTGCTACGAGCGGCTGACGAACGGGGAGACGGCGCGGTGAGGATCAACCTGGCCAGGGTGGTGCCGTTCCTCGGCATCGCGGTGGTGCTCGTCTTCTGGCTCGTCGCCCAGGACGCCGGCACCGACGAGTCGACCACCGACTCGTTCGACTCCGGCTACTCGACCGGGGACACCCGTCGGGCCGACGCCTACTTCACCCGTGCGGCGGTGGAGCTGGCCCAGCCGGGCGTCTACGTCGACCCGGCCGTCACCCAGCTGAGCGCCGTCGAGGTGGCGCAGCTGGACGCGCTGGCCCACCAGACGGACGGACCGGTGCGGGTCCTCGTCGTCCCGGTCGACGCGCTGCTGGAGACCGACCCCGCCGACCCGGACGCGCCGCACTACAACTCCGTGCCCTACGCCGACGACGAGCTGCCCGGCGCGCTCTACGACCGCGTCGGGGTCGACGGCACCTACGCCGTGCTGGTCGACGCCGACTCCTCCGACGAGGGGCGGTCGTTCTCGGCCTACCAGTTCACCGAGGAGCGGCCCTTCTACGACGTCGAAGGTGCGGTCGACGGGGCCGTGGACTGCTGCGCACCCGACTACTACTCGATGCTCGAGTCGTTCCTCGAGGAGGCGGACGACGAGCGGACCAACCCCTGGCCGGTCGTCGGGTGGATCGCCGGCGGCCTGGCACTGCTCGCCGGGCTGGCGCTCGGCGCGTCCCGCTGGCAGCGGCGCCGTCGCCAGCGGGCCGAGGACGCCAAGGTGGCCGACGGCCTGCGGCCCTCGCTGCAGGAGGAGGTCATCGAGCTCTCGGCCACAGTGGGCGCGCTGCCGCCGGTCCCCACCGGCAGCGAGGACCTCAGCACCCGGACCCGGCAGGTCCTCGACCTCGTGGAGGAGGCCCGCACCCGCCTCGACGCCACCGAGGGCCACGAGCGGATGGACACGCCCGACGAGGTCGAGGCCGTCGTACGCCGCCTCGCCGACGCGCGCTACCAGCTGGTGGCCATCGACGCCCTGACCCACGGGCGGCCGGTGCCCGAGCAGACCGCCCCCTGCTTCTTCGACCCGCGGCACGGGCCGAGCGTGGCCGAGGTGCCCTTCACCCCGGAGGGCGGCGCCGAGCGGCCGGTCGGGGTCTGCGCCCACTGCCGCGACGAGCTCGCCGCCGGCCGTGTGCCGCCCACCCGGACGATCCGGATCGGCGACGTGGTCCGGCCCTACTGGGGCTGGGACCGCTACACCCGCCCCTACGTCAACGGCTACTGGCAGCGGCACACCTTCGACGACCCCGTCGTGCAGCGGAGCCGGTTCGCGCCGGCGCCCGCCGTCTCGCGGCCCGCCCGGCCGCCGGCGTTCCAGTTCGTGTGGGAGAGCGACAGCGGCGGGTCCGGCGGGTCCGGCAGCTCGTGGTCGTCCTCCGGCGGCGGCGGCCGGCGCAGCTTCTCCGGCACCTCCTCGTCGCGCCGGTCCTTCGGCGGCGGCGGGTCCTCCCGGTCCACGCGGCGCTCGGGCGGCTCGCGCCGGTTCTGACTGGGGCCGTCGTCACTGCGCGTTCACCGGCCGGTGCCACACTGGCGCCATGAGCCTCGACAGCGCCGACAGCGACCTCGCGACGCGGGGCGACGGTGTGCCCGAGGACAGCTTCGACGTCGAGCCGCCGTACGTCGTCGACGACGCGGCACTGGCCGCGGTGGAGAAGTTCGAGAACCGCTTCCTCGACCGCGAGCTGTCCTGGCTGCGCCTCAACCAGCGGGTCCTGGAGCTGGCCCTGGACGAGACCCAGCCGCTGCTCGAGCGGGTCCGCTTCGCCGCCATCTTCACCAGCAACCTCGACGAGTTCTTCATGGTCCGCGTGGCCGGGCTCAAGCGCCGGATCGCGGCCGGGCTGGCCGTGCGGGCCGCCTCCGGGATGATGCCGCGCGAGGTGCTGGAGTCGATCTGGGAGAAGGCCGGCGACCTCAGCGAGCGCCACGCCCGGCTGTTCACCGAGCAGCTGGTGCCCGAGCTGGCCGCGGCCGGCATCGAGCTGGTGCGGTGGACCGACCTGGACCGCGACGAGCAGAAGTACTGCAAGAAGCTCTTCAAGGACCGGATCTTCCCGGTGCTGACCCCGCTGGCCGTCGACCCCGCGCACCCCTTCCCCTACATCTCCGGGCTCTCGCTCAACCTGGCCGTGACGATCCGCAACCCCAAGACCGGCAAGGAGCACTTCGCCCGGGTCAAGGTGCCGCCGATCTTCGCCCGCTTCGTGCCGCTGGGGAACCAGCGCTTCGTGCCGCTCGAGGACGTCATCGGCGAGCACCTCAAGCGGCTCTTCCCGGGCATGGAGGTGCTGGAGGTCCACACCTTCCGGGTCACCCGCAACGAGGACCTCGAGGTCGAGGAGGACGACGCGGAGAACCTCCTCGCGGCGCTGGAGAAGGAGCTGCTGCGGCGCCGCTTCGGCCCGCCGGTGCGCCTCGAGGTCGAGGAGTCGATGACCCAGGGCGTGCTCGACCTGCTCATCACCGAGCTGGGGGTGAGCAAGGAGGAGGTCTTCCGGCTGCCCGGCCCGCTCGACCTGCGCGGCCTGCACGGCATCGCCGACCAGAACCGCGAGGAGCTGAAGTACCCCGCCTTCGTGCCGACCACCCACCCGCTGCTGGCCGAGGTGGAGTCGTCCGCCCCGGTCGACGTGTTCAAGGCGACCCGGCGCCACGACGTGCTGCTGCACCACCCCTACGACTCCTTCGCCACCTCGGTGCAGCGCTTCATCGAGCAGGCGGCGGCCGTCCCGCACGTGCTGGCGATCAAGCAGA
>CAZEPK010000355.1:0-4843 GCA_964514085.1 uncultured Nocardioides sp.
ACGTACCGCACGACGACCGGTGACTCCCGGCCCCGACTGACCCGGAGCAACATCAACATCTAGTCACCAGCAACGTCACCAGCAACAGAGGGGAGGTGCGCACATGGCCACCACCGAGGGGTTCCGGCCCGACTGGGCCCAGAAGGACTTCTACGCCGAGCTCGGCGTGAAGAAGGATGCGACCGCTGCCGACATCAAGAAGGCCTACCGCAAGCTGGCGCGCGCCAACCACCCCGACTCCAACCCCGGCGACTCCGCCGACAGCCGGGCCAAGCACGACAAGTTCAAGGCCGTGGCGGAGGCCTACGACGTCGTCGGCGACCCCGAGAAGCGCAAGAAGTACGACGAGATGCGCGACCTCTACGGCTCCGGGGGCTTCCGGGGCGGGTTCGGCGGCGGGGGCGGCGGCGGCTTCAACCTCGACGACCTGCTCCGTGACCGGGGCGGCGCCGGCGGCGCCGGTGCCGGGGGCATCGGCGACGTGTTCGGCGACCTCTTCGGCGGCTTCGGCGGCGGGCGTCGTACCCAGGCCCAGCCGCGCCCGCAGAAGGGCTCCGACGCCGAGACCACGGCGACCATCGGCTTCACCGACGCCATCGACGGCGTCACCATCTCGCTGCGGCTGACCTCCGACGCCCCCTGCCCCGACTGCAACGGCACCGGCGGCAAGCCGGGCACGCGCCCGCACATCTGCCCCGAGTGCGAGGGCGCCGGCTTCGTGGTCAACGGCGCCGGCGGTGGCTTCGCGCTGCAGGAGACCTGCCCGCGGTGCGGCGGGCGCCAGCTGATCTACGACGAGGCCTGCCCGACCTGCCACGGCAGCGGTCACGGCCTCTCCGCGCGCAGCATCCAGGTCCGCATCCCGGCCGGGGTCAAGGACGGCCAGCGGATCCGGCTGAAGGGCAAGGGCTCGGCCGGCGTCAACGGCGGGCCGGCCGGCGACCTCTACGTCACCGTGAAGGTCGGCGCGCACCGCCTCTTCGGCCGCAAGGGCGACAACCTCACCCTCGACGTCCCGATCTCCTTCGACGAGGCGGCGCTCGGCGCCGAGATCAAGATCCCGACGCTGGGTGGGGCTCCCGTCACCGTCAAGGTGCCGGCCGGCACCCCGAACGGCCGGACCTTCCGCGTCCGCGGCAAGGGCTCGCGCAAGAAGGACGGCACCTCGGGCGACCTGCTCGCCACGGTGCAGGTCCAGGTGCCGGGCACGCTGAACGCCGAGGCGCGCGCCGCGGTCGAGGCCTACCGCGCCGCGGGCAACGACACCGCCCTGCGCAGCAACCTCTTCACCGACGCCGCGGGGGCCGGCTCATGAGCCAGTCGCCGTTCTTCGGCGCCCCGTCGCCCGACGCGGCCGTGTTCGTCATCTCGGTCGCGGCCGAGCTGACCGGGCTGCACCCGCAGACCCTGCGCACCTACGAGCGGATGGGGCTCATCACCCCCGGCCGCACGGGCGGCGGTGGCCGTCGCTACTCCGCCCGCGACATCCACCTGCTGCGGGAGATCTCCGACCTGACCTCGTCGGGCATCGGCATCGAGGGGGTCCGCCGGATCCTCGAGCTCGAGGACCGCGTCGCCGCGCTGGCCTCCCGCAACGAGGAGCTGGTGGCCGAGCTGGAGGCGACGCGCGAGGCGCTGCGCCAGGCGGTCAGCACCGGCTCCCGCCCGCCGGGCAAGCTGCCCGCCGTCCGCCAGCCCTCGCCCAGCCAGCAGATCGTGGTCTGGCGCCGCGGGCGGTAGCCCGCCTCAGACGGCGGGTAGCGAGACGCTGAAGCAAGCCCCACCAGTGGGGGCGGGCGAGTACGACACCGACCCGCCCTGCGCCTCGGCCAGCGACCGGACCACGTGGAGCCCCAGGCCGGTGCCCGCCGCCGAGGTCCCACCGGCGCGGGTGAACTCGGTGAAGAGCTGGTCCTGGAACTCCGACGGCACGCCGTCTCCGCTGTCGACCACGTCGATGGCCACCATGTCCTCGTCGTCGGCGTCCGGGCGGACCGTGACGGCGAAGGGCGCCCGGCCGTACTTCAGCGCGTTGCCGAGCAGGTTGCCGAGCATCTGCTCGAGGCGCAGCGGGTCGACCAGCAGCCGGCGCTCGTCGTGGACCGTCGCCTCCACCGCCATCAGGTAGCGGTCCTCGAGGACCGCGGTGATCACCTCCACCGGATCGACCGCCTGCGGGTCCAGCCGCAGCGCGCCGCGCTGGAGCTCCGCGGCGGTGAGCAGGTCGGCGGTGATCCCGTCCAGGACCCGCGCCTGCCGGCTCACCGAGGACATCAGCCGGGTGCGCTGGACCTCGGTCATCGCGTCGCCGTCGGCGATGATCGACTCCGCGATCCCGCACAGCACGGCGACCGGCCCGCGGATCTCGTGGGCCGTCGTGGCGATCGCCCGCCGCAGGACGTCGACGTCCTCCGCGGTCTGGTCGAGGTAGACCAGCAGCGTCGACCCCGCCCGCCGCAGGGTGGCGTGCACCTCGACCCCGCCGAGGTCGGCGACGAACGACGCCTCGCCGTCGAGCCGGTTGAACGCGACCAGGTTGGTGAGCAGCGGAGCGACGGTGCCGAGCGGGACCCCGGGACGGGCCCCGTCCGCCAGCAGCCGCTGGGCGGCCGGGTTGACGTGGACGATGCGGAACAGCGGCTCGTCGGCCACCTCGAGGACGCCGTACGGCGCCAGGGCCAGCGCGTCCCAGGCCGACACCTCCTCCGCGGTGGGTGCCGGGGCGGCCGGCTCCGCCTGCGGAGGCTCCGGCGGCCGGGGGACGAGGGTGAGGCCGGGCGAGGGCACGGCCTCCTCGGTGGTGCCGGCCACGATCCCGCCGACGTACTCCAGGATGCGCTTGAGCGACATCCCCTTCTGCAGGTAGCCGTCGGCGCCGGTGGCCAGGGCGCGCTCGGACATCTGGGTGGCGCCGAAGCCCGAGAGCACGATGATCTTGGCGTCGGGCACCAGCCGGCGGATGCGCGGCAGCGCCTCCAGGCCGTCCATGACCGGCATGGAGAGGTCGAGCAGGACCACGTCGGGCCGCTGGGCCCGGACCTCCTCGATGCCCGCCAGGCCGTCGCCGGCCTCCCCGACGACCTCCATGCCGCCCCGCGTGAGCGCGATCCGGAGCAGCTCGCGGAGGTCCAGGGTGTCGTCGACGATGACCACCCGCACCGGACCGGAGCGGGCCGCGGCGGCGTTCACCGCGGGCTCCGGTCGGCGGCGTCGGGCCCGTCGGCACCGGCCGGCGGCGAGCTTTCCGGCGAGCCCGGCGCGGCAGTGCCCACGGCCGCAGGCGTGCTGCGCAGCAGGTCGAGCGCGTGGTGCTGGCTGCCGAGCAGCTCGGTGATGATCCGGCTGGCCGACCCGATGGACGAGGTCAGGGCGTCGTTGGCCTTCTGCGGCTGGTCGAGGTCCAGCGCCATCTTGGCGACCACCAGCCCCTGGAGCACGGTGTCGTTGAGCTCGAGGGCCTGCTGCTCGCGCTGCCGCAGGTCCTGGAACAGCTGGGCGCCCTGCATCAGGGAGCCGTAGTGGCGCCGCAGCGTCCAGTAGTAGGCGGCCACGACGGCGCCCACGACGTCCCAGACCGCCAGCGGCCAGCCCCACGCCGTGCGCATCGCCAGGCCCTGGCTGTCCGCCAGGCCCAGCGAGGGCAGCACCATGTGCAGCGCGTGGGAGCCGTGGTGCACCGCGCAGGTGAAGAAGATCGCGGCGGTCGCCGCGCCCAGCGGGTTCGTGCGCAGCTGCCGGCTCCGGGCCAGCGGCACCAGGATCGCCAGGCAGATGCCGAGGTAGGCGGCCATGATCACCGCGTTGCCGGCCGCCCCGACCTGCCAGGACCCGATCATCGCCGTCCTCCCGAGCACCTCATGCGCCGGCCCCGCCCAGCGTCAGGGCCACCAGCACCAGCACCGAGGCCGCGACGTACGTCGGCAGCACCGGGTGCCACGAGCGCCAGCCGGGCAGCCGCACCGGCGGCTCGCCGGGCTGGCGCAGCACCAGCACGCAGGCCCCGGCGACCACCAGCTCCCAGGCCACGCAGGCCAGGTCCCAGGGCCCGACCGCCTCCGGGGCCGGCAGCAGCCCGAAGGGCAGGCCCAGGGTGCGGGTGGTGCCCCACAGCACGGCCAGCGACAGGTTGCCGAGCACCCCGAGGTGCAGCAGGTGGCGCGAGGCCCGGCCGGCGACGGCCACGGACCACGCCAGCTGCGCGACCGCGGTGGCGGCGAAGAAGGCACCTAGGAGGACGGACTCCCTCAGGTGCTCGGGGCCGACGGCCGCGTGGGCGCCGGCCGCCGCCGCCGAGCTGACGACCGCCAACGGCAGGACCAGGCGCCCTGCCGGGGTCAGCGCCGCGCCGTGGCCCGACGGGGCCCGGGTGGCCACCGTGTTCCTGCCGGACGAGGGGGACTGCTCGAGGGCGCTGCGCAGGGCCCGGACGCGTGTCTCGTGGTCGTCGAGGGGCACCCGGTCGTCGCTGAGCAGCTGCGGCGAGAGCAGCGCCACCAGGCCGAGCAGACCCAGGCCGACGACCGCGCCGTGGATGCCGTGGGCGCCCATGGCCAGGCTGCCGTGTCCGTGCTCGGCGACCAGCAAGGTGGACATCGGTGCTCCCTCCTCCCGTCCTGAGGACATGCTGGCCTCCGCGCGGCCGTCCCGCTGGCGAAAAGCCGGATCAGGACCCGTTGTCCTCGCGCGGGGTGCAGGGGGCACGGACACGGACGCCGGGCGAAGTTGAGTGGAATGCACTCAACTCCAGGGCTGTTGAGCAGAATGGGCGTCCGGACCGACCGCCCCCACCACGTACGCGGCACGACCGCACCACCACGACCCGCACCACAGGAGAACACCCATG
>CAZEPK010000356.1:0-4837 GCA_964514085.1 uncultured Nocardioides sp.
CTGTTCGGCAGCCTCACCGCGCTCCCGGGGTTCATGGGCTACCAGACCCTGGGGCCGGGGAACTGGTTCGGCGCGGCCCTGCCCGGCAGCGACCAGGTGGTGGCCGCGCAGGGCCAGACCGTCCGGCTCCTCGACCCCGCCACCGGGGAGGTCGGACCGGAGTTCGAGAACCCGCTCCCGCCCCAGGACAACGCGTGGTCGCTGCTCAAGGCCAGCGGCGACGGCACCCGGGTGGCGCTGCTGGTCCTGACCGCGGACGGCGGCCAAGACTGCTCGACGTACGAGGCGCTGCTCCACCACAACGGCCGGGGCTGCACCGAGCTGGTGGTCTTCGACGTCGCGACGCGCCAGCCGGTGTTCGGGCCCCTGGTCACGCCCTTCAACGGTGGTGACGTCGCGCTGTCGCACGACGGCGGCCTCGTGGCGATCGCCGGCGGCCTGAACGGTGACCTGGCGACCTACGAGGTGGACAGCGGTCGCCGGCTCGGGACCGTGCCCGGGCTGCCGCGGCCCGACGGTGTCTTCCTCTGGCGCGACACCGGGACGGTCGCCTTCGGGCCCGACGGGTCGCTGTACCTCGGCTCGATGGCCGGGCCCGTCCGGGAGGTCGACCCCAGGACGATGGCGGTGCGGCGGACCTTCGCCGCGCCGGTGCTGTCCAGCCACAACGACCTGGTCGTCACCGCCGACGACACCCTGGTCGCTGCCGGGACCGAGGCGCAGGTGGCCGTCGACCTGCGGACGGGTGACCGCGTGTGGACGGTGGACCTGCGCGGCGAACCCGCCTCGGAGCCGTGCCCCTTCTTCACCGTGGCCGAGGAGGTCGCCCGGACCTACTGCGGGAACTACTTCGGTCAGCTCGAGGAACGCGACCTCCGCACGGGCCAGCGCACGGGCGTGCGCCTCGACCCGCAGCTCGGTGTGGTCGGCGACCTGGTCGTCACCGCCCACGGGCACGAGCTCATCTCCTTCACCGGCAACTCGCCGGTCTACGCGCGCTGGCGCCTCGACGGCACGGGCCTGGACTCGCGCCTCGTCGCTCCGGGCGTGGTGGCCACCGGCGGCTACGACAGCTCGGGCACCCGGTTGCTCGCCGGGCCGGCCGACGACGAGACCGGCGCGTCCGACCGGGTCCTGGACCTCCAGGGCGAGGTCCTGGCCCGCCTGCCCGTCGTGGGGCAGGCCACGTGGGTGGGGCCCGAGACCGTCGCCGTGCTGGGCCACCGGCGCCGGGTCCTGTTCGACGTCCACGACGGCACCAGCACCGACGCCGCAGCCCTCCCGGAGACGTCCGAGGCGGTCTACCCCGAGCCGAGCGGAGAGCGCGCGTGGGTCGCCTACGGCTTCCCGCAGTCGCTGCAGCGCTTCGACGTCACGACGGGAGAGCCGGACGGTGCACCCCTCGAGCTCCTCTTCGTGCAGTCGCTCAACGTCGAGCCGGGTGGCCGGACCGTCCTGGTCACCGACGCGACCGACGACTGGCTCACCCGCCGCTACGACATCGCGAGTCTCGAGGAGCGCGGCGCAGGGCTGCCCGGCGCCATCCGGAGCGTGGTCGCGCCCGACGGCACGGTGATCGGCGCCGACGCGAGCGGCAGCCTGACCGAGTACGCCGCGGGAGACCTCGAGCCGGTCGCGGAGGTGCCCGGGGCCCGGTCCGCGCCCTCGTCGCTGCAGCTGAGCGGCGACGGCAGCCTGCTGCTGGTGGCTGCCCCCGACCAGACCGTCCAGGTGCTCGACACCGACACCCGGGCCCGGCTGGGCGACCCGCTGGTCTCCCACGCGCTCGAGGGCGTCGCCGGAGGATGGCTGCGCCCGGACGGGCTGGCCGTCGCGCTGAACGGCGCGGCGGGGATCGTGGAGTGGGACCTCGACCCCGGGCATCTCGTGGACGCGGCGTGCGTCCTGGCCGGACGGAACCTGACGCGCACGGAGTGGGCCACCTACCTGAGCGGCAGGCCCTACGCGAAGACCTGCCCCGACCTGCCCGCCGGCACCTGAGCGCCTGCGAGCGGCCGGCCGTCCTGGTCGAGGTCGACCACGAGGTGCTCGGGCGGCGGGTACTTCACCACCGCGCAGTTGCGCTTGACGAGCTCCTCGCCCACGACGTTGCCCGTGCGGCGGTCGACCAGGCTGCGCCAGATCTCGTTGCGCCGCCAGATGCGGTCACCGGCCCGCGCGCGGATCCGCACGAACTCCTCCGCGCGGGCCTCCACCCGGTAGGAGTGCTCGACCGGGCGGTCCGCGCGGAGCTCGCCGCGCAGGTGCTTGTCCTCCAGCCAGGTGTGCACCTGGAAGGTGGTGTCGGTGTCGTTGCGGACCACGAGGTCGACGTAGTTCCAGACGATGGAGCAGCCGACACCCCAGGGCAGGACGCGGTTCTTGTCCGGGAAGGGGTCGAAGCTGTGCTCGGAGCGCTCGACCACGGTCAGCGGCGAGTGCAGGAACATCCAGTGCAGCAGGTTCGCGAGCTGGCAGATGCCGCCTCCGACACCGGCCTTCGCGTCACCGTTCGAGAGCCGCATCCCGACGACGTAGCCCTTGCGGCGGGTGCAGTTGCCGACCACCTTGTTGAAGGAGAACGTCTCACCGGGGCGGATCACCACGCCGTCGGTGCGGCCGCTGGCCAGCCCCAGGTTGACCACCTTGCCGTGCTGCAGCGCCATCTCGTCGGCGGAGAGCTGGCGCAGGAGCAGCGAGCCGTGCTTCTTCACGCGGACGGGCAGCTCCGGGGTGCCCGGCGCCCGGGTGGCCCATCGGGTGTCGGAGGTCAGCCAGGCGACGTGCCGCCGGGCCTGGTGGACGCGGACGGCCAGCGGGTAGAGCCAGGGGAGCCGCTCGGTGAGTCGGCGGCGAGGGAGGGTGCGCACGTCGGTGGGATGCTCGGCAGGCGTGGTGGGTTGCGAGGCGAGCACGGGCAGAGTGTGCACGATTCGGCGCCCCGTCACCCGTCTGGCAGACTTGCCGGTCGAGTCCTGCGCGCCCGGTCCCTCTCAACCGTGGTGACGCAAGGCCCATCGGAGATCGAGGCTCGGTGCCCCACACGTGCGTCGCGACCTCCACCACCACATGAGTCCGAGGAGACACCACAGCTGTGTCAGTCAAGATCCGTTTGAAGCGCCTGGGCAAGGTCCGGGTGCCGCAGTACCGCATCGTCGTCGTCGACTCGCGCAAGAAGCGCGACGGCAAGGTGATCGAGGAGATCGGCAAGTACCACCCCAAGGAGGACCCGTCGTACATCAGCGTGGTCTCCGAGCGGGCGCAGTACTGGCTCGGCGTGGGCGCGCAGCCCTCCGAGGCCGTGGCCAAGCTCCTCAAGATCACCGGTGACTGGCAGTCCTTCAAGGGCTACAAGGGCACCGAGGGCACCCTCAAGGTGGCCGAGCCGAAGGCCGACAAGCTGGACCTGTTCAACAAGGCCCTGGCCGACGCCCACGGCACCGGTTCCGCCGAGGCCGTGACCGACCGGCCGGCCAAGAAGGCCGCCGCCAAGAAGACCGCTGCGGCGGAGGAGACCCCGGCTCCGGCCGAGGCCCCCGCCGAGGAGGCCCCGGCTGCTGCCGAGGTCCCCGCGGCCGACGAGGTGCCGGGCGTCGAGACCCCCGAGGGTGCGGCCGAGGAGGCCGAGGTCCAGGAGGCCGCGGCGACGAAGTCCGACATGGACCCCGACCGCCCTGACGCCGACAAGCAGGCCTGAGCGTCGTGCTCGCTGACGCCCTGGAGCACCTCGTCCGCGGGGTGGTCGACCACCCCGACGACGTCGTGGTCCGCGACAAGGAGCTGCGCCGTGGCTCGATCCTCGAGGTGCGGGTCCACCCCGACGACCTCGGCAAGGTGATCGGGCGCGGCGGGCGCACCGCCACGGCGTTCCGCACCGTGATCTCGGCCCTGGCCGGCAAGGGCGGCGCGCGGATCGACTTCGTGGATGTCGACCGGCGCCGCTGACGACCACGCTCACGTAGAGGTCGGCGTGGGCCGGATCGGCAAGCCACACGGCCTGCGCGGCGAGGTCACGGTCGACGTACGCACCGACGAGCCCGAGCGGCGGTTCGCGCGCGGCAGCACGCTGCGCGCCGAACCCCCGCCGGGCTCGTCGTCGTCCCTGCGGAGCCTGACCGTCGCCGGCGCCCGCCAGCACCAGTCCACGCTGCTGGTGACCTTCGAGGAGCTGGCCGACCGGACCGCAGCCGAGGCCGCGCGGGGGATCGTCCTGCACGCCTCCCTCCCGGCCGACGCCTCGCCGGAGGATCCTGACGAGTTCTACGACCACCAGCTCGTGGGCCTGGCCGCGCACGACGTCGACGGCACGCCGCTCGGGACCGTGGCCGGGCTGGTGCACGGCGGCGCCCAGGACCTGCTCCGGATCACCACCCCGGACGGCCGCGAGGCGCTGGTGCCGTTCGTGAAGGCGCTCGTGCCCGAGGTGGACCTGGCCGGCGGCCGGGTCGTGGTCGCCGACCGTCCCGGGCTCGTCACGCCGCTGCCCGACGACGAGGACGACGCGTGAGGCTCGACTACCTCACGATCTTCCCCGAGTACCTCGCACCGCTGCGGCAGTCCCTGACCGGGAAGGCCGCCGAGCGGGGACTGCTCGAGCTGCACGTGCACGACCTGCGTGGGTGGACCCACGACCGCCACCGGACCGTCGACGACGCCCCCTTCGGCGGCGGCGCGGGGATGGTGATGACGCCCGAGCCCTTCGGCGAGGCGTTCGACGCGCTGGCCGTCGACGGCGCGACCGTCGTGGTGCCCACGCCGTCGGGCACACCCTTCAGCCAGGCCCTGGCCCGCGAGCTGGCCGGTCGCGACCGGCTGGTCTTCCTCTGCGGACGCTACG
>CAZEPK010000357.1:0-4818 GCA_964514085.1 uncultured Nocardioides sp.
TCGGCACCGACCACCACCCGTGCGTCGGGGAGCTGGTCGACCGCGCCGATCCGCTGGCGGCGCAGGACGGCTCCGCGGTCGACCGCGCGCTCGACCAGCCGGGCGTCGAAGACCTCGCGGGGGATCACGTGGACCGGCCGGGCCATCGCCCGGGCCACCGACAGCTCGCCCCGGGCCAGCTCGAGGTGGCGCAGCGGGGTCCACCCGTCCTCCACCCCGGTGACCCCAATGGCGGCCAGCTCCGCGAAGCAGTGGGGAGCGATCCCGTCGCCGCAGGACTTGTCGCGCGGGAAGTCCGCGCGGTCGAGGAGGAGCACCCGCAGCGACGGCTCCGCGTGCAGCGCGGCGAGCGCCGCCGAGGCACCCGCCGGTCCGGCGCCGACCACGACCAGGTCCCAGGACTCAGCGGCGGTCATCGGGCCCACACCAGCATCACCACGTCGACCAGGGCCATGCCGATCGCGGCGCGGAACGGCGCCCGCCCGTGGGCCAGCAGCGCCACGGCGGCCAGCCCCAGGGTCACCACCAGGGCGATCACCCCCACCACGGCCGAGTCGGCGGGAGCGCCGACCACCAGCACCGCGGCGGCGACGACCGGGCTCCAGCGCGGGCCCAGCCGGTGCGGCAGCCCGCGGATGCCGGTGGCCGCGTCGTCGTCGAGGTCCGGCAGCACGTTGACCACGTGGGCGCCGACGCCGAGCAGGGCGCCGGCCAGCGGGAGCCAGAGCGGGGGCACCTGGCCGGGGTCGGCGGTGAGCGAGACGAAGACGGGCAGGCCGCCGAAGGCCACGGCGTACGGCGCCCAGGACCACGGCGTGGCCTTCGCGCCGAGGTTGTAGACCCAGCCGGCGGCCACGCACACCAGGTGCACGGCGCCGGCGAGCCAGCCGCAGGCCAGGGACAGCGGCACCGTGGCCAGCACGGCCAGGGCGCAGGCCAGGCGCACCGTCTGCTCGGAGACGCTGCCGTCGACCAGCGGCTTGTCGGGGCGCCCGACGGTGCGGTCGCGGGCCAGGTCCACGAGGTCGTTGGACCACCCGATGGAGAGCTGGCCGGTGAGGACCGCCGCGACCACGAGCGCGGCCCGCCCGGGGCCTAGCCCGACCGCACCGGCCAGCAGGCCGGCCAGGACCGTGACGGCCAGGGCCGGGCCCGGGTGGCAGGCGCCCAGCAGCGCCGCGGCCCCGCGCTTCACCGTGGCCCCCTCACAGCGCCCGGATCTCGGGGACCTCGTGGCGCACGACCGGGTTCTCGCGCAGGGCCCGGCAGGTGAGCTGCTGGAGGTCCTCGCCGCGGGTGCTGACGACGGCCACGGCGTACTGGCGGCCGGACACCTCGAACACGGCGTCGGTCCGTCCCTCGTGCACCCGCCGCGAGACGAACCGCACGGCGTCGATCCGGCGTTCGTCCACGTGGCGGCGCAGCGCGGCCTCGGCGGCCTGCAGCGGGCTGGAGAGCCCCGCGCGCCCGCGCAGGTGGTCGAGGTCGACCTCACCGGCCGCCAGCAGGCGGGCCACCCCGCGGGCGGTGTCGGGCTGGAGGCGCCCGTAGTACAGCCCGTGCGGCAGGACCAGGAGGTTGGCGGCGAACCGGTCGCCCCCGACGTGCGAGGCCTCCCAGGTCTCCTCCGGGAACAGCTCGGCCAGGCCGGCGGCGACCGGCCGGCCCCGCTCGGCGCAGCAGGTGTCGTGGCGACCGTGCGTGCAGACGGCGAGCACGGGGTCGGTGTGCGGCGTCAGGCCGAGCGAGCGGCCCTCCGCCAGCGCCTCGAGGTCCAGGTCGTGCACGCCGGCGAGGTCGTCGAGGACCGTCGTCTCCAGCCAGGGGTCGGCGTGGTGGGTCCAGCCCACGAAGACACGTGGGCCCTCGCTGTGCCTGGACACGCCCGCCGGCCGACGGATGAGCAGGACCTTGGTGCCGGTGGCGGCGGTCCGCGCCCGGAGCTCGGGCCCGATCCCGTCGGGCATGCGGGCGTCGCGCAGCGCGTCGATCCCCCAGGGGCCAGGGTGCTCGACCAGCAGGAAGGAGCGGACAGAGGAGGCCGTCCCCGTCATGGACTCGCTGCGGTCCTCGCTCGCCACGGCACAGCGAAAGCTCATCAGCGCCACGCCCACATCATCCAGGGACGACCCTGAGCAGCCCCTCCCGGACCAGCCGGCGGGCCAGGACCAGCCGGCTCCTCTCGTCGAGCGGCAGGTCCCGCGGGCGCAGCTCGGGACTGCTGCGGACGACCTCGAGGGCGGGCCGGATGCGGGCCGGCACGTCGAGGCTGCGGTCGCCCAGCAGGACCTCGAGCCGCTCGCCCCGGTCGAGCAGGACGCAGGGGTGCCCCGGGCGCCGCCGCAGGAGGGTGTCGTCGTCGAGGGCGTCCAGGGCCAGCCCGTCGACCAGGGCGCCTTCCAGCCGCGACGGGCGCGAGGTCAGGAAGCGGCGGACCTCCGCCTCCATCACCTCCGCCGGCGCCACGCCGCGCAGCCGGTCCGCGATGTCGGAGAGGTGCCGGCCCAGCTGGTGGGCCAGCGCCTGCGGGTCCTCGAGGTAGCCCGCGGGCAGGTGGTCGCCGGGCACCTCCGAGGCCAGGGAGGCCAGTGAGCGCTCGACCAGGCCGCGCCATGTCAGCTGGTTGATGCCGATGGTGACGTGGAGCGAGACGGTGTCCTGGGCGCGGGCGGCGTGCGGGGTGCCGGTGGGCAGGTACATCACGTGCCCCGGCTCCAGCAGCGGGTCCTCGTCGGGCTGATCAAGGTGCTGCGGCGGGGCGTGCAGCTCCCACTGCTTGGTCCCGGCGGTCTGCAGCACGAAGACGTCGTGGGTGTCGGAGTGCACCGCGAAGCCCTGCGACCCGGGCGGGGTGAGGTAGGCGTTGGCCTGGCAGGGGTGGCCCAGCTCCAGCTCCAGCTCGGAGATCAGGTCGACCAGCGGCGGGAAGGAGCGGTGCAGGCCCTGGAAGACGACGGTGGCGCCGTTGCGGAACTCCTCGACGGCGGTCCTCCCGTCGACGAGCCCGCTCAGCGACCGGCCGGCCAGCGTAGCGCCGCGGGTGTAGCCGCTCTCGGGCAGGACCGCGCCGTCGCGCACCAGGCGCACGCTCGGCGTACGGACGGCGGTGGCGGTCAGCAGCCGGTCGGCGTCCTCGAGGGAGAGGTAGGCAGCCAGCAGGTCCGGGTCGACCCGGTGGTGGTGGACCCGAGACGCCCAGACCTTCTCGCGGAAGGTCTGGGCGTCACCGGTCAGCAGGTCGAGAGCGCTCAGGAGGCGTCCCCGTCGGTGGTGTCCGTGGAGTCGCCGTCGGTGCCGTCGGCGTCGCCGCCGTCGCTGCCGTCGGAGTCGGCGGTGTCCAGCGGGCCCGTGTCGGGACCGGCGCCCGCGTCGGTGCCGTCGGAGGAGTCGGTGCCGTCGGCGTCGCCGCCGGCGCCGCCGCCTTCGGTGGAGCTGGTGGTCATGTCGTCGTCGTCGAGAGCGTCGGTCATCGTTGCCTCCAGGGTTGTCGCGGGTGGTGAGGACAGTGAAGTACCCCTTCGGGTCCCTCACAAGCCCGTCTCGCCCCCGTCGAGTGACGCCTGAGGGTCGCCGAGCGACCCGGACGACGACCGCGGGGTGTCACTCGACGGCGGACCGGGAGCCCGTCAGCCGATCAGCCCCCGGCGTCGCGCGATGGCCGCGGCCTCGGTGCGCCCGGCGGCGCCGAGCTTGCCCAGGATGTTGGACACGTGCACCGAGACCGTCTTGGCGCTGATGAACAGCTGCTTGCCGATCTCGCCGTTGGAGCGGCCCTCGGCCACCAGCGCCAGGATCTCGGCCTCCCGCGCGGTGAGGGTGTCGGACGCCGGGCCGTCGGCCCGCGCGGCGGTGGTCCCCTGGGCCCGGAGCCGTTCGAGCAGCGGCCGGGCGCCCAGCCGGTGGGCCACCTCGCGGGCCTGGTCGCCGAGCTCGCGCGCGCCGGCGGCGTCGCCGGTGGCCCGGAGGATGCCGGACAGGATGGCCCGCACCACCGCCACCTCGTGCACGTGGCCGAAGTCGAGGAACAGCACCTCGGCCTCGCGCCACACCTCCACCAGCGCGTCCTGCGGCGGGGCGTCGATCCCGGCCAGCCAGCGCGCGCGGACGGTCTCGGCGTCGAGCCGCTTGACCCAGGCCCGACCCTCGGGACCCCAGTGACCGGAGGGGTCGGTGTACTTCTGCAGGACCGTGTGCCCCTCGCCGTGGAGCCGCTCCACCTCCGCGACGTACGCCGCGCGCTCGGCGGCCGGCACCCGCGGGAGCGCGTCGGCGATGGCGCCGATGGTGATCGCCGCGAGCCGGATCCGGGCGCTGAACCACTCGTGCCAGATCCGGCCGAGCACCGCGACGACGTCCTGGTAGACCGCGATCACGCGGGCGGGGTCGTCACTCCGCGCGGCGTCGACCAGCTCGGCCACGGCGGAGTTGATCGCCACGCCGCCCTCGAGCTCCCAGAAGCGGCGCAGCGCGCGGGCCCGCTCGGCCACGGGCTCGCCCCGCCCCGACTCGACCAGGAGGGCGACCCCCTCGACCAGGGCGGCCGGGATCGGAGGTGCCTGCTCGGCGCTGGTGTCGGTCAGCCGCAGCGCCTCGTCCCAGTCGCCGTCGACGCTCTTGATCCAGGCCAGCTGCCAGCGCGACTCGAAGCCCCAGGGCGCGTAGGGCGTCCCCGCCGCCTCCGCGGCCGTCATCGCGCTGCGGAACCAGGTCTCGGCCTGGGCCCACTCGGCCCAGTCCTCGTAGGAGCGGCCCAGGAAGTAGCGCGCCCGCAGCTCGGCCTGGACCGCGCCAGTGTCGACCGCGCGGTGCACCGCCTCC
>CAZEPK010000358.1:0-4811 GCA_964514085.1 uncultured Nocardioides sp.
CGGCCACCCGGGCTGCCTGGTCCGCGAGGACCCGCCCCGCGTGGACGGCGTGGCCAACCTGGGGGCCAGCCGGGCGACGTACCAGCAGGACCTCTGGCACTACACGATCGCGCGCATGGTGGACGCCTGCGCGATGCACGGGATCTACCCCTACTACGGCCCCTTCGGTGACATCAGCGACGTGCTGGCCTGCGAGGACCAGTTCCGCAACGCCTTCCTCCTCGGCTGCGTCGGCACCTGGTCGCTGCACCCCAAGCAGATCGCCATCGCCCACCGGGTCTTCAGCCCCAGCGTCGAGGACGTGCGGCACGCCCGCCGCGTGGCCGCGGCGATGGGCGACGGCACCGGCGCGGTGATGCTCGACGGGAAGATGGAGGACGACGCCTCCCTCAAGCAGTGCCTGGTGATGGTGGAGCTGGCCGAGCAGCTGGCCGCGATCGACCCCGAGCTGAAGAAGCAGTACGACGCGATCGAGCTCGACGCATGAGCGAGACCGCACTCACGCCGCTGCGCAGCGTGCTCTACATGCCGGCCTCCAACGAGCGCGCGCTGGAGAAGGCCAAGGCCCTGCCCTGCGACGGGCTGATCCTCGACCTCGAGGACGCCGTGGCGCCGGACGCCAAGCCCGCGGCCCGCGACGCTGCGTGCGCCGCCGTCGCGAGCGGCGAGTACGGCCGGCGCACCGTCACCATCCGGGTCAACGGCGCCGACACCGAGTGGCACGCCGACGACCTGGCTGCGGCCTGCGCCGCCGGACCCGACGCGGTGGTGGTCCCCAAGGTCGGCAGCGCCGAGGCCGTGCACGCCCTCGTCGACGGCCTCGAGAGGCACGGCGCCCCGGACCACACGATGCTGTGGGCGATGGTCGAGACGCCGTACGCCATGCTGCACGCCGAGGAGATCGCCGGCGCCTCCGACCGGCTCAGCGTGCTGGTGATGGGCACCAACGACCTGGCCAAGGAGCTCTACGCCGAGCACGTCCCCGGCCGGCAGCCGCTGCTCGCCGGGCTCGGTCTGGCCCTGCTCGCGGCCCGGGCCACCGGGAAGGTGGTCCTCGACGGCGTCTACAACGACGTGAAGGACCTCGACGGCTTCCTGGCCGAGTGCAGGCAGGGCCGGGAGATGGGCTTCGACGGCAAGACCCTGATCCACCCCGGCCAGGTCGAGGGCGCCAACGAGGTGTTCGCTCCGAGCGCCCAGGGCGTCGAGGACGCCCGTGGCGTGCTCGAGGCGTGGGAGGCCGGGGCCGGCAGCGGGGTGGTGACCTACCGCGGGCGGATGGTCGAGAACCTGCACGTCGAGTCGGCCCGACGGACGCTGAGCATCCACGACGCGATCACTGCGCTGGGCCAGTAGGTCCGCGGGGTTTCCCGCCGGGGCGGCCGGGGAAGGACCGACGCGTGAACTCGTCGCGCACCCTGCGCCTCCTCGTCGTCCCGCTCGTCCTCGGCCTGGCCGCCGCCCTCCTCGTGGGGACCCCCGCGAACGCGGCGGGCCGCAAGCCCCACCACGGTCACCACGGCCACCACGGCCACCACCACGGCGGCAAGGTGGTCTGGGACTCGACCTCCTTCTACGCCGGCAGCGCGCCCGTCGCGGCCCACGGGCGGGTCGACGGCAAGCGCAAGGTCAAGCTGCAGGTCAAGCTGCCCGGCGGCTGGCACACGCTGGCCAGCACCAAGAGCACGCGCAAGGGCAAGTTCGCGATCTCCGCCCCGCTGAACTGGTACGGCGCCCACGAGGTCCGGATCAGCACGTCGGGCAAGCACCGGTTCACCCGCAAGACCACGGCCAGCGTCTACATGACCTACGCGCCCCGCGGGAACCCGGCAGACCACGCCTTCCTCAACTACCAGGGCGTCCGCTACTCCTTCGACCCGTGCAAGACGGTCCGCTACGTCGTCAACGCGGACGACGTGGGCGCGCCGGGGCTGCTGATGGTGCAGCTCGCGATCGCCCAGGTCTCGTGGGCGACCGGGATCGAGTTCCAGTACGTCGGCGCCTCGCACCAGATCCCGTACCAGACCGAGGACACCCAGCTGCCCGCCGGCCAGGACCTGCTCGTCTCCTTCGCCGACGAGGCGGAGATCCCGGACTTCGTCACCACGCCGGCGATCGGCTTCGGTGGCCCGGTCCAGCTGCACGCCGCCCGGGACGGCTCCGGCCACCCGGTGTGGGAGACCGAGCAGGCGGCCGCGGTCTTCGACACCAACGCCTGGAACGACACCACGACCTACGACCAGTCGTTCGCCGGCACCAAGCCCAACTGGGGCGAGACGATCCTGCACGAGCTCGGCCACGCCTTCGGCCTCGACCACGCGCCGACCAAGGACGAGATCATGTACTACCAGGCCGGCAACGGCGTGTGGCCCAACGGCTACTTCCTCGGCCTCTACGACCAGGGCGACCTGGCCGGTCTGGCCACCGACGGCCTGGGCCAGGGCTGCTTCAAGACCGTGCGCAGCTTCCGTGACGGCGCGCCGGCCCGGATCGCCGCGCCGGACCCGCTGCCGTAGGGCCGCGGGCTGGGGCTCAGTCGCGCGGGCGGCGGAGCTGCTCGTCGAGCCAGAGCTTGGCGCTGCCGAAGAAGCCGGCCACGTCGTGGACCAGCTTGCCGAGGGCGTCCTGCGAGGTGCGGAACGCATCGGTGTAGCTGTCCGCGGCCTGCTTCGCGGCGTCGGTCATGCTCGCGCCGGCGTCCTCGTCACGGCGCGGGTAGCTGCCGCCGAGGATGGCGGTGTAGTCACCGGAGTCGACCCACTTGCGCAGCTCGGCCGCACGGACCACGGCGTAGGGGTGGTCGGCCCGCTCGTTGAGCATCACCTTGAGCACCGAGTCGCGCAGGTCGGTCGTCTCGAGGTACTCCTGGCCCTGGGCGAAGAACGAGGTCTGGTCGAGCTCGGACAGGTCACCGGACCCGCAGGCCAGCTTCATGTGCACCCGGAAGGCCACGGCCGGGTCCTGGGTGGCGAGCAGACCGGCCCGGTCGGCCGACAGCTCGGACTTGCGCTGCCACTCGTAGAGCGCCGCGATGATCAGCCGGACGCCGAGCGCCCCGCCGGGGATGGAGTTCCACACCCCGGTCAGCGACATGAGCCAGAGCAGCAGGGTCCGGTAGACCGCGTGGCCGCTCTGCGCGTGGCCGAGCTCGTGGCCGACGACGAAGCGCATCTCCTCCTCGTCGAGCAGGTCGAAGAGCGAGGAGTGCAGGACGATGATGGGCTTGTCGAGCCCGATGGTCATGGCGTTGGTGTACGGGTCGTTGACCACGTAGACCTCGGGCAGCCGGTCGACGTCCAGCGCCCGGCCCACCTCGCCGAGCAGCCGGTGCACACCCGCGAAGTTCCGCTCATCCACGCGCACCGCGCCGCCGAGGTAGTCCAGGCGGATTCGGCGCTCGTTCATGAAGCCCGACATCGCCCGCAGGACGGTGTCGAAGCCCTTGAGCTTGCGCAGCGCCACCAGGGCGCCACGGTCGGCGGGGTGCTCCCACGCCCGCGAGCTGATCCCGGTCAGGGTGACCCTGGAGCGGGCCGGCGTGGTCGTCACGGGGAGAGCCTAGGCGCGCCCTCGACGATCCGTCTGAGCTTCCGGGCCCGGATCTGCCGGTCAGACCGCAGACGGATCGGGGCGCCAGGCCGGATCGCGCCCGATGAACCCCAGGAGCCTGGTCTGCGCATCCGCGTCCTCCGCCACCTCGACCCTCGGGCCGTACTGCCCGCTCTGACGCATCAGCTCCTCGATGGGCTCCATGCCGGCCAGCAGCTGCGCGCACCGCTCCGGGTCCAGGGTGTCGTCCTGCCCGGTGGCCCGGGCCAGGTCCCAGGTGTGCTGGAAGACGTCGGTGGTGAAGAACCGCGAGACCGCCTGCGGCAGCGAGACACCACCGAAGTTCGGGTTGCCGGGCACCAGCGCCTCGGTGGCGGGGTCGTCCAGCACCGCCTGGACGCCGCCGGCGAAGAGCTCCCACGCCGCGGCCGGGTCCTCCTCCACCGGAGGGCCTGCAGGCACCGTCACGTCCACGTCGTGCACCAGCGCGGGGAACCACCCCACCAGGTGCGCGACGACGTCGCGCGCCGTCCAGCCCGGCACCGGCGCGGCGTCGTCCCACTGGTCGGGGCGTACGCCGGCCACGACGGCGCCGAAGCGGGCGGCGGTCTCTCGGAACTCCTCGGCAGGGGTGCTCATGCCTCGTGTCTACCGGGCGTCGGCCCCGAGGTCATGAACCGCCACACCAGGCCGTGGCCGAGGAGCACGATCAGGATCAGCAGGATGGCCTCGACCTGGATGCCGGTCAGGTTCACCAGCTCGCCGGTCTCGGGGACCACGCCCACCACCGCGATCAGGCCGTAGAGCACGATCGCCACCAGCCGGTTGGGGGTGTCGTCCACCTGGGAGGCCCGGGTGCCCCGCAGCGCCCGCAGGGTCGCGATCAACCCGACCACGGCGATGGCCACGAAGCTGATCCGCCAGATCGTGGTGGTCCCCGGGCCGCCGACCTGGGCGAAGAGCCCCATCAGCGCGGGCAGGAGGAACGAGAGGTAGACCCCGCCCACCGCCGTACGGGTGCTCGGGTCGCGCAGCCAGTGCGGGTTGCCCTGCAGGAGGTTCCACCAGAAGCCGAGCAGCGCGAAGCACGTCGCCGAGAACAGCGCGTAGAACGTGCTGATGTCCATCGTCGGGACGCTAGTGGATGTGCCGCGCGCTGACGAGGTCACACGATCGCCCAGCCTGGCCTTGTGTTGGTGGGGTTGGTGTTTGCGTCCCTGCGCTCGTGGCACCGGGCGTGGTCCGGTGGGTGGGGCCGCCCC
>CAZEPK010000359.1:0-4758 GCA_964514085.1 uncultured Nocardioides sp.
TGCACGGCCTCGCGCTGCGGGTGCCCAACCCGGACGGGTCCCACGGGGACGTGCTGCTGTCCACCACCGGCTTCGGCTGGCTGACCCGCTACGTGCTCCTCCCGACCCGGCGCACCTACGGCCGCCCGATGACCACGCTGCTGCCCTACGACACCGTGGCCGGGCCCGTCCTGCTGGGCGCGCACCAGGTCGCGGAGGACCGGCTGGAGCTCGTCTTCGCCGTGGGCCAGGGTCCCTGGCAGGCCTTCGGCGAGCTGGTGCTCTCTGACCGGGGGAGCGACGAGGACATCAGCTTCGACGCCGTGCAGAACACCCTCCCCGGGCTGGCGCAGTACGCCGCCGTCCGCCGCGTGCGGGAGCCGGCGTACGCCGCCGCCCGGTCGTCGCGCAGCAAGGACTGAGCCGTAGGCTGGTCAGGTGGCCGAGGAGTACTGCGATCTCTGCGACCTGCCGCTGAGCACCTGTGTGCACGGGATGCCCAAGCCGCCGCCCCCGCCGCCGGCAGCACCCCGCACCCCGCGGGCGCGGACCACGACGCCGCGGGCCTCGGCCGTGCGGACGACGAGCGCCCCGCCGCGCGCGCCGAGCAAGGTCAGCGACCCCTCGTCGTTCCGCCCCCACATCATCCGGATCCTGCGCCAGGAGGGCAGCCTCGAGACCGAGGACATGCTGCTCGAGCTGGAGATGGCGATGGAGGACGAGCTGCGCGAGCGCGACCGCCAGCCCACGCCCAGCGGAGAGGCCCGCTGGCACCAGTCGGCCAGGGCCGAGCGCAAGGCGATGATCGACGCGGGCCTGATGGCCGGCGGCAAGCCCGGCGTGTGGGAGCTCACCGAGGCCGGCCGCGCCGTCGCCTACTGACGCAGGACCTCGATCTCGTCGTTGAGCCGGGCGCGGAGCCCCAGGTCGAGATCGTCGCCGGACCAGAACTTGCCGGGGTCGTAGTAGTTCGACGGCCGCGAGCCGTCGAGCAGCCCCATCGCGGTGTAGGCCTCGGCCACCACCTCGGCGCAGTAGGCCAGCTCGGCCGGAGCCCGCCGGCGCAGGCGGCCGCGCGCCACCCGCCCGAGGAGCCCGACGGTCGAGGGGAACGGCAACCCGTCCATCCGCGCGATGGTGGTGAGCAGGGCGTCCTCCATGGCCGGGGTGACCTCGACGCTGAGCTGGCGGAACCAGCCGCGCTGGCCGTAGCGGTCCATCCACTGGGTGACCGCCTCGCGCAGGTCGTGGAGCTGGACGCCGCGCTGGTGCTGGCCGGTCCACACGTCCTGCAGACCCTTGCCCAGCTCGGCGTGCCACATCAGCGGCGGCAGGTCGTCGAGCACCACCGCCATGCCGACGTGGTTGACGGGGGCGTTGGTGAAGGCCCGGATCGCGTGGTCGGCGATCGAGTCCCCGCGGAAGAGCCAGATGTCGCCGGTGCGGGTCAGCTCGACCGCCTCGTCGAGCCGGATCTGCGAGCGCTGCATGGCACGATCATCGCGTGAGGCTGTGGAAGTGGCTCGGGCTGGCCGGGCTCGCCGGCGTGGCGGCCACCGGCGTGGTCATCGCCCGCGGCCAGCGGCAGCGGGCCCAGCTCAGCCCCGACGACGTCCGCGCACGGCTGCACCAGCGGCTGGAACGGGGCGCCGGCGACGGTGCGTGACGTCCCCGCGGTCTTCGTCACCGCCGCACGACTGCTGGCCCGGCACTGGCCGGCGCTCCTCTGTCTCGGACTCCTCGGCGCCGCGATGCGCTCGGCCGCTGTCTACGGCGCGATCAGGCTCAGCGACGCCCAGGCCCAGCTGGGGCAGGCGATGCTCATCCTCGCGCCGCTCGGCTACCTGCTCCCGGTGGTCTTCATGCTGCGCGTCTGCCGCCGCTCGCTCCCCGCACTCGAGCAGGTCGAGCACCTCGACGTCGTCGCCCCGGTCGAGCAGCGCGAGCTGCGGCTGGTCGACGTCGCGGTGAGCGTCCTCGTGCCGTTCCTCGCCGTCTACACCGCCTACGGACTGCTGGACGCCGACATCTACCGCTACCGCAACATCGCGGCCGCCGACATCTTCCTCAACCTCAAGGCCGAGGGTGTCGGAGCCACGGCCAAGCGGCTCGGCATCTACTCCCTGCAGGTGTCGCTCCTGTTCGTGGCGGCGGCCTGGGCCCTGCGCTGGGTGACCGGCCGGCTGGAGCGACGCCTGAAGATCGTGTGGCTGGCCTACGTCGGAGCGCTGATCGAGCTCTTCTACGTCGTGATGCTGGCCAGCCAGGTCGTGGTCATCAAGGTCAAGGGCCGGGCGTGGATCGAGGACCGCGTCGCCTACCAGTGGGTGCAGGACGCCTACGACGCCGTGGTCGACGTCCTCGGCCCGGCCGCGGGGGCCTTCAAGGCGGTGGCGAGCCTCGCCGAGGCGGTGGCCGGGTCGCTCGACGCGGTCATCGTCGTCCCGGTCGCCTGGCTCGCGGTGGCTGCCGTCGTCCTGGGCTACCGGCTCGCCGACCAGGAGTCGCCGCAGGAGGCACGCGCGTCGGGCTTCCTCGCCTCCCTGGCGTCGGAGGCGAAGGAGCGGTTCGCTCCGCTGCGTGACGGGCTGCGGCTGCTGGCCTCGGCCGGGCTGGCCCCGATGCTGCTCTTCAGCCTGGGGTTCGTCGTGGTCACCGGGCTTCCGGCGCTGGTGCACGACGCCGCCCGGGCGGTGATCGGCCCTCGACCCCACTTCACCTGGGTGGCGATCAGCCCCTTCGAGCTCTCCCTGGGCTACGCCCTGTCGCTGGCGCTCACGGCGCCGATGCTGGCGGCGGCGGTCGACTGGCTCGTCAGGAGACGGAGATCCGCACGTAGTCCGGCGTCCCCCACGACATCAGCAAGCCGGTGATCCGGCGCCCCTTGGGGACCAGGAACACCGGGGCGGTGGACCAGACCCGTGGACGCGCCTCCTCCGCGGGGACCGCAGGCCGCTGGTCGGCGTCCCGGTCCGGGAAGGACGGACCGGGCCTCTCGTCCGGCGTGCACAGGTCGGAGGAGTCGGCCACCGTGGTCTCGTACCTGCGCCCGTCGTCGTCCTCCAGCGCGAGGTAGCAGCCGACGAGCTGCTGGTCGGGGAGGGCCGACCAGTCGAGGTAGGCGACCACGGCGTCGACACCCTCGGGCGGGGTGCGAGGACCGTCGAGCTCGTAGGGCCACAGCGCGGTCGGGTCGGTGCCGCGCAGCCGGACCTCGAAGGTGCGGCTGGTCCGGCCGACCGCGTCCTCGTAAGGCTGGTGCACCTCGAGCCAGCGGTTCTGCTCCGCGTGGGCGACCTCGTGGTGCAGCCCCTGGCGGTACCACAGGCGCTCCACGTTGTAGGACGAGGCGGCCGCGGCTGCGGCCAGGCACAGGGGGAGGACCGCCAGCCACAGGCGGTTCTCCTGCCACCAGCTGCGCCTGCTCACGAGCCGTCGTCCTCGGTGAGCTCGACCGACTGGAGCTCGAAGGGCTCCCACTCGCTCGTCACGGGCTCGTAGACCGCGTCCGTCGAGGCCCACTCCTCGGCGTCCGAGCGGCTGACCGCGAGGTTGACCTCGGCCAGGTCGTCGCCCTGGTCGTCGCTGAACGTGGGGTCCCCTCTGGCGATCTGGAAGCGCAGCCCGGCCAGCCGAGACGCAGGGACGTCGAAGCAGTAGAGGGCGTAGACCGCCACTCCGGTCTTGGACTCGGCTCCGGACGCGCAGTCGGCGCGCGACGACGTCTCGTACAGGCGTCCCGTCCGGTCGACCAGGTAGTGCCACCGGAAGGTCGTCGACTCGCGGGTGCTCGTGGCCTTGACGGACACCAGGACGAAGACCCCGCCGGCCCTCTTGGCGTAGTCGGTGCTGATCGATCCGGCGACGTACCGCGCGGGGCGCACGTCGGTGACCTCGACGTCGGCGTAGGACAGGTGGGCGACGCCGTCGAGGTCGACGGCCCGGACGAAGGGGCCGATCTCGCCCTCGTCGATGTCCAGGTGGGTGGTCGCCAGGTGACCGACCCCCACGGCGGCCACCAGGCCCACGGCGCTGAGCGCCCGCCGCCCGATCACGGGACCACCTCGACCGGCACGTGTCCCTCCACCAGGGGCTGGTCGAGGTCGATGTCCCAGCGGTTGGGGTCCAGCGTCTGCACGTCCTCGGCCACGAAGTCGTAGCCGTAGATCCTCAGCGTGATGGCGTCGAGGTCGGCGTCGGGCCGTTGACGGAGGACCAGGGCCCAGTGGTAGGTCAGTCCGGGGTTGACGAAGTCCCCGCTGTCGACCTCACCGGCGTCGTCCACGTCGTAGACCTGCGGCTCGATGGGCCCGCCCTCCGTCCACGCCAGGAACCCGGTGTCGGAGCCGCCGAAGGCGTCGGTCACCTGCTTGGCGTTCTGCGGGCGGTCGGTGTGGTTGGTGACGGTGACCTTGATGGAGAAGATGCGCGACGTCGGGTCCTCCTCGAGGACCGGGGGCAGCTCCCGGAGCTGCCTGACGCTGTCCACGGTCACGTAGAACGGACCGATGTCGATCTTCTGACCGATCCGCAGCGGCTCGGTGTCGGCCTCGTCCGCCGACCGCCAGCCGCCGAAGGGGGCGGTGAGCAGCACGAGCACGGCGGCGATGGCGCCCACCCGCTGGGTGCCGGACCGGTTCGCCACGAACTCCCGGACGCGGGCGCGCCGGGGCGTCGTCCCCGCGCTGAGCGCGACCTCCCGATCGGCCACGCCCTGATGGTAGGCGTGCCGAGGCCCGGACCGTCGGTGGTCCGACGTAGCGTCCTCGTCGTGGACCT
>CAZEPK010000360.1:0-4713 GCA_964514085.1 uncultured Nocardioides sp.
CCACGCGGGCCGCGGCGCGCTGCTCGTCGTAGCCGGCCGCGGGAAAGACCCGGTCGAGCGCCGCCGTCAGCCACGCCTCGTCTGGCGCGGTGGCTGCCGCGGGCCGGCCGGTCAGGTCGGCGTGCACCTGCTCCTCCTCCCGCCAGTAGCGGTCGAGGTAGAGAAGCGACGTCTCGTCGTCCTGGAGGACCCGCAGCACCGGGGTGTCCGTGGTGACCAGCGGGCTGGCCGCCACGGCGGACCACCAGGCCGCCGGGTCGGGCCAGGGCAGGTCCAGGCCGGGCTCGGCCACCGTGGACAGGTCGACGCAGACCGAGCCGCCCCGGACCGCGCGGACCACGAAGGCGACCGCCAGCGCCACCAGCGGCTCCTCCTCCTCGGCCAGGGCGCACAGCCGCTGCGCCACGTGCACGTCGGAGCCGTCGAGCACCCCGGCCTCGTTGAACGTGCGCAGCAGTCCGTCCGAGCCGCGGGCCAGCCGCGGGTCGTTGGGGTCCTCGATCTCGGGCGCGAGCAGGGTCACCGGACACCGTCCAGGAGGTCGGACAGCGCGGTCACCAGCGCCGTCGGGGGCAGCCAGGAGAAGACGCCGGCCGGGTGGCCGTCGTCCTCGGGGGTCTCGGGGCCGCACATCCCGCGCACGTAGAGGTAGAGCACCCCGCCGAGGTGGCGCGCGGGGTCGTAGCCCGGCTGCCGCCACCGCAGGTAGCGGTGCACCACGACGACGTAGAGGAGCGCCTGCAGGGGGTAGTCGGAGTGCAGCATCGCCTCGGCCAGCCGGTCGCGGGAGTACGCCGCGGCCGTGAGCGGGACGTCGGCCGGCCCGAGCCAGTTGGTCTTGTAGTCGACGACCAGGTAGCGGTGGCCGTCGTCGGCGGGCACGCGGAGCACCACGTCGATCGAGCCGGAGAGGTAGCCCCGCAGCGACTGCTCACCCAGGCCCGGAGCGCGCAGCCGCGCGGCGTAGGGCAGCAGCGGGTCACCGGCCACGAGGTGCTGCTCCAGCAGCGCACCGACGTCGGCCAGCGAGACCTCGACCCCGGGCGAGACGTCGCCGCCGGCCAGCGGGATCTCGAAGTCCAGCTCGCGGAGCCGGTCGGGCAGCCCGATGGCGCCGAGCGTCGCGCCGCCGGCCAGGGGACCGAGCGAGGTGTGGTGGAGCGGCACCAGGGCGGCCGCGAGCTGGTCGGACGGCGTGTCCACACCCCAGAACGCACGCTGCTCCTCGACGTGGCGGCGCAGCTCCGCCTCGAGGTCGGTGGCGAACGGGTCGGCCTCCTCGAGGACGCCGTGGACCAGCGACCCGAAGGCGGCACCGGAGGGCAGGTCGGCCATGGGCGAGGCCGGCGCGGGCTCCGAGACCACCTCGGCCCCGACGGGCACGCCGTCCGGCACCTCGTCGGCCAGCTCGTCGGCCAGCTCGTCCTCGCGGGCCGAGAGGTCGGGCTCGGACGAGACCCCGCCGGACTCCTCGGCCGCGCGCACCAGGCCCGAGTAGGACGTGCGGCGCCAGTCGACGTCGATGGCGCGCTCGAAGCGCCGGGCCGAGGTCGTGGCCGCCCGCGGCATCGCCACGTCGGGCGGTGCGGGCAGCTCCAGGTCGGTGCGCTCCACCACCGGGCCGCCGGCCGCCTCCCACTGCCGGAGCGTGGCGATGGCGTCGGCGTCGGAGATCCGGTTCTTCAGGTCGGGGAGGCACGGCAGCACCCGCGCGTCCCCCGGACGGCGCTCCCGCAGCAGCCGGGACAGGCCACCGTTGACCTCGTCCCAGGACGGCGCCCACCAGGCGACGACCTGGGACTGCGCGCGGGTGAGCGCGACGTAGGTCAGCCGGATGTCGTTGCCGGCCACCTCGTCGCGGCCGAGCTCCTGGGTCCGGGCGAAGCCGGGTGCGCCGCGGCCGCCGATGTCGAGGCACCGGGCGCCGTCGTCGTCGTGGAACAGCGTGGTGTCCGACGGCGGGAGGTAGCGGGTGAAGGCGAAGGGCAGGTAGACCACGGGGTACTGCAGCCCCTTGCTGACGAAGACCGTCATGATCTGCACGGCTCGCGCGTCGTTGTCGAGGCGGCGGTTGCGCTCGGGCGCTCCGGCGCGGTCGTCGCGCTGGCCGCGCAGCCACTGCAGCACGGCCGGCAGGCCCAGCCCGTCGCGGTGGGCCACCTCGTGCAGGAGCTGGGTCAGGTGCTCGATGTCGGTGAGCACCCGCTCCCCGGCCTGCCAGGCCAGGACCCGCTCGGCCATGCCGGAGACGTAGGCGGCCTCGAGCACGGCCGCGATGCCGCGGGCCCGCGCGTGGTCGGCCCAGCGGCGCAGCGTCTCGGACACCTCGTCGGTCAGGTCAGGGTCGGTGGCCAGCTCGGCCGCGCTGCGCCCGAAGAACGCCGTGGTGGCCGCCGCGCGCACCAGGCCGGCCCGGCCCGGCTGCTCGAAGGCCTCCAGCAGGCACTGCCAGTCGGCGGCCGCCGACGAGGCGAAGACGTCGGTGTCGCCGGTGTAGACGGCCGGGACGCCGGCCGCCGCCAGCGCGTCGCGGCAGGCGCGCGCGTCGACGTGCCGCTCCACGATGACGGCGACGTCGTTGGCCCGGACCGGTCGTCCGTCGTACGTCGCGTCGGAGGCGAGCAGCCGCTTCACGTCGGCGGCGAGGTCGCGGGCGATGAACGGGCGCAGGTCGTCCATGCCGATGGTGCGGCTGCCCCGGATGCCGAACGGCGCCTGCCCCCGCGTCACCACCCGCAGCCGGAAGGGGTCGTTGGCCGGCGCACCCTGCAGCCGGTGGCCCTGGTGGGCGGCGCGGACCGGGCGCACCACGATGTCGTCGTGGCCCAGCGCGGCACCGCCGAGCACGCACAGCAGCCGCTCGACCAGGGGCTCGTCGCTGCGGTGGTTGACGTCGAGGGTGAGCAGGGCCTGGGCCCGGTCGCGGGCCCGGAGGTAGGTCACCACATCGCCACCGCGGAAGGCGTAGATGGCCTGCTTGGGGTCGCCGATCAGCACCAGCGTGACGCGGTCGGCGAAGGCCCGCTCGATCACCTCCCACTGCACCGGGTCGGTGTCCTGGAACTCGTCGACCATGACGATCGACCAGCGCCGGCTCATCCGGTCGCGGGCCGGGGCGTCCTCGGCCTCGAGAGCGACCGCGAGGCGGGAGAGCAGGTCGTCGAAGCCCAGCACCCCGAGCAGCCGCTTGCGCCGCTCGAGCTCGCGGAGGACGTCGTCGGCGAAGGCCCGGCGCACGGCGGCCGGCGACCCGGCGGGCGGGTCGACGGGCACCAGGGTGGTGCGGGGGTTGCCGACCACGTCGTGGGCCAGCGACAGCGCCTGCGCCAGGGTCATGTCCGGCCGGTCCTTGGTGTCGCCGAACCGCTGGAGGTAGAGGTCGTCGACGACCTCGCGGACCAGCTCGTCGAGGTTCTCGACCAGCGTCACGCCCGCGTCGGTGTCGCCGGCCACGCCGAGCGAGCGCAGGACCAGGTGGCAGAACTCGTGCGTGGTGGCGATGGTGGCGGCGTCGAAGGACGCGAGGGCGTCGCGGAGGCGGAGCAGGCGGTCGGCCCGCTCCTCCTCGGTGCCGGTGGCGAGGTGGGTGAGCAGGGCGTCGTCGGCACGACCGGGGTCGACCAGCGCCTCGGCCGCCCGCACCAGCTGGTCGCGGACCCGCTCGCGCAGCTCCTGGCTGGCCGCGCGGCTGAAGGTGATCAGCAGCATGTCCTCGAGGCGGGCCCGGCCCTCGGCGACGTAGCGGGTCACCAGCCCGGCCAGCGCGTAGGTCTTGCCCGTCCCGGCGCTGGCCTCGAGCACCGTCGTGGTCGGGCCCTCGGGCAGGTCGGCCAGGAGGTCGAAGGGTCCGCTGCGCGTCACACCGGCCCCCGCTCGTTGTCGAGCAGCGGGAACCACAGCCGCTCCGCCAGGGCGGGCAGCGCGGTCAGCTCCGCCAGGTCGCGGTGCTCGCCCCACACCCGGACGTGGGCGGCGTCGGCGTCCTCGCCGGGGAAGCTGCCCGACCTCCACTTCTTGGCCGCGGCCTCCAGGGCGGGCTGCCCCGCGCGGGCGGCGGTGGCCCACGCGAAGGAGGTCTTGAGCGGGAGCTCCAGGGGTGCGCGCCGACCCTCGTCGTAGAGGTCGACCAGGTCGCCGAGCAGCGTCAGGGGCTCGGCCGCGGTGGGGCCGAGCAGCCGCTGGGCGGCCTGGCTGCCGCGCGGCGCGCGGCCGATGGTCAGCGCGGTCCAGTTGTGGTCGGGGTGCCCCGCGGCCAGTGCCAGCAGCCGGACCCAGGACTCCAGCAGGTGCTTGCCGTCGAGCCGGGAGTAGCCGACCGCGACCAGCCGGTCGCCGTAGACGGGCGTGATGGTGCCGGTGAGCCGGCGCCCGCCGCGCAGGGCCACGTCGACGTCGTAGGCCTTCGGCTCGACCTGGCGGTGGGTCAGGGCGGCGACCGCGAGGTTCATCGCGGTCTCGCGCACCTCGGTCGCCTTGCGCCAGCCCAGCTGGCCGGGCGGCAGGCCGCCCCGCCGCCACTCGATCGCCCGCGCGGTGTCGGGGTGGATGCCGCTCAGCATGTCGGCGAGCATCCGGTCCCCCACGCCCCAGGTCTCGAGGGCGTCGATCTCGACCGGCATCGCGTCGCTGACAGCGTCGACGTCCCAGGGCAGGGTGAGGTCGAGGGCGCGGAAGAAGCCCTTGACCGGGTCGCGGAAGAAGCGCACGAGGTCG
>CAZEPK010000361.1:0-4673 GCA_964514085.1 uncultured Nocardioides sp.
GGGCGCCGATCGCCCGCGGGGTGAAGCCGCGGGAGATGATGTGGCGGGTGCCGGTGTGCTCGGGCGGGTCCTGGTTGAGCAGGATGACCCGCTGCAGCTCGACGTCGGCCCGCTGGATCTCGCGGCCGTAGCGGATGATCGCGCCGTTCTCGGCCGAGGACCAGTTCTTGCTGTCCTTGGACACCGCCGAGACGTCGGCGTGCTTGGTCACCGCCCAGTAGCCGGTGCCGGCCTCCGGCGCGATGCCCGAGCGGGCCTCGGGCACCTGCTCCACCCAGAACACCGGGGCGGTCGCCCGGAGCGTCGCGAACTGCTCGTGCGGGATGGCGTCCCAGTTGAGGTCGGGATCGGTGAAGTCGAAGCCCTCGGGGAGGATGTCGGCGGTCACGCGGTGCTCCTTCTGAGCGGTGGGAGGTGCGGGTCAGCGGTAGGCGACCCGGAGGTCCTTGACGCCGTTGATCCAGCCGTGGCGCAGCCGCCTCGGCTCCCCGAGCTGACGGATGTCCGGAGCCAGGTCGGCCAGGGCGTCGAAGATCAGCTTCACCTCGAGCCGGGCCAGGTTGGCGCCGATGCAGTAGTGCGCCCCGTGGCCGCCGAAGGCCTGGTGCGGGTTGTGCTCGCGGGTGATGTCGAAGCGGAACGGGTCCTCGAAGACGTCCTCGTCGAAGTTCGCGCTCGCGTAGTACAGACCGACCCGGTCCCCCTCCGCGATCGGGACGCCGCCGATCTCGAGGTCGGCGAGCGCGGTGCGCTGGAAGACCGTGACCGTGGTTGCCCTGCTGATGATCTCGTCGGCCGCCGTGGCGGGCCGGGTGGCCTTGTAGAGCTCCCACTGCTCGGGGTGCTGGAAGAAGGCGTGCATGCCGTGCGAGATGGCGTTGCGGGTGGTCTCGTTGCCGGCCACCGCGAGCAGCACCATGAAGAAGCCGAACTCGTCGTCGCTCAGCCCGCGCTCGCCCGACTGGGTGCCCGACAGCTCGGCCGAGACGAGCTTGGTGATGATGTCGTCCTGGGGGTGCCGGCGCCGCTCCTCGGCCAGCCCCATGGAGTAGGCGAGGATCTCCATGAAGGCGACGGCCTGGTCGCCCTCCACCTCTGGGTCGTCGTAGCTCATCATCTGGTTGGACCAGTCGAAGAGCTTGCCGCGGTCCTCGTGCGGTACGCCGAGCAGGTTCGCGATCGCCTGGAGCGGCAGCTCGGCCGCGACGTCCTCGACGAAGTTGCCCTCGCCACGCTCAACCGCCGCGGCCACGATGTCGTGCGCGCGCTGCTCGAGGTCCGCGTGGAGCATCGAGATGGCGCGGGGCGTGAAGGCCCGCGAGACGATCTGCCGCAGCTTGGTGTGGTCGGGCGCGTCGTGGTTGATGAGCAGGAAGCGGGTGTTCTCCACCCCGTCGCGGTCCATGTCCGGGCCGAACCGGATGATCACGCCGTCCTGGAAGGCCGAGAAGTGGGTGGAGTCCTTGGAGACCGCCGCGACGTCGGCGTGCTTGGTCAGCGCCCAGTAGCCGCGGTGCTCAGGGAACCCGGCACGCGCCTGCGGCTCCTGCTCGATGAACGAGACCGGTGCGGTGCGGCGCAGCTGCAGGAGCTGCTGGTGCGGCACGCCCTGCTGCATCACGTCGGGGTCGGTCGGGTCGAACCCGGTGGCCTCCACCGTGTGGGTCAACGTCACTCCTCGGGGGCAAATCTGGAACCTGTTCTAGTGGGCGAGGCTACATACTCCCGGTAGGTTTCGGAACCCTTTGCCGAGCGTGAAACAGGAACGTGTTCTAGTTTGCGGTAGCATTTTCGGCCATGGGCAACCCCGTGGTCGTCGAAGCAGTCCGGACCCCGCTCGGCAAGCGCAAGGGCTGGCTGGCAGGTGTCCACCCGGCGGTGCTCCTGGGGCAGGCCCAGGCCGAGGTGCTGCGCCGCTCGGGCCTGGACCCGAACCTCGTCGAGCAGGTGGTCGGCGGGATCGTGACGCAGGCGGGCGAGCAGTCCAACGGCACGGTGCGCCGGGCCTGGCTGCACGCCGGGCTTCCCCAGCACACGGCCGGCACGGTCGTGGACGCGCAGTGCGGGTCGGGCCAGCAGGCCGCCCACCTGGTCCACGACATGATCAAGGCGGGCAGCATCGAGGTCGGGATCGCCTGCGGGGTGGAGTCGATGTCGCGGATCCCGCTGGGCGGCAACGTGCCGGCCGGCCTGGGCGACCCGCGGCCCGACGAGTGGGACATCGACATGCCCAACCAGTTCGAGGCCGCCGACCGCATCGCGCGCCACCGCGGTTTCACCCGCGAGTTCCTCGACGCCTTCGGCCTGTCCTCCCAGCAGAAGGCCCGCGTGGCCGTCGACGAGGGCCGGTTCAAGCGCGAGATCTTCGCCGTCGAGGCACCCGTCCTCGACGAGGAGGGCGCGCCCACGGGAGAGAAGCGCATCGTCGACGCCGACCAGGGTCTGCGCGACACCACCGCCGAGGGACTGGCCCAGCTCCGGCCCGTCCTGCCCGAGGGCCTGCACACCGCCGGCACGTCCTCCCAGATCTCCGACGGCGCCTCGGCGGTCCTGATCATGGACGAGGACAAGGCCCGGTCGCTGGGCCTGACCCCCCGCGCCCGGATCACCGACCACCTGCTCATCGGCTCGGACCCCTACTTCCACCTCGACGGCCCCGTCGACGCGACCCGGCGGCTCCTCGAGCGCAGTGGCCGGGCCATCACCGACTTCGACCTGTTCGAGGTCAACGAGGCCTTCGCCTCGGTCGTGCTGTCGTGGGCGAGCGTGCACGGTGTCGACATGGACCGGGTGAACGTGAACGGCGGTGCGATCGCGCTGGGGCACCCCGTCGGCTCGACCGGCACCCGGCTGATCACCACGGCCCTGCACGAGCTCGAGCGCCGCGACGCTTCGACGGCGCTGATCTCGATGTGCGCCGGCGGCGCGATGGCCACCGGCACCGTCCTCGAGCGCATCTGAGCCAGGCCGGCGACCCCGACCCTCAGGCGCCGTAGACCGGCTCCGGCTGCGGCGCCCTGGCCAGCAGGTCCCGCAGCGCCGGCCCGACTTCGGCCGCGACCCACCGGCTGCCGTGGTCGGCGGCGGGACCGTGGGCCCAGCCGGTCTCGACGGTGATGGTGCTGCCGTCGACCTCGATGACGCGTCCCGTCACGTCACCCGCCTCCTCCGAGGCGAGCCAGACCACGACCGGCGAGTTGTCCTCCGGCAGCGCCATCGCGGAGGTGTCGAAGGCACCCTCGGTCATCCGGGTCCGGGCCACGGGGGCGATGGCGTTCACCGTGACGCCGTACCTCCCGAGCTCCTGGGCCGCGACCAGCGTGAGCCCGGCGATCCCGGCCTTGGCGGCGGAGTACGTCGCCTGGCCGACCGAGCCCTGCAGCCCCGCACCGGAGGAGGTGTTGACGACCCGGGCCGCGCGCTGGCGGCCCTCCTTGCTCTCGGTGCGCCAGTAGGCGCCGGCGTGCCGCAGCGGCGCGAAGTGGCCCTTGAGGTGCACCCGCACCACGGCGTCCCACTCCTCCTCGGAGGTGTTGACCAGCATCCGGTCGCGGACGAACCCGGCGTTGTTGACCAGGACGTCCAGGCCGCCGAAGACGTCGATCGCCTGCTGCACCATGGCCGCGGCCTGGTCGAAGTCGGCCACGTCGGCGCCGTTGGATACCGCCCGGCCCCCCGCGGCCTCGATCTCGGCCACGACCTCGTCCGCCGGGGACTCCCCCGTCCCCTGGCCCGAGAGGGAGACGCCGAAGTCGTTGACGACCACGGCGGCGCCGTGCCGGGCCAGCTCCAGCGCGTGGGCCCGGCCGATCCCCCGCCCGGCACCGGTGACGATCGCGACGCGACCCTCCAACAGCTCAGCCACTTCGACTCCTCTTCTCAGACGTGCAGGAAGACCGGGGGCTCGCCGCCGCCGTGGCAGGCGACCCGCGCACCCGAGACGTAGGAGGCGAGGTCGCTGGCCAGGAAGACCGCCAGGTGGCCGACCTCGTCGGGCCTGGCCATCCGGCCCAGCGGGATCGTGGCCTCGATGGCCGCCACGCGGGCGTCGTCGCCGTAGTGGTCGTCGGTCTGCTCGGTGCGGCACAGGCCGACGTCGATGGCGTTGACCCGGACCAGCGGACCCCACTCCACGGCCAGCGAGGTGGTCAGCGAGTCGAGCCCGGCCTTGGCCGCGGCGTACGCCGCGATGGTGGGGGCCGGCCGGGAGGCGGAGACCGAAGAGATGTTGACGATGGAGCCGCCCCCCGCCTGCTGCTGCATGACGGCGTTGGCGGCCTGCGAGACGAGCAGCGGGCCCAGCAGGTTGAGCCCCACGACCTTGTCGTGGAAGCGCGGCGACGCGGTGGCCGCCTCGGCGCTGGGCGCACCCCCGGCGTTGTTGACCAGCACGTCGAGCCGGCCGGCGTCGGCCACGACACGGTCCACCAGGGCCCGCACCGCCTCGGGGTCGGTGACGTCGCAGACGTGGTGGTCGGGGACGTCGACCTCCGAGCGCGAGCAGGTGAGCACCCGGGCGCCCGCGGCGCGGAAGGCCTCGGTGATCCCCAGCCCGATGCCGCGCGTGCCCCCGGTGACGAGGGCCACCCGGCCCGTCAGGTCGAGGCTGAGCGGCATGGCTGGTACCCTACCAAGCAAATGCTTGGTTTGTGCGACAGGAGGCCCCGTGGCCG
>CAZEPK010000362.1:0-4636 GCA_964514085.1 uncultured Nocardioides sp.
GAGGTTGCGCAGCAACCGTCTCGAAACCTCGTACGCCGGTGCTGGGACCCACTCGACGGTGGTTGAGGAGGTTGCGCAGCAACCGTCTCGGAACCTCGTACGCCGAGGCTGGGACCCACCCCGCCGCCGTACTGCAGACTGCCACCCGTGAGCAGGAAGTGGCGCAAGGCCAAGGCACCCGCCCGGGCCGCTGCACCGCACGTCCCCTACGGCCCGCCGGTCGCCACGACCGTCAAGCCCCACCGCGCCAGCAAGGACACGATGAAGGCCGTCGGCCTGGTGGCCGTCAAGGTCGCGGCCCCATTTATCCTCGCCGCCGTCTTCAAGGCGCTCAGCAAGCGCTGACGCGGCCGCTGCCGGTGCTGCACACTGCTCCCGTGACCCAAGCGCCCGCCGACCCGCCTCCGCCGACCGGCCTGCCGACCTCCACGGTCCCGCCAGTGCCGAACGTGCCGTACGGCGGCGCCGTCACGCCGGCCGGCCACGCCGCGGCGACGGTGCCCTTCACCGCCGAGGGCCTGGCCAAGGGCGTCGGCCAGGTCGCCATGTCGTGGGGCATCCGCGCGATCGTGGTCCTGGTCATCCGGGCCATCTTCCGGGCGGTGTTCCGGTGACCACCGCTCGCCGGCTCCTGGCCGCGGCGGCCGCGTCCGCCCTCCTGCTGGCGCTGGCGCCCGGGTCCGCCACCGCCGGCCGGCCCCAGCCGGAGAGCAACGCCGACGCGAAGCCGAACGACGACCAGGGCTACTTCCTCGGCTACCCGGCGCCGACCTACGCCTGGCACGGCTGCCACAAGACCTCCAGCGTGGTCACCCCGGCGCCCCAGGAGGCGGAGGTGCCAGCGCAGCCCACGAAGGGCAACGCCCAGGCCAAGGTCACCTGGACCGTCACCAGCACCACCGCGGCGACGTCCGGCTACACGGTCAGCTGGAAGGTCGCCGACGGCTGGAAGATCTGCGGCGTCGAGGCCGCGATCCTGGGCGACGCGCCGGACAACCCGTACCTCACCGTCATGCAGGTCGGCTACACCTCCAAGGCCACCAAGGGCAGCACCGTCACCTCCGGCGCCGAGACCATCAAGGTCAGGCTGTCGCGGAAGGACTGCCAGGAGATCGGCCTCGACACGCAGTACGCCGGCAACTTCTCGATCGCCAAGATCTACGCGCTCACGGCCTACGTGAAGAAGGCCAAGCGGTAGGTCCCGGCACACTGGGGGAGTGGACGACGTCGACCGCGAGCTCGAGGCCAGCATCCTGGCGCTGCTGGCCCAGCGGGACGCCGGCAAGACGATCTGCGTCTCCGAGGCGGCCCGCGACGTGCACCGGGACGCCGACGACCCCGAGGGCTGGCGCGAGCTGATGGAGCCGGCTCGCCAGGCCGCCCGGCGCCTGGTCGCCGCGGGCGAGGTGGTCATCACCCAGGGCGGCGAGGTGGTCGACCCGGCTACGGCCAGAGGCCCGATCCGGGTGCGCCGCGCCTGACCACCTGCCGCGCCTCAGGGCCCGGCCCGGGCTGGCAGTGCGGGCACCACCAGGTGCGCCGGTTGGCGGGGTCGTCGGCCAGCTCGTCCACCATCTGCACGATCGTGCCGCAGCGCAGGCAGGGCCGGCCTTGGCGGCCGGAGACCCAGTGGTCCTCCCCGCGCTTGTTCACGCCGGTGGTCACCTGGATCGCGCCGTCGGCGAAGGCCGAGCGCCGCAGGGCGCCGGCGGCACGCGCGACGAGCCGGTCGACGTCGACCTCGCCGATCGGCGTCCAGGGGCTGACGCCGGTGAGGAAGGCGATCTCGTTGACCCACAGATTCCCCAGACCGGCCATGGCCGTCTGGTCGAGCAGCGCGGAGACCAGCGGCCGCTCCGGCTGGCTCCGCAGCCGCCGCGCCGCCTCGTCGGGGTCCCAGTCCTCCCGCAGCGGGTCGGGCCCGAGGTGCCCGATGAGCGAGGACTCGTCCTCGGTGGCCACCAGCGCCAGGTCGTGCAGCCGCAGGCCCCAGACCGTCGTGCCGTTGTCGAGCTCCCAGACGAGCCGGACCTCGTGCATGAGCCGGGTCGGCAGCCGCTTCCCGGGCCGCGTCACCGACCACTCGCCGTCCATCCGCAGGTGGCTGTGCAGCGAGGCCCCGCCGGAGAAGCGGGTGATCAGGTGCTTGCCGTGGATGACGTGCTCCGCCACGGTCCGGCCGGCCACGTCGCGGCTGGCCAGGGCCGGCACGCGGAACTGCGACCTCACCACCGTGCGGCCGAGCACCGACCGGTCGAGCCGGCGCTTCAGCCTGTAGACGCTGTCTCCCTCCGGCACCGGCCCATTCTGACAAGGCGGTCCAGGACGGTTCCGGGTCTGGTCAGCTGCCGCCCTGCGGCGGGTCGAGCACCACCCGGGCCGAGGCGTCGCTGAGGTGGACCGCCAGCGGGCGCCCGTCGAACTGGAGGCGCTCCAGCGAGATGTCCGGAACCGAGGACAGGTCGGCCCGCACCACCTCGACCGTGGACCGGTCGGCCGTCGGCTCTAGACCGAGCATCGTCCGCACCAGCAGCAGCACGGACGCCGAGGCCCAGGCCTGGGGCGAGCACGACGACGGGTAGGCGACCGGCATGGCGACGTCGTCGCGCGACACCCCCGCGAACAGCTCCGGCGGGCGCCCCTCGAAGTGACGGGTCGCCTCCAGGGCGCCGTCGACCAGGACGTCGACCGCGTCCCAGCACCCGTAGCGCGCGGCACCGGCGATGCACAGCGCCGTGTCGTGCGGCCAGACCGAGCCGTTGTGGTAGCTCAGGGGGTCGTACGCCGCCATGGACCCGGCCAGCGTCCGCAGCCCCCACCCGGTCCACAGGTCGCGGTCGACGAGGCGCTCGACGTAGCGGCGCGCCTTGTCGTCGTCCGCGATGCCGGCCCACAGGGCGTGGCCCGGGTTGGTCGTCAGCGAGTCGATGGGCTGCCCGTCGGCGTCCAGGCCGAGGACGAAGTAGCCCCGCCGGTCCCAGAAGACGTCGTAGAACCGGTCCTTGAGCGCCTCGGCCCGCCGGCGCAGGTCGTCGGCGTGGTGGCCGAGGTCGACCACCTCGGCGAGCGCCGCCGCTCCTCGCAGGGCGGCGTAGGCGTAGCCCTGGACCTCGACCAGGGCCAAGGGGGCATCGGGCAGGCTGCCGTCCGCCCGGGTGATGCCGTCCCAGGAGTCCTTCCAGCCCTGGTTGGCCAGGCCGTGCGCGCTCCGGCGCCGGTAGTCGAGGAACCCGTCCCCGTCCGAGTCGCCCGGCCCCGTGATCCAGTCGACGGCTCGGCCGATCGCGGGCGCCAAAGAGGTCAGCGCATCGTGGTCGAGGGCGCGCCACCGCCAGGCCTCGGCCGCCAGGCCCACGAAGAGAGGGGTGGCGTCGACGGTGCCGTAGTACCGGTTCCGCGAGGAGAACGCGCCACTGCCGCCGTGCCGGCGGAGCTCGTGCAGGATCCGGCCCGGCTGCTCCTCGGACTCCGCATCGACCTCTGTGCCTTGGAGGTCGGCCAGGCTGGCCAGCACGCCGCCGGCCAGCGAGCCGTCGAAGGGCAGGGTCATCCAGGCGGTGAGCAGGGAGTCGCGCCCGAACAGTGTCATGAACCACGGGGCGCCGGCCGCGACGATCGGCCGGTCGGGGTGGGCCCGGTCGACGATCCGCAGCGCCGCGAGGTCGGCCAGGGCCTGGTCGACGGCGGCAGGCACGCGCGGGTCCAGGGAGACCACGGTCGGGACCGCGCTGCGCCACGCGGCCAGCTCACGGATCGGCAGCCCGCGCGCCAGCGCCGCGGGCCGTTCGAGGTCGGCGGCCACGCCGGCCGAGACCGGCTGGACGGTGACCGAGACGGTGACCTCCTCGCGGCCGTCGATGCGCAACCGCCACCCGGCGGTCCCGCTGGCGGGGTCCGCCTCGTCCGGTGCCGGGTCCAGGACGACCTCGGTGCTGTCCTGCTCGTCGCCGGGCGAGAGGAGCCGCCACCGGCCCGGAGCAGTGGACTCGGGCACCGCGGGCTCCGCCGCGGCGCTGCCGCTCTTGACGTCGAACACGTGGGCGAAGTCCGCCGCCACCTCCAGCTGGAGGTGCACGCCGACAGGGCGGGGGTGGGGGTTGCGCAGGGTCAGCTGCTCCACGAGGCTGCCCGCCAGCCACCGCCGGCGGATGAGCAGGACCTCCGCGACCTCACCGTGCGCGCTCTCACCAGGGCCTCCAGGCTCGTCGTCCCTCACCGGCGTGGAGGCGCGGGAGACGACCACCGCGGACGACGGAGCGGGCGTGTCGGCGGCCAGCAACTCAACCTGGCCGCCCGTGACGGTCAGCCGCAGCCGGCTCAGGTGGCGCAGGTCGTCGTACACGAACCCGTGGGTGGTGGCGACCATGTCGCCGGCCTCGTCGCTGATCGCGAAGCTGCGGCCGTCGACGGTGACGAGGTCGTGACGGCCCCCTGCGGGGACCGCGCCTGCCGGGAGGTGGAGCTCAGACATCCCTCCACAGTGCCCGACCTGGCGCCGAGCACCACAGTCAGGGGCGAACCACCCTTTGGAATGGGAAGACCACGATCTTGGGCGGGTACCGACACCCCCACAAACGGGGACTGGCAAACGGGGATTGGTGGCGGTCCGGACCGGCAACGGTGGGGGCGGCCGAGG
>CAZEPK010000363.1:0-4634 GCA_964514085.1 uncultured Nocardioides sp.
CACCGCGATCACGCGGGCCAAGAAGCGCGTGGTGGTCGTCGGCTCGCCCGAGGACGTCGAGGCGGCCATCGGCCGGCGGGCGGTCCGCGCGACGGGCCTGCGGCAACGGCTGCGGGGGCCGTCCGCTCCCTGAGCCAGGCGAAACCTCCGCGTCACCTGCATCCCCTACTGTCGAGCGGTGCCGTTCCTGCTGCGCGTCGAGCTGCCCGACGTCCCGGGCTCGCTGGGTCGGGTGGCGACCGCCATCGGTGAGGCCGGCGGCGACATCGAGGCCATCGAGATCGTGGAGAAGCGCGACGGCACCGCGGTCGACGACGTGCTGCTGGAGATGAACGAGGGCGCCATGCCCGACTCGGTCGTCTCGGCCTGCAACGCCGTCGAGGGCGTCCAGGTCATGTGGATCAGCCGCTACGCCGCCGGCGGCAACCTCTTCCTCGACCTCGAGGTGGTCGAGGAGCTCACCGCCGAGCCGAGCGAGGCGCTGGACCGGGTGGTCGACCTGCTGCCGGTCGCGTTCCGCTCCGACTGGGCGATGCGGATCCACCGCAGCAAGGGCGTCGTGAGGCACACCGACGCCGCCCCCGACGACCTGCCCTTCGTCGAGATCGAGCGCGCCGCCCGCATCGAGGTCGACGGCGACGAGGTCAACCTCTACGCCGGCGCGCGCATCGACGGCAACGACGTGGTCGTCATCGGCCGGCGGGGCGGGCCGGAGTTCGTGGAGTCCGAGCTGGCCCGGCTGGGCCACCTGGTCAGCCTGGCCGTCTCGCTCGCCCGCCCCTGACGTCCGGCCTGCAGCAGCTCAGGCCCGCTCGAGCAGGAAGACCGGGATCTCGCGGTCGGTCTTCTCCTGGTACTCCGCGTACGGCGCGTACTGCGCCACGCAGCGCTCCCACCACTCCGCGCGCTCGTCGCCCTCGGCGACCCGCGCGACGTACTCGTGCGGCTCCGGGCCGTCCTGGAGGTCGACGTGGGGGTCGGCGATGAAGTTGTGGTACCACTCGGGCTGCTCCGGGGCACCGCCCTTCGAGGCCACGGCGGCGTAGACGCCGTCCTTCTCCACCCGCATCACCGGGTTCTTGCGGAGCTTGCCCGACTTGTGGCCGCGGGAGGTGATGACCACGATCGGCCACTCCGGGTGGCCCTGGAGGGTGTTCGCCTCCGTCCCGCCGGACGCCTCGTACTTCTCGACCTGCTCGCGGACCCAGTCGGCTGCGCTGGGCTCGTACTCGCCTTGGAGTGTCACGTCGGAACGGAACCCGGAACGACGCCCCACCATTCCCCGGGCCGTTCCGGGGCCTGACCTCCCGGCGCGGATCAGCGCACCCCGCGGATCCGCGTCACGAAGACCGAGCCGAGCACGCTGGCCAGGAAGGCCAGCAGGTAGAGCGCGAAGTACCCGACCGAGAAGCCGTCGCCGTCCGACTCCACCACCCCGCCCGCGGCCTTGACGACGTAGAGCAGCACCCCAGCCAGGGCGGGAGCCAGCACCTGCGGGAGCGCGTTGGCGATGTTGATGACGCCGAGGTCCTTGCCCCGGTCCACGGCCGTGGGCAGGACCTCGGTGATGAGCGCGAAGTCGACCGCGGTGTAGATCCCGAAGGAGCAGCCCATCACCACGGCCGCGACCAGGGCGGCGGGCCACGACTGGCCGACCCCGAGCAGCACCGCCGAGCAGGCCGCGACCAGCCCCGACCAGATCACGAACACCTTCCGCCGCCCGAGCCGGTCGCTCCACGTGCCGAAGACGACCGCGGTCAGCACGAGGGTCAGCGCGTAGATCGCGGTGAGCACGAAGACCCGGTCCTCGGCCTCGTCGGAGGTGTAGCCGAGGACGTCCTGCAGGAAGTAGAGGAGGTAGAGCAGCCCCAGGGCGTTGCCCAGGTTGACCAGGAAGCGGGTCAGCCAGGCCCACCCGAAGTCGGGGTGCAGCCGTGGCGAGATCCAGAAGGACAGGACGAAGCGGCGCAGGTCGAACGGCGCCCGCTGCTCGGGCGGCAGCGGCAGGTCGCGTGAGGACAGGGAGAACGGCACGGTCAGGACCAGGAGGAACGCCGCGATGGCCAGGTAGCCGGCCGCGATGCTGCCCGTGGCCGCCGCGATGCCGGTGCCGGCCACCACGCCGACCGTCTGCGCCACGGCCACCACGCCGCCGATCCGGCCGCGCCTCCCGACCGGCACCTGGTCGGGGATCATCGCCGTGACCGCGGCCAGCATCGCGTTGAGCGAGGCCTGGACGCCGCACCAGCCCAGCAGCATCACCGGCACGTTCGGCGCCACGGAGAGCACGGCCAGCGACGCGGAGCCTCCGACGGCACCGCCGACCAGCCACGGGAGGCGGCGACCGGCCCGGGCCGTCGTCCGGTCCGAGAACGCCCCGGCCAGCGGGTTGCAGATGACCGAGACCAGGGCGCCGACGCCGGTCACCAGGGCCAGGACCTGCTCCTTGTCGGCGGGGGCCAGCGCCTCGGCCTGCTGGGCCAGCAGGACCGAGATCGGCCCGAAGAAGCCGGCCCACAGGCCCACGCTGGCCGTGGCGAGCAGCGCGACCCAGCGGCTCGGCGGAGCGACCGTGGGCTCCGCGAGGGCGGCCGGGGCGGCGGAGGGCATGAGGCAACCTAGTGCCCGACCGGTCCGGTGGTCACGGGGTCGCTCAGCGCCCGCGGCGGGTCACTACTGTCGAGCCATGAGCGCCATCGAGGGAGTGTCGGAGACCTTCGACCGCGACGCCTGGGACGACGTGCCCGGCTTCGAGGACCTGACCGACCTCACCTACCACCGGGCCAGAGCGCACGGCACGGTGCGCATCGCCTTCGACCGGCCCGACGTGCTCAACGCCTTCCGCCCGCACACCGTCGACGAGCTGCTCCGCGTCCTCGAGCACGCCCGCACCTCCAGCGACGTGGGCTGCGTGCTGCTCACCGGCAACGGCCCGAGCGCGAAGCACGGCAAGTGGGCCTTCTGCACCGGCGGGGACCAGCGGATCCGGGGCCGCACCGGCTACCAGTACGCCGAGGGCGAGACCAGCGAGACGGTGGACAAGGCCCGACTCGGGCGCCTGCACATCCTGGAGTGCCAGCGGCTGATCCGCTTCATGCCCAAGATCGTGGTCTGCGTGGTCCCCGGCTGGACCGCGGGCGGCGGCCACTCGCTGCACGTGGTCTGCGACCTCACCATCGCCAGCCGGGAGGAGGCGCGGTTCAAGCAGACCGACGCCGACGTGGGGTCCTTCGACGGCGGCTTCGGGTCGGCGTACCTCGCGCGGCAGGTGGGCCAGAAGTTCGCCCGCGAGATCTTCTTCCTCGGCCAGGAGTACTCCGCCGAGGACGGCGTGCGGATGGGTGCGGTCAACCGGGCCGTGCCGCACGCCGAGCTCGAGGCCACGGCGCTGGAGTGGGGGCGCCTGGTCAACGGCAAGTCGCCCACCGCCCAGCGGATGCTGAAGTACTCCTTCAACCTCATCGACGACGGCCTGGTCGGCCAGCAGCTCTTCGCCGGCGAGACCACCCGGCTCGCGTACATGACCGACGAGGCCGAGGAGGGCCGCGACCAGTTCCTCGAGAAGCGCGAGCCGGACTGGTCGGCCTACCCCTGGTACTACTGACTGAGCTCAGGCGTCGTCCGGCTCGGCGGCCACCGGCTCGCCGTCCGCGATGTCGCCGGCCGCCCCGAGGACCCACCTCTCGCTGACCACGTCGGCGACGCCGTGGCGGTCGAGCTCCTCCCAGAGCTGCTCGGCGACGCGGTCCGGCGCGGCTCCCCGCGCCTGGTTGTACGTCGCGTCGAGCGCCGCCTGGAGGTCGGCCACGAACTCCTTGGGCACGTGTGTCTCGGTCCCCGGCTGCGCCGGTCGCTCGGGCGGCTCGCTCATGACCCGCTCGTACCCGCCGCGAGCACGCGCACACGGGTCCGGACCCGTCGTCCGACGGACGGCCGCTGTTCACCGGCGGGTCACGAGGTGGACCACCGGGGGTCCTGCGCCGTTCCTAGGTTCCGGCTGGACGCCCGGGACTCGCCCGGGTGTGTCAGTGGAAAGAAGGCACGATGCCCCGCATCCTCGTCAGCAAGCGCTCGGTGCGCCTGCTCGCCGGCACTGCTGCGATCGCAGTCGCCACCTCGGGAGCCGCGTCGTACGCGGCCCTGAGCGACACCGGTGGCGCGACCCGGCACAACGGTGACCAGACCGCCGAGGTCGACGCGCAGATCAAGTACGGCAAGGCCAAGAACGTCATCCTCTTCATCGGCGACGGCATGGGTGACTCCGAGATCACCGTCGCGCGCAACTACCTCGTCGGCGCGAACGGCACGCTCCAGGGGCTGGACAGCCTGCCGCTGACCGGTCAGTACACGACCTACGCCCTGCACAAGGGCAACGACGCCCTCACCCCCGGCGACGACACCGGCAAGCCCGACTACGTCACCGACTCCGCGGCGTCCGGCACCGGCTGGGCCACCGGCACCAAGTCCTACAACGGCGCGATCAGCGTCGGCATCGACGGCACGACGGCCCACCAGACCCTGCTGGAGTGGGCCAAGTCCGCGGGCAAGAAGACCGGCGACATCACGACCGCCGAGGTCCAGGACGCCACTCCCGCCGTCCAGGTCTCGCACGTCGCGGACCGCGGCTGCTACAC
>CAZEPK010000364.1:0-4634 GCA_964514085.1 uncultured Nocardioides sp.
TCGGCGCCAGGACCCGGCGTTCGGTCACGCTCCGCACAGGCATCGTCCTGGACAACGACACCCCGGCACTCGACCGGCTCCGGTCCCTCGCCCGCTGGGGTCTGGGCGGACGCGTCGGGCCCGGCACGCAGTGGGTGAGCTGGATCCACATCGACGACTGGCTCGCCATCGTCCGCGCGGTCCTCGGCGACGGAGCCTTGGCGCTGTCCGGCGTCGTCCACGCCACGGGTCCGCACCCCGTGACCAACATGGAGCTGATGGCGGCGCTGCGCCGGAGCGTCGGCGGTCCGCCCGCGCCGCCTACTCCGCGGGCGCTGGTCCACCTGGGTGCCGTGGCGCTGCGGACCGACCCTGCGCTGGCCCTGACCGGCCGACGCGCGCTCCCCGCGCGGCTTCTCGAGGCGGGGTTCACGTTCGACCACCCTGACCTCGACGAGGCCCTCGCGGACCTGCGGGCGCGTCAGGCGTCCAGCAACCGCGGTGGCTGATCGATCGAGGCCAGGCCCTCAGGACAGGCGGTCCCGCTGTCTGCTCGGTAGCCGGAGGTACGCCTCCACGAGCACGATCAGCACGACGACGGCGCCGTCGGCGAGCAACCCCCAGAACACGCCCGCGATCGGGGCTCCCGTGCACTCACCCGCGAAGTTCGGGGACCCACACCTCGACTCGGTCCAGCGTTGAGCCCCGATGACGCCGGCCACGGCGAAGGTCGCCGCCAAGGCCAGGAGATAGGTCACCACCCTGGCCAGCGGAATCCGCATACCGAGCAGGGTAGGGCTCGGCCAGCCCTCGGCGGCCCGCACCAGGCACGCCTCGGCTGGCTATCGTGACGCCTCTCTGAGAAAGAGGCGGGACCCGGTGGACGATGACGAGCGGCTGACCCGTCAGATCTCCGTCGTGATCGCCGTGCTCCTCGCTGTCTTCTTCCCTCTCGCCCTGCTGGTGACTGGCGGCTCCGGCGCCGTAGAGGTGGCGATGCTCGCGGTGGCCGCCGTCGGCGCGGTCCTGGTCTGCTTCGGTCCCAGCCGGAGGCCCGGTCTGGGGCTCCGGACGGGTGTCGCGGCATCCGTGGTGTTCTACGTCGCGCTCGTCGTGGTCCTCGTCATCACTTCGCCGGCACCAGGGGGGTGATCCCCGGCCCGTCCGGCTCGTGACCCGGTGTGCCAGCCGCCCAGGCGGGTACCCACGCGGGTGAGCAGGGTCCATCCGGTGTCCGTCGTGATCATCACGCGGGACCGGTGCGAGGGTCTGCTGGGCACCCTGGCCAAGGTGCGCCCACTGCTGCGGTCGGGCGAGGTCGCCGAGGTGATCGTGGTGGACAACGCCTCGAGCGACGGTACGGCGGCCGCCGTGCGCCGCGACTTCCCCGACGTCCGGCTCCTGGTGCAGCGCCGGAACCTCGGGGCCGTGGGCCGCACCGTCGGGGTGCAGGCGAGCCGCTCCCAGTGGTCGCGTTCGCGGACGACGACTCCTGGTGGGCGCCCGGCTCCCTGGCCGCCGCGGCCACGATCTTCGAGCAGCACCCGCGCGTCGGGCTCCTTCACGGCCGCGTGCTCGTCGAACCCGGCGGACACCTCGACCCGGTGTGTCTGCAGATGGGGGCCGGACCCGTAGAGGACGGGCTCCCCGGGCCGTCCATCATCGGCCACCTCGGGTGCGGTGCCGTGGTGAGGCGCTCGGCGTACCTCGACGCCGGCGGCTACAGCGAGGTCCTCGGCTTCGGAGGCGAGGAGGCACTCCTGGCCCTCGACCTCGCCGCCGGCGGGTGGGCCCAGTGCTACGTGGAGACGCTGGTGGCGCACCACGCTCCCTCGACGCAGCGTGACGACCGGGACTCGCGGTGGGCGCTGTGCCGGCGCAACGACACGCTCACCGCGCTCATGCGGTTGCCGCGCAGCACCGCTGCGCTGGCGGTCGTCGGGCTCCTGCGACAGGCCGCGGCCGACCGGAACGTACGCCGCGAGCTGCCGGCGTTCGTGCGGCGACTGCCGACCGCCATCCGGGAGCGACGACCGGTCAGCGAGGAGGTCTGGCAGCAGTGGCGGACGGTCCGTTCGGCCGCCGGATGACCGCGACTCGCGGCGCCGGTGCGTCGTACCCGAACCTGCTCGTGGTCGGCGCGATGAAGTGCGGCACCAGCGCCCTCCACCGGCTCCTCGACCGGCATCCGCAGGTCGCCATGGCGCCCGGCAAGGAGCTGAACTTCTTCTTCGGCCCGTCCACACCGCCGGACGACGACGCCACGCAGTGGTGGCGTGAGGGGCAGTGGCACCGGGGACGCGAGTGGTACGCCGCTCAGTTCGATCCCGGCGCTCCGGTGCGCGGGGAGTCCTCGCCGGGCTACACCGATCCCTCGCATCCCGAGGTGGCCGAGCGGGTCCGGGCCCTGCTGCCGGAGGTCCGCCTCGTCTACCTGGTGCGCGACCCGTTCGAGCGCGCGATCTCCCAGTGGCGGCACCACGTGCGCGACGGCACCGAACGACGCCCCGCCCAGCGCGCCCTGCTCGATCCCGACAGCCAGTACCTCGCGCGGAGCCGCTACCTCGAGCGGATCACCCCGTTCTTGGAGCACTTCAACCGGGAGCAGCTGCTCGTGGTGGTCCAGGAGCGACTCCGTCGCCACACCGACCGCGAGGTGCAGCGGGTCCTCGTGCACGCCGGTGCCGATCCGACGCTCTGGAGCTCCGTCGCGAGCGTGCCCGACGCGCCCACCACATCCGCTGGTGAGACAGCAGGCCTCGCGGAGCAGTTCACCGAGCTGGTCGCCGACGACCTGGCCGCGTTCGGCGACCTCATCGACGACCCGCTGGCGGAGTGGCGTACGCCGCCCGCCGCCCGTGACGCCACGGGCTGAGCCGTACCGACGGAGCACCCAGGGTGGGCCCTCCTCCGATCCCGGATCACTCCGGGAGCGAACGCGCCGGTGCGCGGGCGACGTCGGACCATGCCGCCTATGAGCGTCGACCGAACTAGTCTGACTTGCTGTGCAGGTTCAGCCTCTGGTTGTCGCCAGCTATCTGGTCGCCGGGGTCGTCGAGTTGCTGGTCCCAGTCGTTCTTGGGTCCTGGCCACTTGCGGCGGTCGGCGCGTGTTACGTGCTCCCCGTGAGTCTGCTGCTCGGGCTTGAGTGGGGAAGTAGTGAAGACACCGATCGAAGGTCTGCTCTCAAGGTCTTCATCGCTTCCTGGGCGGCCGGCGTGGCTCTGTGGGCGTTTCTCATAGGCTCGATCACGTTGGATGAGCAGAGCGTCGGCACTCCGGCGGCCCTCCTCGGGGGGATCATCACCGGCACGCTCTGCTTCTTCGAGTGGCATCTACTGGCGCGAATTCTCGTCGCCACGTTCCCTACCACCGGCCCGTAGATGCGGTCGCCACACTGAATGGGTGATCGAGCACCTCGCCAAGGGTTGACGAACCGCCCGACCATGCCGCTGTCGGCTCCGCCCGACCATGCCGCGATTCGCGTGCCCCGCCGGCCCGCTCACTCCCCAGATCGACACCACGGCGATCTGCAGGCCAACCGCCGGCCCGTGCATTGGGTCCCGCCACGGAGGAGCCGAGGTCCGGGTGTCGACGGTCTCGCGCGCGGGTCCCTCGAAGTCCAACCACTCCGGTCGTAGCGTCGAAGGCAACCCGACGAAAGGACACGTCCCATGGCGATCGACAGAGGGCTGCTCGCGATCTTGACAGCCAAGCCCGACAAGGGCGACGAGCTCGGTGCGTTCTTGAAGCAGGGACGCGAGCTTGCCGTGCAGGAGGCGGGCACCGTGACGTGGTACGCCTTCCGGATCGACGACACGACCTACGGGATCTTCGACACGTTCGAGAGCGAGGACGCTCGCCAGGCGCACGTGAACGGCCAGATCCCGGCCGCGCTGGCGGAGGTCGGCCCGGACCTACTGGCGGCCGACCCCGACATCAAGCCGATCGACGTGCTGGCGGTCAAGTAGCCGCGAGCACGCGCCGGCCTCCGGCGAGAGCCGTGGGTCCTTCAGACTCCCAGCCGTGCTGACATCACCTTGTGGACGACCTCGGGTGGGCCGTTCACCTCGACGACTGCGGCGTCTTGGCGCCCGAAGAGGAAGAGCAGCAGCTCACCCGGCTCGCCCGAGATGCGGACGGTGGGCTTGCGGCGACGGGCCACAACTGTCTGCCCCGTCGACGGGTCATGCATCTCCAGCCCGCATCCACGTAGTCGACGGGCAAGGATCCGCGCCCCGCTCCGGACGTTGGCCCACAGCGCCTGCTCCATGGCCGCGCCGAGATCACGGGGAGCGCCGCCGTTCGCGCGGCGCACGTCTTCGTGATGGACGAAGAACTCGTTGAGGTTCGGCACCCGTCTGAGCCAGCCAAGACGGAAGACTCCGTGCGGTCCGGAGCGGACCGCTGCGACCAGCGCCGAGAAGTCCCGACCGGCTGCTCGCCTGTGGTGTCTTTCCGCGAGGCGTGCCCACGCGCCCGGAACGATCAGGCCGGGCCCGGCCACGGGATCGTGCTCGCGCAGGTACAGGTGCGCCGCGATGTCCCGCGTGTTCCACGGCGCCAAGAGCGTGGGGGCATCCGGCCCGAGCTCGTCGAGGAGGTCGCACAAGCCCGCACGTTCCTGGGCGTCGAAGGTGCGCCGACTCACCCGT
>CAZEPK010000365.1:0-4631 GCA_964514085.1 uncultured Nocardioides sp.
ACGCTCGAGGTCGTCGTACCGGCCGGCGACGACCTGGGGCTCGACCTCTTCGGCGCCGGGACCCACCCGTTCGCCGACTGGAGCGGCCAGCAGCTGACCGAGGGCCACCGCTACCAGGAGCTCATCAACCGGACCCAGTGGTGGGGCCGGCAGATGCTCATCTGGGGCGTGCACGTGCACGTCGGCATGCCGTCGCAGGAGCGGGTGCTGCCGGTGCTGTCGTCGTTGCTGAACCACTACCCGCACTTCCAGGCGCTCTCGGCCTCCTCCCCCATCTGGGCCGGCGTGGACACCGGCTACGCCTCCAACCGGGCGCTGATGTTCCAGCAGCTGCCGACCGCCGGGCTGCCCTTCCAGTTCGGGCAGTGGTCGGAGTTCGAGTCCTTCGTCGATGACCAGGTCACCACCGGCGTGATCGAGGACCTGACCGAGGTCCGCTGGGACGTCCGGCCCGCGCCGCGCCTGGGCACCATCGAGAACCGCATCTGCGACGGCGTCTCCACCTTCGCCGACCTGGCCGCCCTGGTGGCCCTGACCCAGTGCCTGGTGGTCGACCTCGACGCCCGGCTGGCCGGCGGCGAGGAGCTGCCCACGATGCCGCCCTGGCACGTGCAGGAGAACAAGTGGCGGGCCGCACGCTACGGCCTCGAGGCGATCGTGATCCTCGACGCCCACTCGAACGAGGCGCTGATCACCGACGACCTGGCCGCCCTGGTCGCGCGCCTCGAGCCCGTGGCCGAGCGGCTGGGCTGCGCCGCCGAGCTCGCGTCGGTCCTCGACATCCCGGGCCGCGGCGCGTCGTACCAGCGGCAGCGCGCGGTGGCCGCCGCCAGCGGCTACGACCTGGTGGCGGTGGTCGACTCGGTGGTGCGCGAGCTCCGCTCGGAGCTCGGGTGATCGCGGAGCCGCTGACCACGGACCGGCTGCGCCTCGAGCCACTGACCGTGGCCCACGCCGCCGCCATGGTCGACGTCCTCGCCTCGGACTCGCTCTACGAGTTCACCGGCGGCGCTGCGCCCACCCTCGACGAGCTGAGCGCGCGCTACGCACGACAGTCGGTCGGCCGCTCCGCCGACGGCGCCGAGACCTGGCTCAACTGGGTCGTTGGGCTCGGCTCGGACGGTCCCCTGGTCGGCTACGTGCAGGCCACCGTGGTGGGCACCGAGGCGTCCCTCGCCTGGGTGGTCGCGCCCGCGCACCAAGGTCTGGGCCTGGCCACCGAGGCGGCCAGCGCGATGGCCGACTGGCTGGTGAGCGCCGGAGCGACGCGTCTGGTCGCGCTGATCCACCCCGACCACACCGCCTCGGCGGCGATCGCCGGCCGGCTGGGGCTGCAGCGCACCACCGAGGTCGAGGACGGCGAGGTCCGCTGGGTCCGGGACACGCGCCCGGCTCAGTAGCCGCCCTCGGGCGGCACCATCTCCAGCCGGACGCCGAGCAGCCGCACCGGCCGGTCCTTCTCCACCCGCTCCAGCAGGCTGACCGCCTGCTCGGCCAGCACCTCCGGGTCACTGGTCGCCTCCGGCAGGGTCAGGCTGCGGCTGACGGTGAAGAACGGCTTGTAGCGCAGCTTGAGGCCCACCCGCGCCGCGGGCCGACCCTCGCGGTCGATGTCCTCGACCACCTGGCGGGTGAGCGTCCGGACCTCGTCGGCGATCCGCTCCCAGTCCTCCAGGTCCTCCTGGAACGTCGTCTCCCGCCCGTGAGCCCGCGGCACCCACGGCTCCCCGGTGACCGCGCTGTCGCTGACCCCGCGCCCGAGGCGGTGGTACCACGGCCCCATGGTCGGCCCCAGCTCCGCCGCCAGCACCCGCGCGTCCGACTGCGCCAGCTGGGTGACCGTGTCGATGCCGAGCGCGGCGAGCTTCTTCGCGGTCTTGGACCCGATCCCCCACAGCGCCCGCGTCGGCCGGTCGCCCATCACCTCGAACCAGTTCTCCGCGGTCAGCACGAAGCTGCCCCGCGGCTTCCCGAAGTCGGTCGCGATCTTGGCCCGCAGCCGGTTGTCGCCGATCCCCACCGAGCAGTGCAGCCGCGTCTCGGCCAGCACCCGCTCCCGGATGTGCGCCGCGAAGACCAGCGGATCGGCCAACGCGTCGACCACCGGGTCGACCACCGGGTCGGGGGTTGCGTCGGAGGGCCCACCCAGGGCCCCCCTCCCCTCCGGTGGGAGGCTCCCCTGCCCCGCCTCCACCACCGTTGCCGCCTCTGCCGCCAGCGCTTCGGCGGCGCCCGCCCAGGGGCGGCCGCGGCCGAGCTGGCTCGCGCTGGGTGCGTCCTGGCCCGGGCGTGGGCCGGCCGCGAGGTAGGCCTCGTCCCAGCCGAGGACGTCGACGACCACCGGCCGCCCGCCCCACTCCAGCGAGCGGAGGACGGCCATCACCCGCGTCGAGGCCTCGTCGTAGGCCTCGCGGTCCACCGGCAGGAACACCGCGTCCGGGCACTTGCGGGCCGCGATGCGCAGCGCCATGCCGGAGCCCACGCCGTGCTCGCGCGCCTCGTAGGACGCCGTGGACACCACGCCGCGCTTGGTGGGGTCGCCGTCGCCGCCGACCACCACGGGCAGGCCGGCCAGCTCGGGACGGCGCAGCACCTCGACCGCGGCGATGAACTGGTCGAGGTCGACGTGCAGCACCCAGTGCTCGATCGGGACCACCTCGGTCGGACCCGCCGCGTCGCCCTCACTCATCGCCGGCGGGTGCCTCCCACCGCGGGGGCGGCGGCAGCGCCTCGGTCGACTGGACCTGGTCCATCCCGGTGAGCAGCAGCAGGTCGACCACGACCGAGCGCAGCTGGACCAGCACCACCTCCGCCGTCATCTCCTCGGCCCGCTCCACCAGACCCGTCGCCTCGCCCACCTGGACCAGCGCGTCGCGCGCGGCCACCGCCATCCGGTCGGCGGCGAGCTCCTCGGCCACCATGTCGGCGGCGTCGGCGAGATCCAGCGCGAGCAGCGAGTACGACGCCGGCACGTGCCGCTGGTGGTAGGCCGCGACCGCCGTCTGGCGCACCAGCACCCGGGTGCTGCGCAGCGCCCGGTCCAGCGGCTCGACCAGCTCGGCCATCCGCCGGATGTCGCCGCGGTGCCGGATGCGGAACGGCGAGGACGAGACCACCGCCATCCCCTCGTCGGCGGCGTCCTGCAGCTCGCGGATCAGGCTGTCGGTCGCGCGGGCGTCGGCCAGCAGCTCCAGACCGCGCGCGGCGGCACCGTCGGCCATCACCTCGCCCGCGGCTCGGAGCAGCGCGGAGATCTTCCGCACCACGATCGCGGCCCGCTCCCGCGGCCGCCGCAGCGCCGCGGCCGGGACCACCGTGGCGGCCACGAGCGCGACGCACCCGCCGATGACCGCGTCGCTCCAGCGCACGAACGCCTGCGAGGGCGCCGGAGCCAGCGCGGAGATGATCACCGACTGCACGGCGGCCTGCGTGACGAACATCTGGCCGCTGGTGATCAGCAGCGCCGAGGTCATCGACAGGGTCACGACCACCACGAGCTGCCACCAGCCCGAGCCGATGAGGATCGCCAGCAGGTCGGCCAGCAGCACCCCCAGCGCCACGCCGGTGGTCACCTCGGCCACCCGCCGCAGCCGCTGGCCGTACGACGTGCCGAGGCTCACCACCGCGGCCACGGGCGCGAAGAACGGCCTCTGGTGCCCGAGCAGGTCCGCGGCGATCAGCCAGGCCACCCCGGCGGCGATCGCGCACTGGCCGATCTGCCACCGCTTGGCGCTGACCCGGGCCACCCGCGACTGCACCGACTCCCGGCTGCGCTCCCACAGCCGGTCGAGCGGCGCCGCCTCGACCTCCATGCCGCCCGATGCTGCCAGACGGTCACGGGCGCCCCACGGCAGCGGGGGCCACGGTCGAGGTGGCCGTGGGCGTGGCGACCACCCAGATCGCGAGGGTCGCGGTGACCCCGGCGACGAGCAGGCCGAGGGCGCGCGCCGCGGACGGTGGGTGCATGGGTCCTCCCGAGGTGTGGTGGCTGGTCGGGTCCGACGCTAGGGAGGAGCGGCGACCGGAGCGGCCCACCGAAGGAGCCGCTGTGGACAGCGGCTCGAGCCGTGCGGTCTGTGGACGCCCGGTGGACGCCGGGTGGTCAGGGTTCGGGACCGGCCCCGCCGGGCTTGTGGCGCTCGTCACCGCAGGGGAGGATCGCCGCGACCCTTCCTCTCCCAAAGGAGCCCGGTGGCCACTCCCATCGACCCCACCTCGGCAGGCTTCCTGCTGGCCGAGAACCGCAACATGCCCATGCACGTGGGTGGGTTGCAGCTCTTCGAGAAGCCGGAGGGAGCCGGGCGCAACTACGTCCGCGAGATGTTCGAGGAGATGCGCGACGAGGAGGAGATCGCGCCGCTGTTCTTGAAGCACCCCTACCGCTCGCTGCGCACCGGGGCCCAGCTGGTCTGGCGCGACGACGAGCAGTTCGACATCGAGCACCACGTCCGCCACAGCGCCCTCCCGAAGCCCGGCCGGATCCGCGAGCTCCTGGAGCTCTGCTCACGGCTCCACTCCACGCGCCTGGCCTGGGAGCGCCCGCTGTGGGAGGCCCACGTCATCGAGGGCCTCCGCGACGGCCGGGTCGCGATGTACACCAAGACCCACCACGCCCTGGTCGACGGAGTCTC
>CAZEPK010000366.1:0-4553 GCA_964514085.1 uncultured Nocardioides sp.
AACCGCGGCAACCAGAACTACGAGATCCCGGCCGACGTCCGGCTCGAGGGGCTGACCTCGGTGGTGGTGTGGTGCGACCGGTTCGACGTGGCGTTCGGGACGGCGGCCGTCCGGCTCTGACGGTCCCGTGCAGGTGAGGGATGTCGACGGCCCGTCGTAGGTTGCTCCCGTGACGGACGCCGACGCCCCGCCGATGATCTCGGCGAAGGGGCTGCGCAAGTCCTTCGGTGATTTCGAGGCGGTCAAGGGGATCGACGTCGAGGTGCGCCGCGGTGAGGCGTTCGGCTTCCTGGGCCCCAACGGCGCCGGCAAGTCGAGCACCATGCGGATGATCGCGGCGGTCAGCCCGGTCAGCGGCGGCGAGCTCCGGATCCTCGGCCTGGACCCGGCCGTCGACGGCCCGGCCATCCGCGGCCGGCTGGGCGTCTGTCCGCAGGAGGACACCCTTGACAACGACCTCAACGTGCGCGACAACCTCTTCATCTACGGCCGCTACTTCGGCCTGCCCCGCGACGTCGTGGCCGAGCGGGTCGACGAGCTGCTCGACTTCGTGCAGCTCACCGACAAGGCCTCGAGCAAGGTCGACGACCTGAGCGGCGGCATGAAGCGCCGGCTCACGATCGCGCGGAGCCTGGTCAACCGCCCCGAGCTGCTGCTCCTGGACGAGCCGACCACCGGGCTGGACCCGCAGGCCCGGCACGTGCTGTGGGACCGGCTGTTCCGGCTCAAGCAGTCGGGCGTGACCCTGGTGATCACCACCCACTACATGGACGAGGCCGAGCAGCTCTGCGACCGGCTCGTGGTCATGGACCGCGGCGTCATCGTGGCCGAGGGCTCCCCGCTCGACCTCATCCGCCAGCACTCGACCCGCGAGGTGGCCGAGCTGCGGTTCGGGGTGGCCGAGGAGGGCGAGACGCACGAGGCGCTGGCCGAGAAGGTCCGCGACCTCGGCGACCGCGTCGAGGTGCTGCCCGACCGGCTGCTGGTCTACGGCGACGACGGCGACCACGTGGTGGCCCAGGTCCACGAGCGCGGGCTGCGGCCCGTGGCCACGCTGGTGCGCCGCAGCACCCTGGAGGACGTGTTCCTCCGGCTCACCGGCCGGACGCTGGTCGACTGATGGCTGGCGTGGCAGCGACCGGGGCCGCGAGCAACGGCGGGCGGCTCGGCCTCCTCGACGGCGTACGCCGCCAGGCCGACTACTGGGCCACCCTCTACCGCCGCACCTGGCGGGGCACGGTGATCACCTCGTTCGCCGCGCCGCTCCTCTACGTGCTGGCGATGGGCGTGCTGCTCGGGGGCTTCATCGACGGCGACCCCGACGTGCTGGAGGGCGCCACGTCGTACTTCGACTTCGTGGTGCCCGGGCTCATCGCGGCCCACGCCATGCAGACCGCCGTCGGCGAGACGACCTACCCCGTCATGGCCATGATCAAGTGGCAACGCATCTACGACGCCATGCTGGCCACCCCGCTGGCCTGCCGCGACCTGGTGGCGGCGCACCTGTCCTTCGTGCTCTTCCGGCTGGCCACCACCTGCGGCGTCTACACGCTGGTGCTGGCGCCGTTCGGCGTCTACGGCAGCTGGTGGGGCCCGCTGGCAGCGTTCGGGGCCCAGCTGCTCGTGGGGATGGTGTTCGCGACCTGGGTCTACGGCTTCAGCACGCGGCTGCGCTCCGAGGAGGGCTACGGGCTGCTCTTCCGGCTGGGCATCTTCCCGCTCTTCCTCTTCAGCGGCGCCTTCTTCCCGATCAGCAACCTGGGCACGGTCGGCGCCTGGATCGCGCGGATCACGCCGCTGTGGCACGGGGTGAACCTGTCGCGGATGTTCGCCCTCGACCACGTCACCTGGTGGGTGGCCGCGGTCAACGTCGCGGTCCTCGCCGCGCTCCTGGTGGCGGGGTGGGCCTGGGCGGTCCGCGGGCTCGAGAAGAGGCTGGTGACGTGAGCACGACCGACGTCCGGCCCCTCGGCGCGGTGCGGGCCACCGCGCTGATCGTGCAGCGCAACTACCTCGTCTACCGCAAGGCCTGGAAGCTGTTCGTCTCCGGCTTCTTCGAGCCCTTCTTCTACCTGCTCTCGATCGGGATCGGCGTCGGGCAGCTCATCGACACCTTCGAGCTCAACGGCCGCCAGATCCCCTACGCCGACTTCGTGGCGCCCGGGATGCTCGCGGCCTCGGCGCTCAACGGCGCCCTGATGGACGCGACGTTCAACACCTTCTTCAAGCTGAAGTTCGTCAAGCTCTACGACCAGATGCTCGCCACCCCGCTGACCACGAGTGACGTGGCGCGCGGCGAGATCGTGTGGAGCCAGCTGCGCGGCTCGACGTACGCCGCGGCGTTCCTCGTCACCATGACCGCGATGGGGCTGGTGCACTCGTGGTGGGCGATCCTCGCGCTGCCGGCCACGCTGCTGATCGGTTTCGCCTCCAGTGCGGTGTGCATGGCGGCCACGACGTACATGAAGAGCTGGCAGGACTTCGACAAGGTCACGCTGGTCCAGCTGCCCCTGTTCCTCTTCTCGGGCACCTTCTTCCCGGTCACCGCCTTCCCCGGGCCGGTGCGCTGGCTGGTGGAGTGCACCCCGCTCTACCGCGGCGTGGTGCTGTGCCGCGAGCTGACCACCGGCGCGCTGTCGTGGGCCTCGGCGGTCTCGGTGGTCTACCTGGTCCTGATGGGCCTGGCGGGGCTGGTGGTCGTGCGGCGCCGGCTGGACCGGCTGCTGCTGACCTAGGTACGGGGCCCGACCGGGGAGCGGTGGGTGGGCACCCGTTGTCCACGGGGACGACCGTGGCTGGCCCACCTCCGCCCTGTGGACGACGGGTGCTCACCCACCGCCCCCGGGTCGCTACCCCAGCGTGAGGCCCCAGACCGCCGTGTCGATCCACCGGTCGAACTTCCAGCCCACCTCGGGGAGCACGCCGACCCGCTCGAAGCCGCAGGCTCGGTGCAGGGCCTCGCTGGCGTCGTTGGGCAGGGCGACCACGGCCAGCACCTGGTGGACATCGTCGGCGCGGAGGCGGGCCAGCAGCTCGTCGTACAGCAGCCGGCCCAGGCCGCGCCCGCGGGAGTCCGCGGCCAGGTAGACCGAGACCTCGCGGGTCCGGTCGTACGCCGGCCGCGGGCGGTAGGTCGACGAGTAGGCGTAGCCCAGCACCTCGCCGGCGGGGGAGCAGGCCACGAGCAGGTGGTCGCCGGGGGCGGTGCTGGCCAGGCGGTCCTCCCAGTACGACATCGGCCGCGGCTCGAGGTCGAAGGTGGAGATCGCCGTGCGGACCTGCTCGTCGTAGATGGCCGCGATTCGCGGGAGGTCGGCAGGATCTGCGCTGCGCACGGTCACGCGCTCCATGATGATGTGTCGGTGATCGAGCCCGACACCAAGGACTGGACCTGGGTGCTCCAGGAGCGCTGCGCCGACTGCGGCTACGACGCGAGCACCGTCGACCCGGCCGCGATCGGCCCGGCGATCCGCGACAACGCCCTGGGCTTCCGGGCCGTGCTGGCCCAGCCGGGTGCGGCGCGGCGGCCCGACGACCACACCTGGTCGGCGCTGGAGTACGCCTGCCACGTCCGCGACGTGAACCGGAAGTTCGAGGAGCGGCTGGCCCTGATGCTCGAGCAGGACGAGCCGCGCTTCGCGAACTGGGACCAGGACGTCACCGCGCTCGAGGACGGCTACGACCAGCAGGACCCGGCCACCGTCGCCGAGGAGCTCGTGGCGGCGGCCGAGGTCGTGGCCCTGAGGTACGACGTGCTGGCCCGCGCCGACGAGGCGACCCGGTCGCGCCGTGGCCTGCGCAGCGACGGTGCGGCGTTCACCGTCGACACCCTCGGCCGCTACCACCTGCACGACCTGGTCCACCACGCCCACGACGTCCGCGGCGCTGCGACCGTGGCCACGGTGGCGGCCTACGACGGCGACGCGGAGGCCTACAGCGACCGGGTCTGGGAGGTGCACGCCGAGCTGCGGGCCGAGCTCGACGCGTTCGCCGCGGCCGTGGGCGCGGGCGGCTCGGTGCTGGAGATCGGCAGCGCCGGGGGCCGCGACGCCCTGCAGCTGGAGGAGCGCGGGCTGGTGGTGCGGCGCACGGACGTCGCACCGGCGTTCGTGGACCTGATGCGCAGCCGCGGGCACGACGCCGACGTCCTCGACCCGCTGACCGACGACCTCGGCGGGCCCTACGACGGCGTGTGGGCCAGCGCCTGCCTGCTGCACGTCGGCCGCGGTGACCTGCCCACCGTGCTGACCCGGCTGGCCGCGGCCACCCGGCCCGGAGGCGCCCTCGGGATGTCGCTCAAGGAGGGCGACGGCGAGGAGTGGTCGGTCCACGGCAGCGTCCGGGCACCCCGCAGGTTCACCTACTGGCGGGAGGCGCCGCTGCGCGCCGTGCTGTCGTCGGCCGGCTGGCGGGTGGAGCAGATGGTGCACCGCACCAGCGCCACGGGGCAGGAGTGGCTCGTCACCCGGGCTGTGCGAATCTGAGGGAGTGAGGCATACCGAGTTCTGGAGCCGGATGGAGGACGCGCTCGGACCGGCGTACTACCGGTCCTG
>CAZEPK010000367.1:0-4512 GCA_964514085.1 uncultured Nocardioides sp.
GGAGGTACGGCGTGGGCGGGTCGCCTCCGGGCACCCTCAGAGCTCCTCGTGCGTGTCCGGGTCGCCGCCGAACCAGCGCCCGTCGGGACGGGCCAGCCCGGAGATCGCGGCCATCTCGTCGGCGGTCAGGCCGAAGCCGTCGAGGTCGAGGTTCTGCGCCTGGCGCTCGGGCGTCGCGGACTTGGGGATGGGCAGCGCGTCCAGCTGCAGGTGCCAGCGCAGGATGACCTGGCCGGGGGTGACCCCGTGCGCCTCGGCCGCCGCGGTGACGACGTCCTCCTCGAAGACCGCCTGCTTGCGGGCGAACGGGCTCCACGACTCGGTCACCACCCCGAGCTCCTGGTGGACGGCGCGCATCCCGTCCTGGGGGAAGTAGGGGTGCAGCTCGATCTGGTTCAGCACCGGCGTCACGCCGGTCTCGTCGATCACCCGGCGCAGGTGCTCCTCGGTGAAGTTGGAGACGCCGGGGGAGCGGACCAGCCCGTCGTCGCGCAGCTGCACCAGCGCGCGCCAGGCCTCGGGGTACAGCCCGCGCTGGGGGTTGGGCCAGTGGATGAGGTGCACGTCGATGCGGTCGAGCCCGAGCCGCTCCAGCGACTCGCGGGTGCTGGCGATGGCCTCGTCGTAGGCGTGGTGGCGGCCGGGGATCTTGCTGGTCACCACGATCTCGTCGCGGGGGACACCCGAGCGGCGGATGCCCTCGCCGACCTCGGCCTCGTTGCCGTAGTTCACGGCGGTGTCGAGGAGGCGGTAGCCCTTCTCGAGCGCGCTGACCACGGCGTCGACCGCGGCCTGGCCCTTCAGGCCGGACGTGCCGAAGCCGACCGCGGGGATGGTGGTGCCGTCGTTGAGCTGGCGGGGTGTCGTCGCGAGAGCCATGTCCGCACGGTATCCATGTGCACGTGGTCACCCTCGAGCCGGACTGCGGGCAGTGCGTCGGCCTGTGCTGCGTCGCCCTGCCGTTCCGGCCCTCGCACGGTTTCGCCTTCGCCAAGGACGCCGGTGAGCCGTGCCGCAACCTCGACAGGTCCTACGGCTGCGCGATCCACGCCTCGCTGCGCGAGGTGGGGATGTCGGGGTGCACGACCTACGAGTGCTTCGGCGCCGGCCAGCACGTCACCCAGGCGGTCTACGCCGGCGCGACGTGGCGCGGCAGCCCGGACGGCGGCGCGGAGATGTTCGAGGTCTTCGCGGTGGTCCAGCGGTTGCACGAGATGCTGGTCCTGCTGGACCAGGCCTCGGCGCTGGCGCCGGACCCGGACCTCACCCGGCTGCGGGCCGAGGTCGCGGAGCACACCGAGGGCGCGCCGGCCCAGATCCTTGGGACCGACCTCGACCAGCTGGCGTCCGCGGTCGGGGAGGCGCTGCGGGCGGTGAGCCGGGCGGTGCGCGGCGGCGGCCCGTCGTACGTCGGGAACGACCTGGTCGGCCAGGACCTGCGCGCCACCGACCTCGGCGGCGCGGACCTGCGCGGCGCGCTTCTGATCGCCGCCGACCTCCGGGGCGCGGTCCTGGACCGCACCGACCTGCTGGGCGCGGACCTGCGCGACACCGACGTGTCCGGCGCCGACCTGTCCACGGCGCTCTTCCTCACCCAGCCGCAGGTCAACGCGGCCCGTGGCTCGGCCGCCACGATCCTGCCGGCCCACCTGCGCCGGCCGGTGGCCTGGTTGGTGGGGTAGTCCCCGACCTTCCCCACGCGCTCCGGGCGGGACGTCCGTCCGGAACGTCTGGGACTATCCCTCCGAGCCCGACCCCTGCGAGCCCGACCCCTGGGGGCCCGAGTCGTCGGGCACGGCGGTGTGGTGCGGGTCGCCGGAGGTGCGCTCGCGCTCCTTCATCTCGGCCTCGAACAGGTGCCGCTTGCCCTCGACCAGCTGCTCGCGCGCCTCGCGCTCGAGCTCGCGGAACAGCGTCCAGTACGTGTCGTCGTACTCCTCGACCAGCTGGAAGGTCCAGCGGCCCTGGAGGATGTTGCGGCCGACGAGCTCGGTGTCGATCCGCTCGGCCAGCTCCTCGTGGCCGGCCTTGCGGAGCAGGTCGACGGCGTCGCCCAGGGTCAGGTCGGCGGTGCCCGACCGGCGGTGGAAGGCGTAGAGGTGCCCGCGGCACTCCTCGACCACCTCCAGGGCCTCGGAGAGCTTGCCGAGGGCCTCGACGGTGGCGTCGGTTACGCCGTCGGGACGGACGTGCGCGGGGAGCTGGCTGTCGGTCATGGACGTGCAGTACCCCTGAGTAGGGTCGAGAGCATGCAGCTCGGCGTGCACTACTCGAACTTCACCCACCCCGACTGGGAGCACCGGCTGGCCGAGCGGCTCACCGAGACCGCGCGGGTCGCCGACCAGGGTGGCGTGGCCCAGCTGACGGTGATGGACCACTGGTTCCAGATGGAGGTCCTGGGTGGTCCGAGCGAGCCGATGCTCGAGGGCTACACCACGCTCGGCTACCTGGCCGCGATCACCGAGCGGGTGCGCCTGAGCCTGCTCGTCACCGGCGTCACCTACCGCCACCCGGGCCTCCTGGCCAAGACGGTCACCACCCTCGACGTCCTGTCCGGCGGCCGGGGGATGCTGGGCATCGGCGCGGCGTGGTACGACCGCGAGCACGTGGGTCTGGGGGTGCCGTTCCCGTCGATGCGCGAGCGCTTCGAGCGGCTCGAGGAGACGCTGCAGATCGTGCGGCAGATGTGGGCCGGCGACGCGACGCCGTACGCCGGCACGCACTACCAGCTGCAGGAGCCGGTCAACGTCCCGCCGCCCGTGCAGTCGCCGCCGCCGATCATGATCGGCGGCAGCGGGGAGCGGAAGACGCTGCGGATGGTCGCGCAGTACGCCGACGCCTGCAACGTCTTCGGCGGCTCGCCCGACGACATCGAGCACAAGCTCGGCGTCCTGCGCGGTCACTGCGAGGACGTGGGCCGCGACTACGACACCATCGAGAAGACGATGATCGTGGCCACCGACCCCACCGCGGACGTGGACGGCTTCCTGTCCGACATGGCGCAGTACGCCGCGCTGGGCATCTCGATGATCACGGTGTCGCCGGCCGGCGAGGACCCGGTCGCCTGGACCACGACCATGTGCGAGCAGGTCGTGCCGCGGCTGGCCGACCTCCAGCCGGACACCTAGCCCGACGCCTAGGCCGACGGCGGGGAAGGCGCGGTGTCGGCGTCCGTGAACGGGCGACCGCCGCCGAACCGGTCCGCCACCTGCGAGCCGGTCAGGACCCGGTAGGGCGACGGGCTGCTCAGGGCGCGGGCGGCCAGGGCCGCCGCCGGGACCGCGGCGCGCCCGGCGACGAGCAGCAGGTTGCCGGGTCGTCGGGCGCGCAGCGTGGCGGGCTCGGCGCTGACCACCACGACCGGCAGGACGGTGCGCACCGCTGCCACCACCCGCCGGGCCCAGCCGAACGGCGCGGCGTCGACGAGGTTGAGGAGCAGGAGGCCGTCGTCGTCGAGCACCCGGGCGTACGCCGCGGCGCACTCCTGCGTGACCAGGTCGCCCGGCACCCGGCCGCCGGCGTAGGCGTCCACCACGACGGCGTCCTGCGACCCGTCCCGGATCGCCTCGAGCCCGGTGCGCCCGTCCACCGGACGGACCTTGATCCCGCTCTGGCGGGGGAGGGGCAGCTCGCGGCGCACCAGCTCGGTGAGCTGCTCGTCAGGCTCCAGGACCACCTGGCCCGACCGCGGCCGCGAGTGGGCGACGTACCGCGGCAGGGTCAGTCCGGCGCCACCGAGGTGGAGCACGCGCAGCGGTGCGCCCGGCTCGCCGTGGGCGTCGAGCACGTCGGCGATCCGCCGGACGTAGTCGAAGTCCAGGCGGCCGGGGTCGGCCAGGTCCACGTGCGACTGGGGGCGGTCGTCGAGGAGGACGAGGTACGCGCCGGGCCGCTCGGTGGGGCGGATCTCGGCGGGCACGGGACCATCGTCCACCCCGCCGTCCACCCCGCCGTCCACCCAGCCGTCAGCCCTAGGCGGCCAGGGCGGCGTAGCGGCCGTCGGTCCGGAGCAGCGCCTCGTGGGTGCCGCGCTCGGCCACCCGGCCGTGGTCGAGGACCACGATCTGGTCGGCGTCGCGGACCGTCGAGAGCCGGTGGGCGATGGTGATCGTGGTGCGCCCCGCCGAGAGCGTGTCGAAGGCGTCCTGCACCGCCCGCTCGGTCTCGGTGTCCAGCGCGCTGGTGGCCTCGTCGAGCACCAGGACCCGCGGGTTGCGCAGCAGGGTCCGGGCGATCGCGATCCGCTGCTTCTCGCCGCCGGAGAACCGGTGGCCGCGCGACCCGACCACCGTGTCGTAGCCGTCGGGGAGCGAGGCGACCAGGTCGTGGATCCGGGCGGCCCGGGCGGCGGCCACGATCTCCTCGTCGGTGGCGCCGGGGCGGGAGTAGCGGAGGTTCTCGCGGACCGTGGTGTGCAGCAGGTAGGTCTCCTGGCTGACGATGCCGACGATCTCGGCCAGGTCGGCCAGCCGGATCCGGCGCAGGTCGACCCCGTCGATGGTCACGGCGCCC